>JAWCRZ010000020.1:0-11224 GCA_038868995.1 Candidatus Woesearchaeota archaeon | reverse complement strand
TGGATTAGAAGTATTAAAGCAAATTCGTATAAGCGATCCGAACACAAAAATTATTATCTGCTCCGGTTATGGCTCTCAGAAAACGGTGGAAGAGGCGATGCAAAACGGCGCCTTCGCATTCCTGAACAAACCGTTTGATGTGGAGGCAATGATTCAATTAATTATTTCTGCATTACGTTCAAAGAATGAGCCGGGAAGCGCTGTGAAATAACAATCATGTCGAACATTCTTCCTTCATTATTTCTTTCAGCAGTCCTTTTTTCTTGAGGAGTTCCACTTGTATTGGCTTGTATTTGAAGACAACGTCTCCTTTGTCGTCACCGCCTAATTCCCAGGGCTCTATGAGAAGTATGTCGCCTTCTCTCACCCATAATTTTCTTTTTAATCTTCCGGGAATTCTGCAGATTCTTGTTTTTCCATCCATGCAGCGTACTTTCATTCTGCTGCCGCCGACTCTTTGTTCGCAGATGCCGAGAACCTGGTTGCCGCGCGGGATAGGGGTTCTTCTGATTTCCTCTTCTTGTTGCTTCTGTTGTTGCTCAAGTTCTTCTTTCTTGTTCATTCGGACTATGTCGAGAATGGGGCTTTATAATGCTTTTCTTATTTGAGAGTAAGCGCGTACGTTGTAGATATCTTTGCAAGGCGTTTTATCATTTCTTTTCTTGCTGAAAGGTATGCTTTGCCGTGGCTGGCGAATTTTTCTTTTGATTTGTTCAGTAGCTCTTTTGCCTGGTGTGTTCTGTGCCCGAGCAAAAATTTGCCGTAGCTGAGCCCGAGTTTTACCTTTCCGAGTAGATTGATGTGCTGATTCGCTTTAAGTTCCTGCTGTAAAAAAATGAATTTCTCGTATAGTGCTGCGGAGCTTTCAACTGAAAGGTATTGTGAAAGGTCAAATTTTCTGAAAGTGTGAAGTGCTTTTAATACTTCTTTTGTGTCTGCGTTGAAGAATGTCGCGAGGTGGTATGCTATTTTGTGCGCGTGCCTGTGTGAAAGTTTTTTCTTTATTTTCTCTGTTATTTTTAGTATGCTTGGTTCTTGCTCTATTAGTGAGCAGTTGACTGTATGGTCAATCAGATAGTGGGCTGCAAGCGCTACTTTTTCTGTGCTGAATTCGTATTGCTCCAGAAGTTCGCGCGCTGCCGGCATGTGTGGGTTGACAAATTCGGTGTCTATGACTCTGTCAAGTTCTTCGTGCATTATCATTCCTATCGCCAGTGGTGCGTATTTCGGGTCAACTTTAAGCAGATATTGCAAAAATGCTTCTGCCTTTCCATGCACGCTTTTTAGGATTCCGAATTCCTGCAGGTCTGGTATTACGCTGCCTACTGCTACCAAAGCAAAATTCTTGCTTTCCTTGCGGAGCTTGAAGTGCTCGAATAGTTTTTTGCAGCTGTCTACGTGTAGTGCGAATGCCGGCATATTTACCTTAGGGGTTGAATGGGGTGGCGGTTGAATCTTCTGGATATTATTGCAACGTCTTAAAACAGCCACTCCTCACTGGACAGATGTGCGCAGTATTTATAAGCGTTGTGGCTGGTTTTTCTTCTATGCTTTCCCAGTCATTTGTACTGCTTCCTCAGGTCAAGCGGCGTACTGAGTCAAAGATTTGGAGGCAGGGCATTCATTCCTGGGATGATTTTCTCAGTTCGGAATCTGTCAAAGGCGTCAGCAAGGCGCGAAAGGAAACTTTTGACTGGAAACTGCAAGAGGCCAAGCAGCGTCTGCGCGACCAGGATTCTTTGTTTTTCGCGCGGAAAATTCCTTTTGCAGAGCAGTGGCGTTTGTATAACGAGTTCAAGGACGAAGCAGTGTATCTTGACATTGAGACAAATGGTTATTACAGCAGCATTACAGTTGTCGGCTTGTCTGATGGTATTGATGCAAAATCTTTTGTGCGCGGCTTTAATCTTGACCGTTCCCTTGTAATAAGAGAACTTGAAAAGTATAAGATTGTTGTGACTTTCAACGGAGCTTCATTTGACCTTCCAATTATGCGGCGTTTTTTCAACATTGATTTTCCGTTGCCGCATGTTGATTTGCGTTTTGTCTGCCAGAAGGTAGGATTGACTGGCGGCTTGAAATCAATTGAGAAACAGTTGAACATCCGGCGCCGTGCTGAAGTTGAAGATATTTCTGGGGAAGATGCTGTTTATCTGTGGGAGATGTGGAAAAGCACTGGCGACCGTGATTATCTTGATAAGCTTGTTTGGTACAACGAGGAAGATATTCTGAACTTGCGCCCTTTGGCTGAAAAGGTTATTCCTGACTTATGGAAGAATGTGCGCTTCAGCCAGTAATTTTATTTACTGCTTTTCCAGCGACATCCATTGTGGTGTGCGCGATTCCAAAAGGATCATTGCCGGTTAATACGTAAATTGCGAAGGCAATGGCAATGATGAACAGAGCGATTGAGATTATGTGGCGTGCTGCGCCAACAAGAAACTTGAGGGCAAGAAATGCAAGAAGGATAAGTCCGATTACGATTAACAAACTTATTGTGCTCATGCGCTTGGAATGTTTCACACGTATTTATTGTTTTCTCAAAGTGCAGTCAGGTTTTGTGTCTAAGCAGCTTTGTCCAAGGCTTGCCCTGGGTGATTTTCTTCTCGACTTGCGTGGGGAAAATCAGTCCCTGGGACCATAGAGGAGGCAACATTGTCATTTAATTTGATAGCGCCCTTTCTCAGTAATGTTTTTAAAGCGGATAGCGGCTTTCCGTCATATGAAACTAATGCACGTTCACGCAAAAAGCACGATTGACGTCAAGATGCCAGACGGCTTGCTGAAAAAGCTTCCAAAGGGCAGGTGGGGTGTTGTGACAACCATTCAGCACCAGCACAAGATAGGCGATGTTCTCAAGCAGCTGGAATCCGCGATGCTTGCAGGCCAGGTGCTTGGCTGCAACGCGTCTGCCGCTGGAAAAATAAAAGGTCAGGTTGACCAGTGGCTGTTTGTCGGCTCAGGTGAGTTTCATCCCATGCAGGTCGCGATTATTACTGGACAGCCTGTTTATTTGTGGAATCCTGTCACGAAAGAATTCGGGAAGCTTGACAAAAAGCGTGTTGATGAGTGGCGCAAGCTGAAATTGGGCCAGTTGAACAAATTCCTTCACGCAAAGCGTGTTGGAATTATAGTTACAACAAAAATCGGTCAGAAAAATCTGATGCGCGCATTGGAACTGCAAAAGAAGGGCGATAAGGAATACTATATTTTCGCCTGTGACGAGCTTGACCTGTCCGAGTTTGAGAATTTTCCTTTCATTGACTATTGGGTCAACACTGCTTGTCCGCGGATTCCTGATGCAGCAAAAAATATGGTGAATATTGATGATTTGATTGATGCGGGCATTTTGAAGCTGGAGAAGGAGCCGATGGCGTACGAGGTGCCGATTTGGAAAAGCAGCATGGGATTAAAGGAATAATTTTTTTGTTGTTGCTCGCCGCCTGCGCAACAGTGCCTGTGGTTACATTTGATAACGGCGTTTCTTTTGAGGTTGAGATTGCGCGAACGCCTGCAGAGCAGCAGAAGGGGCTTATGTACCGTGAGTCGTTGCCGGAAAACCGCGGCATGCTGTTCATTTTTTCGGTGGAAGAACCTAAGACGTTCTGGATGAAGAATACTTTGATTCCGCTGGATATGGTTTTTCTTGATGGGAATATGGTTGTTGTTGAGGTTAAGACAGGCGTGCCTCCATGCAAAGCTGACCCGTGCCTGACTTATACTTCGGAAAAGCCGGCTCAGTATGTGCTTGAGCTGAATGCAAATGTTGCCGAAAAGTACGGGATTGTACCGGGCAGAAAAATGTCTTTACGTGAATGAAATGGCAGTGTCTGTTGCGAATACGCTGCCCAGGCCTCTGCCTATCTGGTAGAAATTATCTGCTGTCAGGCCAGACAGTTCCTGGAAGAACGTTTTTTTCTCTTTGTATTCGATTGGTTGAGCTGTGATGTTGAGCTGCTGTTCCAGATATTTCAAGGCATCTTTTTTGCTGCCAATCTCGTCCACAAGTCCGAGTTCCTTTGCTTCCGCTCCGAGATAGACGAATCCTGTTGCGAGTTCCCTGACTTTTGCTTCTGGCAGGTTTCTGTTTTCCGCCACTGCTTTGATGAATTCATTGTGGAGCTTGTCAAGAAGCTGCTGATACAGTAGTTTTTCTTCAGGTGTCATTTCCCTGAATGGCGTGCCTGCGTCTTTTAATGTGCCTGCTGTCAATTTCCTGTAGGTTACGTTGTAATCAGCAAGCAGGCCTTCAAATCCGAGCTTGCTTGCCTGCACGCCTATGCTGCCTGTGATGCTCATCCTGTTTGCAAATATCCTGTCTGCTGCTGTTGCAATCCAGTATGCTCCCGATGCGCCGGTCTCCCTGATGACTGCTATTGTTGTCTTGTTTGCCGCTTTGACTGCCTGCGCCACTTCGTCTGTCGCAACAGGGGTTCCTCCGGGGCTGTTGATTTCGAGCAGGAGTGCCTTTATTTCCGAATTCTTGTCAGCTTTTTCTATTTGCTTGATAATGCTTGAGCTTTTGACTGTCTGGTGCCAGCTGTCGCCATCGCTGCTGATGACTCCCTCTATCGGGATGACTGCCACGTTGCCGGTGAGAGTTTCCGGTATGATTGCCCCGAAAAAGTTGGCGAATATTGTCAGGAAGAAAAGCAGCATGAGAATGCTGATTCCTGCGCTGATTATTTTCCATGTCAATTGCAGGATTCTGTTTCCAGTCCACGGCTCTTTTTTCTGTTTCATTTAGAGCACCTTTGGTATTATTCTTTTTGTGTCTTCCCTGTATGTCATCCATCTGTCGCCGAATTGGTCCATTAGCGCGCGTTCTTCGCAGCTGATGCGGTATAGCAGCGCAGGTAAAAATAGGAAGACGAGCACTGCCAGCGCCCAGATGCTTCCAAGGGCAAAGCATAATCCAATCATTATCAGCAGTAATGCTGTCTTGCTTGGGTGCCGTATGTGTGCATAAAGCCCCATTTGTGCTGCTTCAAATCCGCTCATAAGACGCTTTTCAAAAGTCGCATCTTCATATAATTGCTTACGTGCAAATAATTGCAGCATCCAGCCGGCAAAGTAAACAATGACTCCAATCCACATTGTGATGTCTGCTTCGGGATTTTGCTTTATGTAATATGTAAATGACAATCCGACAACAAGTATCCCTGTTATCCATTCAATAATGATGCTTTCATTGCTGGGCGTTTTTGCTGTTTTGAAAATGAGCGCCCTGCCGATTTTTTTTCCGAGCAGGGCGATGCCGATAATGATGAGAAGTACTGTGACCGCCACCAGCACCTTAATCATATTGACCATGCGTGTTTTAGTTGTGTGGCTGTATAAAAATGTTGCTCAGAGAAGGTGCTGTCAACTTAATGGTCGCGCTGGTCTTTGACTGACTTTTCTTCTCCCCTTGCAAGTGCGGGGGAGAGAAAAGTCGCCTCTACAACGTCGAGGCAGCGTGGCCAGCACCAGAGAGTTGACTTAACCCTCAGAGAAGTCCCTGCTTTATGAGTTCCGGTATTATGCTTGCTTTTAGCATATGCGCTAGCTCGCTTTCTATTTGTTTGTAATCTTCTCTGCCCATCCAGCAGTATCCGTCAACATTGTCGTTTGCATTCAGTTTTATTTCTCCTTCTATGTCGCATAAGTAGCATGTCATTCTGAGCGTTTGCTTGAAGTCGTGCGTCGGCCCTTCAAAAGTCGCGAAGTGCTTTGGATTTTTCACCGTGCATCCGATTTCTTCCTTGACTTCTCTTTCAAGGGCTTGTATGTCTGTTTCTCCCTTCTCTTTTTTGCCACCTAATGTTATGTAGCCAACTCCTTTTTTGTGAACAATCAATAATTTCCTGTCTCTTATGCAGATTGCAGCTGCCTTATTTATGTCAGCGATGTTTTACTACCCCTTTTCTTTTGCAGTAATTATATATTGGGCATTTTGAGCAGAACGGAGATATAGGTGTGCAGATTGTCTTGCCGTGCGCAACAAATGTGTCGTTTATCAGCTGCCAGTGTTTTCGCGGCACTATTTTTTCCAGCGCTTGCTCTGTTTTTTCCGGCGTTTTTGTTTTTACCCAGCACAATCTGTTTGAAATCCGGTGAACGTGCGTGTCAACTGGTATTGCGTCTTTCTGGAATGAATAAACAAGCACGCAGTTCGCGACTTTCCTGCCGACTCCTGGCAGTTCAATCAGTTGCCCAAGATTGTCAGGCACCCTGCCGCCAAACTTTTTTATCAGCATTTTCGCTGCATTGATTACATTCTTGCTTTTTGTATTGTAAAACCCGATTCTTTTGATGATTTTTGCGACATCTTTTTTGTCTGCCCTGGCTAATTTCTCGGCAGTTGGGTATTTTTCAAACAATTTTTCCGCAATGACTTCGGTGACTTCATCTTTTGCTCTTGCGCTTAATATTGTTGATATCAATACTTTGAACGGGTCGTATTTCTTGCCCAATCTGCCGAGCATTGTTGTCGTTCCCTGCTCTTTTACAAGCAGATTCAGCACTTTGTCAATCTGTTCGTGTGCCACCATTTAATCTGCCCCAATGATACAAAAACTGCTGTGCGTATCCCGCCAAATTTCCCCATTTTTCTTTTGCAAATGCGCGTATTTCTCTGTGTTTTGTTTTTTTGTTGTCAAAGTAATGTTTAGTCATTATTCTTTCTATCCATACGTCTACTGGAAACGCTTCCAGTTTTCCAAGTGAAAAAAGGCATATGCAGTCAGCCACTTTTTCTCCTATTCCTGGAAGCTTCATCAGCTCGGCTTTCGCTTTTTCATAGCTTTTCTTTTTCAATTTCTCGAAATAAGCGTCATTTACCATCTTGTTGGCTTCAAAAATGTATTTTGCCCTGAAGCCGGTAGCGCATTTTTTTATTTTGTCAAGGTTGTTCAGCGCTCCAGGTTCCGGAAAAGTGTTGTGAGTTGTTTTTTTCTCTCCAAAAGCTTTTGCGAGATTATTCATGTTCAGTTTTATTTTCTTTATGTTGCTGAAAATGCTGCATTGGAAGCTGACAAGCGTTTCCCATGGGTCGCGCTGCATTATGCGCAGGCCGTGGTATTTTTTGATCGCCGGTAGAAGTGTGTTGTCTTTTGAAAGTTCTTTTATTATCTTGCTGTAATTCTGGTCAAGCCCGAAAAGTTTTTTAATATATTTTTTATTGGTTCCTGAAAATTCAAGTTTGTTTCCAATCTGACTTATCTTGAAATGTTTGTCTCTTTCCTGGCAGACATACCAGTTGCCTGTTTTTTCATACCTGAAAAACTGCCCGGATTCCAAAGTGTGCTGCAAATTGAAATTTTCCACCCGCATAATCTTATTAGTTATGTTATTCTGTTTTTAAACATAACATAGTCACCAAATAGTAGTTAAATTTATATATGGAGTGGCATTTTTGTCCCATATGAAACAACCTTACGCTGAAATTGATTATCAGAAGGATGCTGGTTTCATCAGGGCGTGTTTTCTTCGTGAAAAGGATGATGCTATGGGGAAGCTTGAAGCGCTTATGATGAGCCGTGGCCGCCAGGAATTGTATATAGGTCATGAGGCACTGCCGAAATTTCTCTCCCTGCGAACTGCCTACCGGATTCTTGAAAATAAGGCATTTTTGGTGCATCTTTTGATGAATCACAATAATATTCATGATATGCCTGGGAGCGAACTTAAGCAATGGAGTGATGAATGCCTTGATTTGATTGCGTACCGTGTGGAGAATTTGTTCAAACAGCGGCATCGCGGCGCCGTGCAGCGCGTTCTGCTTTATGAAAAGCGCCTATTTGCCCCGTATTTCATGGAATTGCGCAGAGCAATCCGAAAGAGAGACGCAGATTGCATATATGATACTATTGAGCGCATTGGAATAATGTCGGAAAACTTTTCTTCTGAGCATCCGGTAATGAAGGAATACGAATCAATTATTTCTGATTTGGAATTGATTTCAAAGGGTTAAGTCAATTTTCTGGCGCTGGCTGGCCGCTCTGGTCCTCTGGACTCATTTTTTCTCCTCCTCGCAAATGCGGAGGAGGGGAAAATTACCTCGGCAAAGCCGAGGCAGAGCGGCCAGCACCGTTAAGTTGACAGCACCATTTCAAAGAAACATTTATAACAATGCGGTGAATCATTCTTGTCATGAGCTTTGTCGATAAGTTGAAATTCTGGAAAAAGGAGGAAGAGATGCCAGAATATCCCAAGTCGCCTGAATTGTCTCCGCAAGCTCCACAGATGCCTGCTGGAATGGAACAGATGGGAATGCCGCGGCCGATGCCTGGCATTTCCGAGCCGCCGATTGAGGAGCAGTTTTCTGCGCCGCGCGCGTTTGCGCAACAGCAATATGCGGGAATGTCGACAGAACAGCAATTGCAATTAATCTCGTCAAAACTCGACACGATAAAAGCGCAGCTTGAAACCGTATTGCAGCGTCTTGAGCGGCTTGAGCGCGGTGAAGAGCGTCCCTATCAGCAGCGATGGCGCGCAAGTATTTGAGCTTCTGGAATATTGCAGTTTTTGTTTTCATTCTCGACAGAATTACAAAGCTGCTTGTCACAAAATATGTTCCGCTGAACTCTTCAATAGATTTTCCCTTCTTTTCAATTTCCCACGTTCTGAACACTGGAACCGTGTTCGGCCTTTTCAAAAATGCATCGTGGTTTTTCATAATATTTGCAGCGTCAGTCAGCGTGTTTCTTATTCTTAAGCACAAAACGTTTTCAAAAACTCTTCAGCCAATCCTTGGCCTCATCCTCGGAGGCGCGCTTGGAAACCTTCTTGACCGCCTTGTATACGGTGCTGTCGTTGACTTTATTGATTTTCATTTCTGGCCTGCATTCAATATTGCTGATTCTGCTGTTACTGTTGCAATTATCCTTTTGTTATATAGAGAATATGCACTCAAGAAACGCAACATTTAAATACATCCAGTATACATATTGCTATATTAGTTGAAATTTGACATAACTTTCATCAAAGAGGTGAAAAATATGGCTGAGGAACATAAAGGAATTGCATTGGTTATTCTTGGCATCGTTGCAGTGCTTGCCATTGTAGGCCTGGTTTTGCTGTTCACGCAGAGAAACGTTGCAACGGGCAAAGGCATTTATGGCGGTGCAATCAAGGGAGTTGAATATCCAAATTGGGTTGGCAGAGGTGTTCCTCGGAACATTCCAGGAGAGATTCCGGGCTCTGCATGGATGCCCGGCACAACCATCAGCAAGGATTTGACAACCCACTGGAACTGGGAAGGCAATCCGAAGAGGGCTCCTCCAGGCGGTGGCATCGGTGACATTCCATCTCCTGTTATCAAGTGCGGCCAGGGATGCTTCTTGGTTTCGATTGACCCAGAAGAAGCTGGCTATTATGCATCATTGGGCTACCCGATCATTAACACGCTCAACAGCAAGGCCGGCTTGTGCGTATGCCCGAACAGGCCGATGGTTGGTGGCATTGCCGGACAGTCCGGCTTTGGCTACGGATACGGTTCATAATTTTTATTTTTTATTTTAAAATAAGCAGAACGGATGTACGTTCTGACAAAACGAAAAGTATATAAACAGCGTGTGTGTATCAACACATAAAAACGCTTAAGTACAACTAAACGAGGTGATCAGTTGTGGCAGAAGAAAGTGGAAAAGGAATCGCTTTGGTTATTCTCGGCATTGTAGCGATTATAGCCATCGTTGGCTTGGTGCTCTTGTTCACAGGCGCACGCAAGGCAGCAGTTGGAGAATTCGCAGTGCCAGCCGCCAAGGAGTATGGTGGTGCAATCAGGGGTATCTACGACCCGTATTCAAGAGCGTTCTCAGGCAGAGCATATGAGTTCCCATCAGGAGAAGCGCTCCCGATGTCATCTCAAAGTTCATATGACCAGACAGGCACGTTCTCAGGCCTTGGACAGACACCAGGTGGAGAAGGTCTGCAAAAGGTTGCGGATGTCGTGACTGGCGAATGTTACAATGGTGTTTGTGGCACTGTAAAGACAGTTAGCCAGAAGATTTCGTATTCCAGAAACCGCGCTCAAATCCCAAGCATCCAGATGACTTGTGAGGGAATTGTCCGCGCGAACGAAGACCCAAGTGACGACACCTACACGCAGCCAACCAGCTACAACCGTGCAGCAACAACGTATGGTGGTGCATGGAGCAGCTACTGCAGAACCATTCCGCAAATCTTGCAGACATTGTATGTTGTTCCGGACTATGCACTGAACGACATCTTGCAAGCATTCGATGGTTCCGGTGTAGCAATGTGCTGCCCGTCACCGTCTTTGAAGGGAACTGTATAAGTTCCTTCTTTTTTTATCTTTTAACTTTTAATTTTCTTCCATGGAAGCGTTTGAACTTTATTCAATTCTGGTCGTGATTACGTTAACCTTGGGTTTCTCCATTTTGCTGATTATTGGGTATGTTTAGATTGTTTATTCCGGAAAACTTAATTGTTCATTCAAGCAACCGGTGTCTATGACGGAATTTTTATTCCTGCATTTGCAAGGATTTATCCATACTGAAAATTGAGTTACTTAAGAGTAGTGTGAAACCTTTTTGTACACGCAGGTGAGAGTGCATTTGATGGATGCAAAAGCAGATATGCTGTTTGAGGTTTCGTGGGAGGTCTGCAACAAGGTAGGTGGAATTTTTACTGTTATCCAGAGCAAGATTTTGCCTATGAAGGAGCATTATGGTGACAATTATTTTCTTGTTGGGCCTTATTTTACGCAGAAGGCGTTCGGCATTTTTGAGGAGCACGTGGTGCCTGAGCATTGCAAGGGTGCTTTTGATGTTTTGAGGCACGAAGGCATAGAAGTGCATTTTGGCTCTTGGGTGACAAAGGGAAATCCTAATGTGCTGTTGATTGATTTCACTAATTTCTCCGCACGTAAGAATGATATTAAGCGCAAGCTGTGGGATTGGTATCAGATTGACAGTTTGAAAACTGAATGGTTTGATTTTGATGAGCCGGTTGTCTGGGCTTATGCTGTTGGCAGGGTGCTTGAAGAGCTCGGCAGGGTTTTTTCTGACAAGAAGATAGTTGCGCACTTTCATGAATGGCTTGCAGGCGCTGCTTTGTTGTATTTGCGCCATCAGGGTTCTCTTGTTAAAACAGTGTTCACAACTCACGCGACTGCATTGGGGCGTTCTCTTGCCATGCATGAGCGTGATATTTATGAACAGTTGGAGCAGATAGACCCTGATGCCGAGGCGCAGCGACTTGGACCTTCTGTGTGGGC
>JAWCRZ010000019.1:0-11772 GCA_038868995.1 Candidatus Woesearchaeota archaeon | reverse complement strand
TCTCTCCTCCTCGCAGGTGCGGAGGAGAGAAAAATGACCTCGGCAAAACCGAGGCAGAGCGGCCAGCGCCATTAAGTTGACAGCACCAATACATAATAAAACTCTTATCGTGTATGGTTGTCAATCAATAAGGAAAGAACTTCGGCAAAAGGCATAGAAAAAAGCAAGAATTACACTATTGGAGCTTTATGATCACGTCACAAGGGGCAGGTTGCTTGACGAAACGACTTCTACACACAAACTCGCAAAAGAATATTACGCTGAAGCCAAAAATAATAAAAAGAATTTACAATCTTGGTCAGAGTTTAACAGATTTTTTAGTTATAGCAATTGCAAGCAAGTATAATTTGGATATTGTCTTTAGCGGTGATGACAGAACAATGTTCTCCAATTTTGCAAGAAAAGCATACCAAAAAGTTAATTTGAGGAACGGTTTGAGAACGCCAAGTTTTCTAAGCTATCAGCTGTTAAAAGAAACCTTCTTGAATAGCTAAGCCGCCCCGCTTCCTCTTGGGGAAGATAAATGGAGCAGGTTGTCAATGACTTTTGAGCGGGTGCCACGGAATATATATTGTTTGCCACACGTTCCGCATTTCCAGTTTATGTTGGCTTCTCCTTCTGGCCTGCCTTCTATCCATCTGCCGAATATGGCGTAATTGACTATTTCTTTGCCGCATCGTATGCATTGCTGTGTGAACTTTGTACCGGTTGAGAACGCAATAGGCCCTGGTGCCTGCTGGCGTTTTTTAAGTTCTAGGAGCTGGTCTTCGAATACTGCTTTTGCGTTGTTTATAACTTCATCAATCTTTTTGACAACTTCATCTATTGCTGCCATACCGCGATAAGATGCAATAACCTTTATAAACCCTCCTCATAGGAGTAATTGGTATGGTTTTGGAAAAGCTTTCTGAGAGCTTGAAGGGCACGTTGCAGAAGATTGCCAAGTCGTTGTTTGTAGATGAAAAACTTATTAACGAGCTTGTAAAAGACATCCAGCGAGCCCTTCTCCAAGCCGACGTTAATGTTAAATTGGTATTTGACCTTACTCAAAAAATAAAGGACCGCATTCTGAAAGAGGAAACTCCTGGCGCGCTGACCAAAAAAGAGCATCTCATTAACATTGTTTATGAGGAATTGACCGCTTTCTTGGGCGGGGAAAAATCCGAATTGAAGCTTGGCGACAAGTTGCCGAACAAGATTATGCTCATCGGTCTTTTCGGCTCAGGTAAAACAACAACTTCTGGAAAACTGGCAAAATATTTTATGAAAAGGGGCAGGAAAGTTGCCTTGCTTGGTCTTGACGTGCATCGTCCTGCTGCTATGGACCAATTGCAGCAGATTGGCAAAGCGATTAATGTTCCTGTGTTTGTTCTGAAAGGTGAGAAAGACCCTGTTAAGATTTACAGGTATTTTGAACCTGAGTTCAGGAAGTTTGATTTGATTATTATTGATACTGCAGGCCGTGATGCGTTGTCGCAGGATTTGATTGACGAATTGAAAAAAGTCGCAGAATTGGCAAAGGCGGATGAGCGATTGCTTGTCATTTCCGCGGATATCGGTCAGGCGGCGCAGAATCAGGCAAAGGCGTTTCACGAGGCAGGGGCGATTACTGGGGTTATTGTGACAAAGATGGACGGCACTGCAAAGGGTGGCGGCGCATTGTCAGCATGCGCAGTTACAGGAGCACCAATTAAGTTCATTGGTGTAGGCGAGAAAGTTGATGATTTTGAGCAGTTTAACCCAAAAGGTTTTGTTGGAAGATTGCTCGGCATGGGTGATTTGGAAGCTTTGCTGGAAAAAGCAAAGGAAGCGATAACAGAAGAGGAAGCAAAGGATATTGAAAAGAAGCTTTTGAAGGGTGAATTCAATCTTATTGACTTGTACAGCCAGATGGAAGCAATGTCAAAGATGGGTCCACTGGGCAAAGTTTTGGAGATGATTCCGGGGCTTGGGCAGATTTCCCTTCCGAAAGAGGCACTTCAAGTACAGGAGGGCAAGCTGCAGAAGTGGAAGTTTGCTATGAACTCGATGACAAAGCGTGAATTGGAGGAGCCGGATATTATTGATGCACAGAGAATTGAGCGCATCAGCAAGGGTTCCGGCGTTTCAACAAGCGATATTCGTGATATGATTAAGCAGTACAAGCAGTCAAAAAAGATTGTTAAGATGCTTAAGGGGGAAAATCCTGAGAAATTGATGAAAAAGATGGCCAAGAAAGCTGGCCCTAATTTGAAGTTTTAGTGAGGTGGGTGAAATGACTGGAAATGGAGCTGCGAATTTTGACGCGAGAATGTATTGTTTTCAGTGCGCTGAGCCCGAGTCGATTGTCGGCATTAGTGTTTTGCGCGTTGATAAGGGCAGTACTTTTGGCAAAGAAGAGCGTTTCTACTTTAAGCCGGTTGGCTACTGTGTGCATCAGAAAACTGCATGGGTGCCGTTAGGCGTTCAGGGCAGGGATTTGGGGGCTGTCTGCAGGGATACGCGCGAAGTTGCAGAACGGTTGGGCATAAAATTGCCTGTCAGCAAAAACGGGTTATATGAAATTCTTGAGTCACAGCTTCCCGACATGGAAAAGGTAAGACAATCTGATGAATTTCAGCGCTGGAAACGGGAGCATCTGAAAGCAAAAGGCGTGCAGGAAAAGCCGGAAAAAAGGTTTTTGTCACCTGAAGTGCAAAAACAGATGGGAATCCGCATAGTATTTGATGAGGACGATGAGCAAGGGGTGCCCAAATACCGTTGACTCGCATGATTACGTGAAGGGCAAGTCGTTGCATGCACTTGACAGAACAATTAAAAATGTGCTTTACATGAAACCAAAATCAGTTCCGTTGGGAAAAGATGCTGAATAAAGCTAATGGCAGTATTCTATGCACCGTGCAGAGCAGAATTGTTCCATTTGCTGCTTGCACACGTTTGGCTGGTTAAGATAGGCGCATGCCTGCGTGCACGCTGATGGGTCAATTATGGGGTTGTTTCCGCAATGACTTTTGCATGTTGAGCGTTCTTTTTGAGTGCAAGAGTTTTGTGCCGTTGCTGCACAATCATCTTTGCATAGCTGGATGCATTCCTGTTGTGGTGATAGGTCTTTTTTTGGCAATTGTGTTGGCGCAGAAGTTGTCTCAACAGCTATTTCTTGTGGTACCTTTACCTGTGGTTCCAATGGTGCTGTTGCCGGCGGTGATATGATTTTTTGCTCAGACACCGGCTTTGTAATTACTTCCTGTGCAGTTGGTGCGCAGCTGATGAGAAATATCAGCAAAAGTGCCCATTTCATTGTATAAACCTCCTAATGATATCTTCAGTTAATACTTCCGGATGAAAGATGCACCCGTATATCTCTTTTTCGTTGTGTTTAATCATGCAGGGCTTGCCTTTAGATGTTGCCAGTGTCCTGAAATTGCCCGTGCCTGTTTTTGTATGAAGGAAATAAGCGTTAAAGGTGCCTTTTGCCAGCTTGTTTTCAGCAATGACTTCAACTTTTTGAGGACCAATTGATGTAGCATCTTCAAGCGGAACTCCAAATTCTTTTGCTATGACTTGCATGCCTGCGCAGATTCCCAAGACTGGCTTGTCGCATTTCTTGAGCCAGTTGAAGTTGCCGTCCAGATAGTCAAAATCTTTCAGCGCAGTGCCGGCAATTATAATTTTGTCCGCTGCATTGATGTCTGCCTGCTTGATTTTGCTGAAATGCATGATGTTGTGGTTTTCTACCAGCATTGCAATTGGCCTTACAAATTCAAGCTCGCTCAACTGTTCTTTGCAGGTGCTTATGATGAGAATCATTTGTTTTCAAGCCTCGCGTCCTCAATGGTGTAAACCCCGCTGTAGTTTGAGTATGAAGTGGAATTTTTTGCCACAACAATTTTTTTCTTGAATATTGGCGCGTCAAGCACTGTTGTTTCTATCTCTCCGCCTTCTCCTGCAGGGTTTATGTGGTGTGTTGTGCCGATTTTTGCCAGTTTTTCAATTATCGGAATGTCAATTATTGCTCCAAGGTAACTTTTATCCAGTGGCTCTGCAAAAACTCCTGAAATGACTGCAGTTATGCCTTTTTGAACAACTTCATGAAGCAGTTCAACTTGGTCTTTGAGCCATAATGGGTTGAAGCACCAGAGTCCGAGTTCGTGGCAGATTCGCTGCACTCTGCTTGCCTGGTATGTTGACCGGACAGCACCCGTTACAATTCCATCAATCTGATATCGTTTCACAGCCTCAGCGATTGCTGCTTTTAGGTCTTCAAGTTCTTTTTCCTTTTCACCTTTTGTTACGACGCGCACCAAAGGAAGCCCTATCGCACGTGACTGCAGTAAAGTTACATCAATATTCGGGGTGTGGAACATGAAACTCTCTTTGTTTTGAGAAACTATGCTGATTAGGCACGCAATCTCATGGTATTGCATTGCCTTAATCAGCGCAAGAGTGCTGTCTTTTCCACCTGAATATAAAACTCCAAGTTTCATAATGTTGTGCGCTATATGAAATAATAAAAACCTTTTTATATTAGTCGTATATAAATAAAGGCATGCAAAAAAGAGGCAGTGTTGAGCTGTGGATATTCTTGGCATTTGTTGTCATTGCATTTGGCGGAGCAGTGTATACGCTTTTGCCTCAGAAACAGTCAGCCGGTATGGCTTCTATTAGGTCTACTTGGGGCTCTGCGTATGTGCCGGTTGTTCCTGGCCCTGGCGAACTGCGGTATGCATTGCTTCAGTGCCAGTCAACTTGCCATGGAACGCAGATTGAAACGCCAAGACATAAAAACCCGCAGGAAAGAAGGGGTGGCCATGGGTTGCAACAATGCCTTGCATGGTGCAGGAACAAGTGGCAGGTCGCTCTTGCACAACAAATTCCTGGACAGTACGACCTTGATTATATTCGTGTAACTCAGCGGGGTGCTATGTTGCAGAGACCTGAGGTCCAAGGCCCTTCAAGCTGGTTTGAGAGACAACCGATTCCAAAGGCAACACGGGACACTTTGCCGCCTGTTGTTCCTGTCACTCAAATCGGATAAAGGGTTAAGTCAACTCTCTGGTGCTGGCTGCGCTGCCTCGACGTTGTCGAGGTGACTTTTCTCTCCCCGCACTTGCAAGGGGAGAAGAAAAGTCAGGCCAGCCGCGGCACCATTAAGTTGACAGCACTCGGATAAAGAAACCTTTTTATACTGCTATTCTTTTTTTGTTGGCATGCATAAAAGAGGAAATGCTGAAGTGTTCATGTTCTTGGCAGTCGCTCTTGTAGCTTTGGGCGGTGTTGTTTTTCTGCTGCTTCCTGACTCAACCACCGGGCAGGCGTACAGGGGACCTCCTGAATTGCGTCCTGGCGCATTGAGAATGACTATGCTCGAATGTCAGAGCATGTGCTTTGGCAGGCCCATTCAGACGCCAAGGTATCAGTATCCTGAAAAAGCAGGCGGGCAAACATTGAGGGATTGCCTTGCTCAGTGCCAGCTGGATGCAGGCATTTCACCGCTGGACTGGCAGTATCATCAGCCAAGTGTGTATGTTCCAGGAATGAGCACTGGTGGCATTCCGCCTGATGATGGTTCCGCTGTTACTGGTAGTTTTGTCATTCCTGCTGCTAAGGAATATGGCGGTGGCATCAGCGGTGTTTCTGCTCCCGGAACTCGCGCATTCCCTGCCGGCAGGGCAACAGAGATGCCTGATCAGAGCTGTTACACTTGCAGCTGTATGGAGCAGGGCATTACTTCCGCGACAAGAGAGGCGGCAGAGAAGGTGTGCCGTGATAATTGCGGCGGTGATATTGTCTCTATTGTTGTTGGTGTGTGCGAATAGTGATTTCTTCGATTGAATTTTGAATAATTTTAAGGTGTTGGAAGAAGCAGAATTTATACTTACTCTTTGTCTTTCTCGGTCTTTCCTATTTTTTCTATCTCTATTTTGCCTTTTTTTGCTTTTAGAACGACTTCGTCATCTTGTTTGATTTTTGATGCCATGGTTGCGACTTCCGGCAGAAGAATTCTGTTGCCTCTGAAGTCCAAAGGTCCGTGAATTTCCTGTTCTGCTGCAAGTTCTTTGAGTATTTTTTCCTTGCCGCTTTCTTTGAACGATTTTGTCTGTTTGTAGAGAAATTCAGCAATTATTGAAGCGACATCAATTTTTGTGACTTTGGTTATGCCTTGCAGCCCCGGTGACAAATTGACTTCAAGGACTAATGGCCCTTTTGGTGAAGGAAGAATGTCTACGGCACAAATATCGCAACCGGTTGCGCGGGCTGCTGCAATGGCAATGTTCGCTGTTTTCGCGTCCAAATCTACTTTCTCTCCGTGTCCGCCTGAATGTATGTTGGCTCTTTTTTCTCCTTTTGCTGCAACGCGACGCATTGCAGCAGCTACTTTGTCTCCGACAACAATGACGCGATAATCTCTGCCTCCTGTTTCAATGTATTCCTGTATCAAAAATGGCTGTTTTAGCAATGCCAGCGCGTCTATCATTGAGCTGGCGCTTTCCATGCTGTCTGCAAGCATAACCCCTTTGCCGTGCGTGCCTGCAGGCAGTTTCATAACAACTGGAAACGTTGTCTTTTTGATTATTTTCTTGCCTGCATCAGCCGTTGATGCAAGGTAGGTTGTTGGTTGCGGCACGTTATTTTCCTGAAATTTTAAATGTGTGAGAACTTTGTCGTGCCCGATGGTATAACTTGCTGCTTTCAGTGGCATGTACGTTGTTTTTTGCAGCAGTGTGGTGACTGCACGCAGGAGTGTTGCATATCTGAAGCTTCCTTTTGCGTAAATGCAGTCGTATTCAGACATGGGTTTGCCTTGGTACAATACTTGCCCTTTTTTGCCGCCAAGAGATACTTCAAGTTCCTGAATGTCAATGTGGTCTACATGGTCAAAATGTCTTTTCAAAGCTTCTATTGTCCACCGCGAAGAAATGCTTCCAAGAGATATTAGCGCCGCCTTCATTGCCACCCACCCGCCATGATGTTAATCACCTTTTGATGGATCTATTAAAAATCCTTTCTTTAAAATGTTTTGCCCGATTAGGACTTTGTATCTCATGTGCTCTCTCTCTGCTATGTTGAACTCTGCGTGCATCAGCTGCCCTCCAATTAAAATGTCTGTGGTTACGACAGGTCTGTATCGTGTTCCGTGTGCGCTTTTGATTCTTGTGTGCGCGAGTGCGGGTCCCAAATCGAGTTCTCTTGCCAGTCCTTTGTCTATGCTGCTTTTGGTCGCGCCTGTGTCAATGCGTGCAATGACCTCTTTTTTTCCTTTTTTCCCGAAGAGCACTACTCTGGCAGTTAATCCGATAATGGTTTTGTTCATATTTTCATAAAGGGGAAAAATAATACGTCTCTTATGCTTGGGTTGTTTGTCAAAATCATAACCATTCTGTCAATGCCCATTCCTAAGCCGCCGGTTGGGGGCATGCCATACTCTATTGCTTGGACAAAGTCCTCGTCCATTGGGTGCGCTTCTTCCTCTCCGCCGCGCAATTGATTTGCCTGCTCTTCAAGGAGTTTCCGTTGTTTGACAGGGTCATTAAGCTCTGAATAAGCATTTGCTACTTCCATTCCCGCTATAAAAGGTTCAAAGCGTTCGATGAAATGTTCTTTCATATGCGGCTCTCTGCACTCTTTGCATAATGGCGTGCTTTCAATAGGATGATGGGTGATGAAGGTTGGCTGTATTAGTTTCTCTTCTACCAATTCTTCAAATAATGCCTGCATTAATTGTCCTTTTGAGTAATTGTGCTCTACTTCCAGCTTGTGCTGCAGGCAGAGCTTGTTCATGTCTTCTTTTGTGAGTTTGTCAGAATCTATTCCTGCAAATTTCTTTAAAGCTTCAGCCATTGTGTATGACTGCCATGGCTTTTTTACGTCTATTATGTTTCCTTGATACTCGAATTTGGTGCTGCCGTGCAATGCTTTCGCGCACGCGATGTATAGGTCTTCAACTATTTCTTTCATAGTGTTGTAGTCGGCGTATGCCTGGTAAAGCTCAAATCCTGTAAACTCTGGATTGTGGGTTCTGTCGATATCCTCGTTTCTGAAGTTTTTTGCAAATTCGTAGACTTTTTCGAATCCGCCAACAATGAGGCGTTTCAAGTACAGTTCAGGCGAAATTCGCAGGAAAACATCCATTTTCAGTGAGTTCAAATGTGATTTGAATGGCTTTGCAGCTGCCCCGCCATATATCGGCTGCAGGATTGGCGTGTCAACTTCAAGGAATCCTTTTGCGTTCAAAACGTTGCGTATTGTGTCGATTATTTTCTGACGTTTGAAAAATGTCTCGCGCACTTCCGGGTTGACAAAAAGGTCAACATAACGTTTTCGATACCGCTGCTCTATATCAGTAAGTCCGTGCCACTTTTCGGGTATTGGCCGCAATGCCTTGCAAAGGATTTCAAAATTGTTTGCCCAAACAGTTATTTCGCCTGTTTTTGTTTTGAATACTGTTCCTTGTATGCCTATCCAGTCCCCTAAATCGGTCAGCTTGAGTTGCTCGTAAATCTTCGGCATGTCATCATACTTGTAGTAAATTTGTAACTTGCCTTTTTCGTCGAGTATGTGCATGAATGTTGCTTTGCCCATGCGGCGAAGTCCAACAATTCTGCCGGCAACTTTTACAGCATCATTTGTTTTTTCTTCTGCCGCTAGTCCTTTGTACTTTTCCGCAATTTGTTTGGAATTGTGGGTTGGATTGTAAATGTAAGGATAAGGATTTATGCCTAATTTCAGCAGTTCTTCTCTTTTTCTCATTCGTTCTGCTATCAGCTCTTCCTCAGTCGGCATATCGGATTAAATCAGAAGTGTGTTTTTAAAGGTTGCTGTCAATGGCAGGTACGTAAAGGCGGGCAATTTCAGGCAAGTTTCTGTTACTATATTTTTTTTCCAGTTTTTCAAATTTGTTAATCCACTTTAGTGCATTTTCATCCCCGCTTTTTTCTGATTTTATTGCATCCCACGATTTTCCTAGGCGTTTAACTTCAAGCAATCCAGCATAATAAGGACCTGCTGAGAGTATCCCTTCGTGCACAATCTCCTTGAACTCAGCGTAAAATTCTGTTAGCTTGTCTAGCGATGCTTCCAGTGCTATGTGCTTAAGGTATTTCAAGAAATAACCTGCGTGTCCTGGTGAGTTGTTTGTAATTTGTTTTACCTGTTCTGGCAGTTTTGCAAGTAGCTTGTCCTGCTCGTAATACTGCATATCGTATCCGCTAGAGGCTGTGTGCGCGCGCACCCGTGCAACTGCGTAGTCGACAATGCTAGCCAGATCCCTCACAGTGAGTTGATGCATTTTGAGTGAAGTGAAGGAGGCGTTAATTAGTTTGTCTCCAATACGCTCATTTGGAATGATATTGTTCAGGTATCTGAATTCTGCTGCTGCCTTTATTCCCATGTCAAAAAATTGTTTAAGCTGGTCGGATAGTCGTTTTCCTATTTCACAGGCGCGCTCCAGTTCTCTTATTTTGTCAGGAGTGTTTGGTCGAACAAGATTTTCAAGGTGGAGCTGTTTCAGTAAGCCCTTGAAGTGTTCGTCTACAGTTCTGCTCATGGTTTAAAAATTGCTATTGCAGGTTGTTCATATAAAATCAGAAAGGTTTATAAAGGTTTCTAAATTCATACTACTAATTAGTGGTACTGAGGGACTTATGGAACTTTGGGGATTTCACATTGGCAGAAAGAAGAAACTTGCTGATAAGATTAGGGAAAAGCTCGAAAAAGATATCAGCGAGACGCTTGAGAAACTTGTCGGCAGTGAAATCAAACGCCTGAGGGAAACCGCGGATCTGACCGCAAAGCAAAGGGACGAAGCACAGGCTGCGCTGGCCAGCCGCAACATCGACCTCGAAACGCTGAAATCGCGGTTTGAAGCACTTAGGAATATAACCGAAGCTCAAAAATACCAAATCGAAACCGAAAGCGAGCGACTTCGTGTGGAATTGTTTGATTATATAGAAGAATATCTGCGCGCCAATCCATCAAAAGTTCTTCTTGTTGTCAGGGCCATGCGTGATAGGAATCTTCTGTATGCCAAAGAGTTTTTCAGGACATGCATTGGAATCGATCGGACGATTAGCGACGTGCCTTCAGCAGAAGTTCCATATGGCCTGCAGATGCTTGAAGCATATGAAGAAGGGTGTAGGAGCAATTATCAAATCGACATTGCCCGTGCTGTTACATGGTACACGCATAGCGAATTAAAGGGCATCCAGAAAGACCATCGCCTCAGCGCATTTGAACACATCATAGATACAACCAAGAGAGGCGATTTTAAAAAGGCAACGGAGGAATATACACGGCAACAAATCCACCGCGATTACGTTCTGACACTCACAAAAACAGAGCGTGACCTTATTCGTATACGCGACGAAAGGTTCGCTGGGTCCTGGACATCAATGCTCAAGACCGCTGAGCAGACTGGAAAAAACACACGGGAGATTACACTACAGGAAGAAACCTCGCTGACAGCACCGCTTATCCGCAAGCTTATGGACTACGAACAGAAAAACAACGTTGTTCTCGAGTATTCCGGAAAAGATTTTTAAATTACTTTTCGTTACAACGATATAGGGGTTAAATTGGGAAAATGGCAAAAAAAACCGAGCCAAACAAATGGCGCTCCGCCGGGCACGAGGGGCTGCTTGAGGAGATTGCAACCGAACTGGCACGGAAATACGGCAAGCAGCAGCCAACGCAATCAGATAAGTCACGGGCGCGAGAATTGATGCTTGAGCGTGAGCGATATAAGATTTTGGTAATTCATAGCAACACGCTTGAAAGCGGCTTTTTGCTTCGCGAGCTTGAGCAGCAGAATTTCTCTGTTGCGGGTGCGCTGTCATTGGAAGATGCAAAGGATATGATGAAAGAGGCAAATCTGTGCATAATTGAAAAGCGCTTGGAAGGGGAAATCGAACGACTGCACGAAATACGGGAAGCATATGATTACGAGCAGCTGCCTATTTATGTTTTCTCTGATGAGCCAAAACCGGCATTGCTGCAGTTTGTCGAATGGATGCCAAAGCCTATGTACCCCGAGCTTGTGCGTCGCGTGTCGCGTGAATGGCAGGCATGGCGAGGAATTAATTTTATCAGCACACTGCACAATCCGAATGATGCACTGCTTACTGATATGATGCTCAATATTGACAAGTTAAGAGCGAATAAAGATCCGGGGCTTGAGCAGGTTATTGCATATCAGTTCAAGAAGTTCATAGAGCATGCCCCTGTTGACACGCGGCGTTTTGGAGTTGCACTTTATTTCTACCGCACAAAACGTGAATCACGAGTCGAGCTCCCAGGAGTTGAGAAAATTTCAAGCATTTCAACGGACGACGTATTCACGATCGACGAATTGTCGAGGGATTCAGAGCCGTATTGTCTGAAATTTTTCAACGATGAACAGCGTGCAAGGGTTGAAATAGCTGCGTTGCGGGAACTTGCGCGCAGGGAGCGTGAAGATCAGGGAATTGATTTTGGTTTTCGCTCGCGTATTAATGCGCCACAGCTTCTGTTCGACTCAGTGCTTACTTATGTTGGAAAAGAAAGAAAAGAATACTATATTCCTGAGAAATTTATTAGGGGCCCGATGCTCTATACCTTAATGCCTGAAGTAGTGAAAAAGGCGCGTGAGAATGACCAGTTCACAGTCATGTTCAGACGTGCCGTGATGTTTGTGAAGAACGCACAGATTGCGCATTTGCAGGAGAATGACTTGCTCAAACTTGGCTTTACAACAACCGATACTGATTACAGTGCAAAGGTTTCTGAGAACCTGACCCAGAACATCAGGTTTTTTAGAAT
>JAWCRZ010000018.1:0-14032 GCA_038868995.1 Candidatus Woesearchaeota archaeon | reverse complement strand
GTATATTTCCGTCAATAAACCGTACTTGTTTCAATAGGGTTATCGACGATGAAATGTGAAACAACCGACGACGTACCGATGGGAAAAAGTACTTACACCAGCGCGAATCTTGTCGACGAGCACATAATCATCATACGGAGATTTGGATTGCTTTTTCTGTTGTTTTCGTAAACAGCAATGTCCTGCCGGCTGGCTAAACATTGATTAATTGGATGGCTGTGCAAATCGATAAGGGTGTTTGGCGGGCACGGAACACTAACTATGTGAATGACATTCGCTCTTATGACTTCAGGA
Organism: Candidatus Woesearchaeota archaeon; assembly: GCA_038868995.1. Lineage (GTDB taxonomy): Archaea > Nanobdellota > Nanobdellia > Woesearchaeales > ARS49 > CABMGU01. The sequence continues at coordinate 13,738 of JAWCRZ010000018.1, read as the reverse complement.
AACTCAACCCTACTAATTATATAGGTTGATTCTTCCTGCCTTCCGAACAAACAGGCCTTAATTTCCCTGTGCTCGTTGCTGATAAATTCAGTTTGGAGCTGCTGCAAGGTATTATTTTCAAAGATAATCTTAGTATTTCTGAATATAAGTTCGCCATAATGAGTTTTTTGGCTCTGAACGATACCCATAATTGCATCTGAGAAAGAAAATGAAAGCACCAATAGCAATATAACAATGCCTACTATGACATAGAACGGCTTCCTCCACCAAGGCTCAGGAAGCTCCTTCTCGAGGTCTTCGGGACTGATATTCTCGAAAACAGGGTCAATTTTCTGCAATTTTTTCATTTTGATTCACATATAAATTTGGACAGCGATAAAAAGGTTAATGCGCAAAAGATAAATGCACATAATCTAATTGATTTTTTAGTGCCTGCCTTGATGCGTTCAAATGTAAAAGAAAACAACTACATCAGATGAAACATATGCGGCGGGAAGGATTCGAACCTTCGAAGGCACTAAGCCGCTACGGTCTAAACGTAGCCCGTTTGGCCACTTCGGTACCGCCGCGCATAATAACCAAGAAAATCCTGCTTTATAATAGTATTTGTAGAATTACTTGCGCTTTCTGGTGTTCTTCCACGCGTACCTACGCATCTTTGAAGCAGTGCCATAACCACAGCTTGCACAGATTGACTTCTTCACGTGGTAGCTATTCCTGCCACAGCGCCTGCACGGAATATGCGATTTTCCGCGAGAACGCTTACCCTGAGAACCTGTACCGCCTAAACCTTTGCTCATAGTATCACTTTATGCCGGGCTTATCAAGACAATTGTGTCACCGCGAATAAAAGCAGTACCCAACTTGCGCTTAACCTCGCCATCAACCCTTTCTTCTGTCTCATCAAGAACCACGTTTATATGGATGTCAAACGCACGCAACAAACCCACATACTGCTTGTTGTTCTTGCACTCAACAATAACTTTCTTGTCACGAGCGCGATTCAATGCATCCAATGGTCTTGCTTCCATAATAAAAACACCCCGTCGGTTAATAATTCAAAAATCCAATACAGAGATATTTAAATGTTTCTGTCAGAAGGTTAAGTCAACTCTCTGGTGCTGGCCGCGCTGCCTCGACGTTGTCGAGATGACTTTTCTCTCCACGCACTTGCAAGGGAAGAAGAAAAGTCAGGCCAGCGCGGCACCATTAAGCTGACAGCACCCCGTCAGAACCCGAATGACTTCTTTCGTTTTTTATAGTATCGATAGCCATATTTGACGCTGAAGTACAGAACAAAAGGCAACAAAAGAATGCCAACAACATACCAATACCAAGGAATGCCCGCGCTTTCAGCAGGAGTTTCACCCGCATTCTGGACTGCAGAAGGCGGGGATTCTGATTTCTTTTCCTCCTGCTTTGGCTTTTCATTATCGCAAGCATCCCCGATACCGTTATTGTTGAAATCCTCCTGGCCTTCGTTGATTACACCCTGGCAGTTGTCTGAAAAGTCAAAAACGTCATCGCCGTCAATGTCCTCTTCTTTTGCAAAGCGCACAATGACGTCATTCGTATCGCCATTGTTGTTTAAGTCGCCAACATCCGATTCGGAAGTCACAAATGCCAGCCGATTCTCAAACAAAGAAGGAGATTTCCCCCTCAAATTCAACTTTGCAAGATTCCTGTTTCGCAATGAATAACCATACAACTCACCGTCACGCTCAAAAACAATCACGTTGTCAAACAAGGAAGGAGAAATGCCATTCTGGCCAGTCCTTTCATTTTTCTGCTCAATTGCATCAAAAAAGACAATTTCTCCATCAGAAGAAAACACCGCCTTGCCGGTTTTTGTAAGCACAATCCTGCCCGCAGAAATCTTCTCATTTGACACCTTCCTGCTTTCCCTGTCAAGCACGCGCAGAACATTATCTGACTTGTCGCCGTCAAGATTCAAATCGGTGCTAACCTGTGATTCATCTGTAACAAAAAGCAAAGCGTGCTGGTTGACAACCGGAAAATCACCAACCGCCTTCAAATTAACTGTTTCTTTTTTATCAATGTCATACTGCCTGATAATATCATCAGCCATATCGCCATCATTCGAAAAATCAACCCCCAGCTCCGCCTCATTTGTTGAAAACACAATCAACTTTGACCAAACAAATGGATTATGGCCAATGGAATTCGTGCTTGCAACTTTTCCATCCCTGACATTGGCAAACCGGATGACAACATCATCATAATCGCCATCGCCGTTCAAATCAACATCAGTCTCCCTTGTTTCAAAAGCAGCTATAAAACCGAATATGGAAGGATTGCTGCCGCGCGAAAGCTCTTTTTCATAACGTTTGGCAATATCATATGCATAAATCACACCTGCACGCTCGTATACTATTGTGTCTCCATAAATAACAGGATTTTCGCCGGCACGGCCAGTGTTTTCTATTATTAACGCAAAAGAGAACGGTACCAAGAGCAATAATGCAACCAGCCAAAGCCGCATACAAGTATTGGCTAAAAGTTACAATATAAATGTTGCGACCCTGCTTACCAGACGGGTTAAGCCAAGTTTCTGGTGCTAACTTGCCTTTGGTCCTCTGAAATCATTTTCCCCTCACAAATGCGGAGGAGGGAAAAATGACCTCTGCATAGCAAGGCAGAGCGGCCAGCACCATAAAGTTGACAACACCTATCAGACGAAAGCTTTTTAAATATCCTATTAGGAACAGCACACCATGGTAATAATACAGAGGGGACGCGTTGGCAGAAAGCCAACAGGTGGAATGTACAACAAGTTCCGCGACAAGCGCAAATACGAAATGGGAAGGCAGCCGGCGCTCACCAAAATCGGCAAACAGCAGGTCAAAGTCATCAAGACAAAAGGAAACAGCAGAAAAATGAAAGTGCTTGTCGCGCAAGTAGCAAATGTTCTGGACCCAAAGACCAGGAAATTCGTCAAGGCAGCAATCAAGACAGTTGAAGAATGCCCGGCAAACAGACACTTCGTCAGGCGAAACATACTTGTCAAAGGTGCAGTAATCAACACTGAAGCAGGAAAGGCAAAAGTAACAAGCAGACCGGGACAGGATGGAACGGTTAATGCAGTTTTGATATAATTATTTTCTCTCGTTAATTCTTTTTTGCACGAAAAAATAAAATTGTTTCACTGAAAAGTAAGTCAAACATAGTGAAAAATTATTTCTGAGAATATAGGTTAAAGGTTGATAATGTTTAAATACTATTTCAATTTGTAGTAGATTGCTCCGACGGAAACCACAATATGTTGTGGTTTTTCTGTCACTTTTGAGTGAGTTGAGATAAAAAAAGGTGAGTTGCGTTGAAGTGTCCGTTTTGCCAAAACACCGACAACAAAGTCATTGACAGCAGGTTAACACCAAATTCTGACTCCATAAGAAGACGAAGGAAATGCGAACAATGCAACAAAAGATTCACAACCTATGAGCGCGTTGAGCTGTTTGACATCAGCGTTGTAAAAAGAGACGGCAGAAGAGAGCCGTTCTCACGCGAAAAAGTGCTGAAAGGAATCCTAAGAGCATGCGAAAAAAGGCCTGTCAAGCGTGAGCAGATGGAAGCAGTGGTCGGCATTGTTGAAGCCTCGCTCAGGCAGTCGGACAAGGAGGAAATCAAGAGCAGCAAAATAGGGGAATTGGTCATGCAGGAACTGGCAAAACTCGATGATGTTGCATATGTAAGGTTTGCCAGCGTGTACAAGAAATTCAAGGATGCCAGCCAGTTTGTTGACGCTATCAAGACACTAAAGAAACAGGAAAAATTAATGGAGGTATAGCCATGACGCCAGCAAAAAACACCACAGAAGAACTCAATTGGGACAAACCACCATTCGGAAACATTCCACTTACTGAAAACCAGAAAAAAGTCATAAAGGACAAATATCTACGCGACGACCCAAGCGTTGAACACTGGCTCTGGAACATTGCAAAGAACATAGCGTTGGCAGAACTGCTTTACCATCCAGACATTCCCCGCGACCAAATTCTTGCAGGCGTAAGACACAGCCAGGAATGGATAGATGTCGGCAACGGAGAAACAAGCGAACTACTGCTAATCCACGTCGGCTCCAAGAATTACAACGACCAGGACCAAAATCACAAGCGATACATACAGAACCTCTACAAGATTCTGGAAAACAGCAACAGGGCACGCGAAATAGTGCTGAAGACGGCAACACAATATTACGACATGCTGGCAAACTTTGACTTCCTGCCAAACTCACCAACATTGATGAATGCAGGCAGAGAATTGCAGCAACTGTCAGCGTGCTACGTCCTGCCAATAGATGACAGCATTGAGGGCTGGGGAGACCTCGTCAAACAGACAATGCTAATCCACAAGTCAGGCGGCGGAACAGGATTCTCCGGGTGCAGGGTAAGACCCAAAGGAGACAGGGTAAAAAGCACAAAAGGTGTCGCGTCAGGAGCATTGTCACCATTGAGCATTATCAACTATGCAACACAGGAAGTCAAGCAAGGCGGCACAAGAAGAGGAGCCAACATGGGCATTCTGCCATACTGGCACCCGGATATCTTCGACTTCATCAAGTACAAGGCAGAAGATGGCAAGTTAGAGAATTTCAATGTTTCAGTTGCAGTTGACAAAAAATTCATGGAAGCAGTCAGAGACGGCAAAGAATATGATTTGCTGAATCCAAGAACAAAGGAAGCAGTGGGCAAAGCAAACGCCAGAGACGTCTTCAACCAAATCTGCGAATATGCCTGGAAAACCGGCGACCCAGGAATGATATGGATAGACAACATCAACAACAGCTGCTCAAACCCAACACCAAAACTCGGAGAAATAGAAAGCACAAACCCGTGCGGAGAACAGCCATTATTGCCGTACGAGCCGTGCAACCTTGGAAGCATCAATTTGAGCAAGTTTGTCGTAATGGGTAAAATAGATTATGCCAGGCTGGGAGAGATTGTCAAATTGGCGATTAGATTCCTGGACGACGTCATAGACGTAAACAACTACCCAATACCTGAAATCGAAAAAATAGCCAAGGGCAACAGAAGAATCGGATTGGGCGTAATGGGCTGGGCGGAAATGCTCGCACTCCTCAACATACCATACGACTCGCCGGAAGCATTGCAGAAAGCAGAGGAAGTCATGCGCTTCATAAATGACAAGTCGCTTGAAGCAAGCGAAGAACTCGCGCTGGAAAGAGGCGTCTTCCCAAACTTCAAAGACAGCATCTATGACGTCAACGGGCCATTCCACCGCGAATACGGCAAAGGCAGGCCGAGAAACTGCGCCAGAACAACAATCGCGCCCACCGGCACAATTGCAATCTGCGCAGGACTTCAAGGCGGCGGCATAGAGCCATTCTTTGGGATTGCATACACAAGATACAATGCAAAAGCCCTTGACGCCCTGAAAGCAGGCAAAGAGCCCAACGAAGGAGACGTTTTCCACGAAGTAAATCCTGTCTTCATGCAGGTAGCCAAGAACAACAACTACTTCGGATTAAAACCAGAAGAACTGTGGAAGAAAATCGAGGCAAACCATAACTCAGTCAGAGGCATAAAGGAAATTCCAGAACATATACAGAAAGTATTTGGAAGCGCACATGACATACCAGTCGAATACCACGTTAAACAGCAGGCGGCATTCCAAAAACATACCGACAACGGCGTAAGCAAAACAATTAATTTACCAAACAGCGCAACAGTTGAAGACATCAAGAAAACATACATGATGGCATGGGAACTGGGATGCAAAGGCATTACAGTTTACAGAGACGGATGCAAGAACCACCAAGTGCTCAACATAACCAAAAAATCCAAGGAAGAGAAAAAAGAAATTATAAAAGTCGACCCGTCGGAAGGAATAGGAAGCGTGTACTACCAGTTTGAAACTGGTTACGGACCAGTGCACATACACATAGACCACCACAACGGAAAAATACTAAAAGTATTCACCAACATCGCTCCCATCGGAACAGAAATAGCAGGGCTAACTTCAGTAATGGGAATACTCATCAGCAAATACCTGGAAATGGGCGGAGACGTTAACTCATTAAGAAGGCATTTGAACAGCATCAAAAGCGACAAGCCATACGGATTCGGACCAAAGCGCATTGAAAGCATCCCCCACGCTGTTTCAACAGCACTGAGCAAGTTTTTGGCACAAATGGGCAATCTGCCAGGCCAGCAAATGCTGACACCGCACATCACAGAAGCAAAAACGCAGAAAACAGACCACCCGCAGGAACACAAGCCAGGGCACTGCCCAAAATGCTACTCGCCAAACATCGCATACTTAAGCGGATGCACAGGGCCAACCTGCTATGAGTGCGGATTCAGCGAGTGTTCTTAATTTTTAATTAAGTTCAGAATTCATCGTCTCCGCTGTCATCATAACCATCATCATCCATATCATCATCAAAATCATCCATATTATGAGCACCTCCTTTTCAGACTTACAAGGCGGATAAGTATTTAAATTTAGCTTATTAACCTTCCACCATGTCAATCGTCACAAAAGGAGGGGATAAAGGAGAGACCTCTTTACTTGGCGGACAGCGCGTGCCAAAAACAGACCCGCGAATAGAAGCGTATGGAACCGTAGACGAGCTGAATGCAGCAATAGGACTGGCCCTCAATTACGTTAAAAACAAGCAAACAAAGAAAACCCTCATTCAAGCCATGAACGACCTTTTCAGAGTAGGCGCAGAGCTTGCAGCAGCCGGCACTAGCTTCAGAAAAATTCCAAAGATTACTGCACGACATACAGAGAACATTGAAAAGAAAATATACGCGATTGAGAAAAAACTCCCAAAACAAAAATCATTCATACTGCCTTTAGGAACTCTTGGAGCAGCCCACCTGCACCTTGCAAAAGCAATCTGCAGAAGAGCAGAAAGAAAAATTGTTTATTTGAAATCCTACCAGGAGTTCAACCCCGAAATAATCAAATATCTTAACCGGCTGAGCGACTTACTGTTCATATGTGCGCGACTGGAAAACAAAGGAAAAGACGTGCCGGTAAAATATGACTAATCTCGACAAAGAATATGCAAGAAAACTCATCACTTCCGAACACGACCCTTGCAACATATGCGGAATGCCGATGCTCCAAAACAAATGCAAGATTACCTGCTTAAACTGCGGGTTCAAAAGAGATTGTAGTGATGGTTAAGATAAAACTTTAAATACAGACATGAATAATTCATTACGGGGGAAATATGGAACTGACAGCCAAAGAGGTTATCCTGACATACGAAACATTGTACGAGCTCCTGCGCCGTGAAAAATCACGCGAAGAACTTCAAAAACTTGATGAGACCTTCTTCAAAGACACTCTCTCATATTTGCGCGAAAAACAACAAGCGTACGACGACAATCTTGCAAAAAACGACATCTTCTCACAAAGCGAACGTGACAAGCTGCACATACAGCTGGCAAACATCAGAAAGATTTTGCGCGACTTGTACGACATCCGCGAAAGAAAAATCATAAACATGGCAATCAACAAAAGCAGAACAAACACGCAACTGGTGGACACTGCAAATCTTTTGCAACAGGAACAGGCAATGTTTGAAAGCTTGCACTCTGTTTTGTCACAATACAGAACAGGAATACTGCACAGGCTTCTTGAACTGCGCGAGCCGGATGTTTTGCCAATAGTTCTTCCACTGCCGAATGAGACACCTTCAGAAGAAATTCCAGCTCCACTGCCGCACGGCATGAAGAAAATAAAGTGCCTTGATGCCATAGAACAATTCTTCGGAGAAGAACTCGAGCCGTATGGGCCGTTCCAAGCAGATGAAGAAGTCACACTTCCGGGAAAACTGGCAGACATACTCATTTCTGATGGGAAAGCAGTTGAGCTACCATAACCTTTTTAAACCACCCACATACCCAACGAATACTATGAAGCTTCCAAAGACACGAAAGACGTACTGCCCGACGTGCAAAAAGCACACCGAGCACAAGATAATTGAAGGCAAGAAAAAGACCAGAGGAAGCGCTCATCCCCTTAGCTTTGGCAGTAAAAAAAGAATAAAACACCGCGGACACATGGGAATAGGCAACCATGGCAAATATTCAAAACCAGCCATTACCAAATGGAGAATGGCAGGCAGAAAAACAAGCAAAAAAGTCGACCTGCGCTTTGAATGCAGCGCGTGCAAGAAAATGCATGGCATGTCAAAAGGCGGCTTCAGGGCAAGAAAGGTGGAGTTCAAATGAGAAACAGAATGCGCGAATCAGACAGCAAGTTCATCAAAATCAGATGCCCAAAATGCAAGAACGAGCAGATTACCTACGGCAAATCAAGCACGCTGGTATTGTGTTTGGTCTGCGGCAAAGAGCTTGTTGAGCCAACCGGCGGCAGAAGCAGGATAAAAGCCAGAGTGCTTGAAGTTCTTGAGTAATTAATTTTTGATTAGTTAAGCACAATATGGTAAGAATAAACATTTTACCACCAAAACAATTGACAGACCAACACCTAATCGCCGAATACAACGAAATACTGATGCTTCTAGGACACACCAAAAAATATCCCAATATCAAAACAATGCCTTCTGACTACTGCCTTGGCAAAGGGCATATTACTTTTTTCAAAAACAAGTTACTATACATCAAGAAACGCCACGAAAAGCTCAAAAAAGAAATGAGAAAGAGAGGGTACACAACAAACAAGACAATTGACTTAAGCGGCTTCAAAAAAGAACTTATCAACGACTGGAAGCCAAAAGACTGCGACAAGAAACTAATAAGAAAAAGAATCATCCACAAGCTAATGGAAAAACCAAATTATTACACTTATTACGGAGAACACAAACCGCTAAAAGCGCTCATCAAGCTCATCACACATTAACCCGGGTTAAGTCAATTTTCTGGTGCTGGCTGGCCGCTCTGGTCCTCTGGACTCATTTTTTCTCCTCCTCGCAAATGCGGAGGAGGGGAAAATTACCTCGGCAAAGCCGAGGCAGAGCGGCCAGTACCATTAAGTTGACTGGACCATTAACCCGCAACCTTTTTAAACGCCTTTTATTCCCGAGGTAAAATGCTCTTAAAGAAAACAGGATTCCCGCAGGATGAGGAATTGGTGCTATGCACAGTTACCGGAGTAAACCCTCACTCGGTGTTCTGCACACTGGACGAATACGGCGGCAGGACAGGAATGATACATATTTCTGAAGTTGCTCCCGGACGCATCAGAAACATCAGGGAGTTTGTCCAGGAAGGCAAAAAAGTTGTCTGCAAAGTACTGCAGGTCAACAAGGAAAAAGGCCACATTGACTTGAGCTTGAGAAGAGTCAATGAAGGACAGAAAAGAACAAAGCTCAACCAGATAAAACAGGAACAGCTCGCAGAAAAAATAATCGAGTACGCGGCAAAGCAATTGGGAGAAAGCACTCTGACATTATACAACAAGCTTGCAGAAAAATTAGTGCCTCAGTTCGGCACAATATTCGCGGCATTTGAACAGGCATCACAAGACAAGTTAAACCTTGAAACAATCGTTGACAAGAAAATAGCAAAGCTTCTTACAGATGCGATAAAACAACGCATAAAGCCGCCGGAAGTGCAGATTGGAGGAGACCTAAAACTAACAAGCTACGCACCAAACGGGCTGCAGGAAATAAAGGATGCATTATCACTGGCAGTCAAGGCAGGAGTGCAAGTCCGCTATCTTGGAGCAGGCACTTACCATTTCCAAGTAAAGGCAGAGGACTACAAAAACGCCGAGCGCAAGCTAAAAGCAGGAGTCGACCCCGTGCTGGAATATGCAAAAAAGCACGACCTTACATCCGAGTGGAACAGAAAAGAAGATTAAATTTATAATATGAAACACATTCTTAAATGCCAGCAGTGCGGTGCGTACACGATGAAAGAAACGTGCGCGTGCGGGGGCAGTTCAGCGACAACAAAACCGCCGCGATACTCGCCCAACAAATATGCAAAATACAGGCGGGAAGCACGCAAAGAAGAACTTGCCAAAAAAGGGCTGTTATGAGCTGGAAGACGCAATACACGATTGAAAAGCCAAAACTAAAAAAACCAATTCTTATCGAAGGACTGCCCGGCATCGGCAACTGCGGCAAAGTCGCCATTGATTTCATAATACAGGAACTGAAAGCCAAAAAACTGGCAGAATTCAGAGGCGACTCACTTCCACACTCAGTCTTTGTAAATGAAAAAAACCTGATTGAAATGCCAACAATAGAACTATACTATAAAAAGAACGGCACACGCGACTTCCTGCTGCTTGCAGGCGACGTCCAGCCAAGCACAGAAGAAAGCTGCTACTCATTCTGCGATGAAGTGCTGTCTATTGCACAGGAATTCGACTGCCAGGAAATCATCACACTCGGAGGAGTTGCCCTAAGACAGGAGCCAAAAAACCCGCAGGTCTACATAACAGGAAACAACAAGAGAGTGGTCGAAAAATACGCAAAAGGAAGCAAGACGAATACAAAACTATACGGCAAAGTCGGTCCCATTATCGGAGTTTCCGGGCTGCTGCTAGGTCTGGCACAGCGCAAAAACATACCAGCGGTAAGTTTGCTTGCAGAGACATTAGGTCACCCAATGTATTTGGGCATAAGCGGCGCACGGGAAATATTAAGAGTTCTAAAGAAAAAGCTCGACGTCAATGTGGACGTGTCGCTTCTTGACAGGGAAATACAGGAAATAGAGGAAGAAATTAACAGAAGAACTGTGAAAAAGAAGAAGCCGGGCGATGTTAACTACATAGGGTAGATTTAAAAAGGAATACTGCCAAGTCCGTTACAAAAAGAGGAGAATGGCAAAAATACTCGCACTCAAGGCACGCAGTATACTCGACAGCAGGGGAAATCCAACAGTAGAATGTGAACTCAAAACTTCCGACGGAACATTCAGAGCAAGCGTGCCAGCAGGAGCAAGCACCGGAACAAATGAGGCGCACGAGCTGAGAGACCACGGCAAGGAATACCTTGGAATGGGCGTGCAGAGGGCAGTCAATAACATCAATGTCGTTCTTGCAAAAAAACTGAAAGGAAGAAAAGTCGACCAAAATGAAATTGACGAGCTGATGATCAAAATTGATGGCACAAAAAACAAAAGCAAACTCGGGGCAAATGCAATCCTTGCAGTCAGCATGGCAGCAGCAAGAGCAGGAGCAGCAGCAAAAAACTTACCGCTTTACCAATACCTTGGCAGCTTGTTTGGCACAAAGAAACACACGATGCCAGTGCCAGCATTCAACATCATCAACGGGGGAAAGCACGCAGGAAACAAACTTGACTTCCAGGAATACATGATACTGCCAAACGGGGCCAAAACATATTTAGAAGCGCTGAGGATTGGAAGCGAAATATACCACGCATTGAGAAAGAACCTGGAGAATCACTTCGGCAGACAGGCAATAAATGTGGGAGACGAAGGAGGATTTGCGCCGCCATTGGAATGTGTAGAAGAGCCGTTTGACTACATCACAGACGCGATTATCAATCTCGGCTACTGGAAAAAAGTCAAACTCGGCATTGACTGCGCGGCAACAACCTTCTGGAAACAAGGCAGATACTACCTTGAAGGACGGGACATAACATCAGAACAGCTGCTCAAAAGATACGAAGATCTTGTTGACAGCTATCCGCTTATCAGCATTGAAGACCCATTTTATGAAGAGGATTTCAGCAATTTTGCAAAACTCAAAAAACAGGTAAAAGCCCAAATAGTAGGAGATGATTTGCTCTGCACAAACCCGGAAAGAGTCAAAAAAGCAATAACGAGAAACAGCTGCAACTGCCTATTGCTGAAAATAAACCAGATAGGCACAATAACAGAAACTTTAAAAGCGGCACAACTTGCAAAAGAAGCCAACTGGAACATAATGGTAAGCCACAGAAGCGGGGAAACAACCGACTGCTTCATAGCAGACCTGGCAGCCGGAATAGCCGCCAGCCAGATAAAAGCAGGCGCACCCTGCAGAGGAGAGAGATTGGCAAAATACAACCAGCTTTTAAGGATTGAAGAGCAGGCAAAAGCGCCCTATGCCGGCAGAACATTAAAGTTCAGTAATACTTCCTGAACGGATTATGCTTATCGGAAGCCAATTTAACATGAATTGGCTTAAGAACAGGTTTCCACGACTTTTTTGAAGGTTTCAACATCTTACCGGCAGGAACATCAATCACGTAATCGAAATAATCATCATACGGCATCTCCCACTTCATCATCTGGCTGACAGAGGCCTTCTCAAAATACCGCCTGAACGGGCGCATGCTGTTGCCGTGCGCTGAAATTGCCACGTTCACCTTGTACGTTCTGACAAACTTAAGAAGGTCCTTGATGAATGAAAGCACGCGCTTCTCCACCATTCTAACACTCTCGCCCTTTGGAGGCGGAAAATCATACGCTCGGTGATACCTGTCAAACAAAGCCCTGCCGTGCTTCCTGATAAAAGCAGAGTGCGACTGCCCCTGAAGTTCGCCATAACAACGTTCAATCATCCTGTCATCCCTTAATGTCAGAAAACACTCCGGATGAAATTTTAAAACCTCATTCAGAGTACGCCTTGAGCGCTTCAAAGAGGTCTCAAACGCCACATCGATGCGCTTTCCCCTAAGCTTGCGCGCAGTTGCCTGCGCATTCATCATTCCTTCACGCGTCCAGTCAGAATCCAGCCAGCCGGTAAAACGCCTGCGCATGTTAAAATGCGTCTGCCCGTGCCGAAACAAGTAAATATGCAGTTTCATCGTTCCAGCGCCATATTATGCGCCTCTATATACCTTTCGATGAAAAATTTCCAGTCAGCAGTTGCCGCAATTTTCTGCGCCATAATCTTGTTCTCAATACGCTCCTTTGTTGAAAAATGGGCAAAATTATACATCATATCAACCAAAGCATTCACAATCTCATCAGTTGACTTCTTGAAGCGAGGAAGAACAAAGACACCTGGATACTTTCCCTGCGTGCACTCCTTGCAAATGTACTGGCCAAAACCGGACAAATCAGTTGTCAAACTGCTCACGCCCAAAGCAGCAGCTTCCAGTGGAGTATACCCCCACGGCTCATAATAGCTTGGAAAAACGCCAAGGTGTGAACCCTGCATGCTCTCGTAATAGCTTGTATCAAGAAGGCCATCCGCGCCTGACAGATAAATCGGGTAGAAAACCACCTTAACACGGTCGTCCTCAGAATTATCAAGCCCAACCGATTTAAGAGCGTTCATAATAACATCCTTATCCTCATCGTAAAGCAAATGAGTGCTGACAGGCGGCTGACCCTGCCTTTTCAAACGCTTAAGCTTTGGCCTTATGTCCTGCAAAAAGTCAGCGCCAAGAAGTGATTCGCTTGAGATTTCTTTGCCGGTAATAAGAAGGTAAAAAAGCCGGTTATGCACGTCCTCATGAAACTCCTCCAAACTATCCTTAATATCATTGAAGAATGTCTTTGACTCAAGCAGCTCCGCCCGTATTGACTTCACATTTCCGGGAATCCAGAAAAAAGCAATAATTGTCTTCTCCGACTTTTCCTCCTTAAGTTTGCTATTCAGACCGGCCAATGCCTTGATAAACACATCCACGCCCTTGTCGTGGAACTCATACCTGCCGGCAAGAAAATAGACAAGCGCATTGTTAATGTCAAAAGTATAATACGGGAAAAAATAATACATCAAAAACTCCTTAATGCGGTTCTTGAAATACTTGTGCTTCAAGGAGGCCTCCTCAAAAGAGGGAAACTTTGACATGTCAAGCCCGTTC
>JAWCRZ010000017.1:0-17772 GCA_038868995.1 Candidatus Woesearchaeota archaeon | reverse complement strand
AACAACTAATGCAAACGTGCACAGGGGCGTCTATTCTCTTGCGGAGGAAGCAACTCAGGCTTATGAAGGCGCGAGAAAAAAGGTTGCCGCATTTATTGGTGCGCATCCAAGAGAGATTGTCTTTGTCAGGAATGCAACAGAATCAATAAACATTGTCGCGCAGAGCTGGGGCTCATTGAACATTCAGAAAGGCGATGTTATTTTGCTTACAGAAATGGAGCACCATAGCAATATTGTGCCATGGCAGATGCTTGCAAAGAAGTCCGGTGCAACCATTTCATACCTGCCGATTAACGAGCACGGCGTGCTTGACTGGAATTCAGCTGTACATGCATTGAAGCAGAGGCCGAAGATATTTGCATTCACGCACATCAGCAATGTGCTTGGAACAATTAACCCTGTTAAAGAGTTGATTGCAGAGGCGCACAGGAATGGTGTTCCTGTGCTTTTGGATGCTTCGCAGAGCGTGCCGCACATGCCTGTCAATATCAAAGAGCTTGACTGTGATTTCATGGTCTTTTCAGGGCACAAAATGCTCGGTCCATTTGTCGGCGTGCTGTATGGAAAGCGTGAAATTCTGGAAAAAATGGAGCCAATGCTTGGAGGCGGCGACATGATTAAGGAAGTTACTTTCGAAGGCGCTTCGTGGAATGAGGTGCCGTGGAGATTTGAGGCAGGCACTCCTGGAATCGCAGGAGCTGTTGGCCTTGGTGCAGCCATCGACTATTTGCAGTCAATAGGCATGGAAAACATTTGGAAGCACGAGCAGGAATTGACAAAGTATGCGTATGACAAATTAAAACAGGACAAGCACATAACGATTTACGGTCCTGAAAAGCGTGCTGGCGTAATCAGCTTTAATCTTGGGGATATGCACGCGCATGATGTTTCAACCGTGCTTGACCAGCAGGGAATTTGCGTGCGTTCCGGTCATCATTGCGCCCAGCCATTGATGGAACGCTTGAATGTTACTGCTACCGTCAGGATAAGTTTTGGTCCGTACAATACAAAGGAGGATGTCGATGCTTTTTTTGTTGCCTTGCAGAAGGCGAAGAAGGTGTTCCGCTTATGAGCGATGAAATGTACAAGGAGATAATCCTTGATTATTATAGAAATCCGCGCAACAAGGGAATTTTGCCGCATCCTGACATTGTTTCCCACGATGCAAATACTTCGTGCGGTGATGAAATCACAATATATGTTTTGGTAAAAGATGGAAAGATTGGCAACTGCCGTTTTACCGGCAGTGGGTGCGCGATTTCGCAGGCTGCTGTTTCTATGCTGACAGAATATGTACTGGGTAAGTCCTTGGAAGAGGTTGCGAAGTTTAATAAACAGGACGCTTTGAATCTTATTAATATCCCTATTTCGTGCATGCGTTTGAAATGTGCATTGCTTGGGTTGAAGGTGTTAAAACTCGGCGTCCTGCAATATCTTGGCAGGAAGCTGGAGGTGGAAGATGCAGAAAACTGAACAACTTGTTACAAAGGACATGGTAATTGCGGATGTTTTGAAAAAATATCCTGATGTGGCTGTCATCATGCTGGAGCATGGGCTTCATTGTGTTGGCTGTCATGCTAATGTGTTTGACACGATTGAGGCCGGTTGCAAGGTGCACGGCCTTGATGATGCAACAGTTGATAGCTTGGTTGCTGAGATTAACAGGTTTGTTTCTGCGGAAGCGCATGCGCCTAAGGAGGAGCCGCAGGGTCCTGCTAAATTGTTTATTTCAGAGCTTGCTGCGAGCAAGGTTAAGGAATTGCAGAAAAAGGGCAGGATGGAGAGCTTTGGCTTGCGTGTTTCAGTTATGCCTGGCGGCTGTTCTGGTTTTGTTTATCAGATGAACTTTGAAAAAGGCCCTGAAAAGACGGATGTCGTTCTTGAGGACAGGGGCGTGAAGCTGTTCATCGACCCCGATTCATTGAATATGCTGCGCGGCGCAGAGATTGATTATGTTGATTCTTTGAACGAGAGCGGTTTTAAGATTAAAAACCCTAATGCAAAGCAGAGCTGTGGTTGCGGGAAAAGTTTTGGTTAAATAAACCATATTGCGATACTTTGCAAATCGTGGAAGCTGACTGAAACGATTTTTTATGTCTCGGCAAGCATAAAAACTTGTATTTGTATTTATGAAGTTATTGGCGCGATAAAAATATAAACACGCTCGGCAGGGCATAATGCATGAAATCTCTTGTCTTTGGCAGCCCTGGCATTCCTATGTCTACAATGCCGCGTGATACTTTGAATGGAATAAGGCAGGTCAGAAAGCTTGGTCTTGATGCAATGGAGTTTGAGTTTGTGCAAAATGTTCATGTGAATGAAAAGCTTGCTCCTGAAATAAAAAAGCTTGCTCACGATTTGAATGTTGTCCTCACCTGCCACGGCCAGTATTATGTCAATCTTGCAGCAGCTGAGCCGGATAAATTACATGCCTCGGTCAATAGAATGCTCTCGGCAGCCAGAAGAATGCACGAGTGCGGTGGCTGGAGTATAACGTGGCACATGGGCTATTATCTTGGCCGCCCGAAAGAAAAAGTTCATGAGATTGTCAAGCACGGTGTGAAGGATGTGGTGAAGAAATTGCAAGATGAGAGCATAAAAATTTGGATTCGTCCTGAAACAACAGGCAAGGAAACCCAGTGGGGTGACTTGCAGGAAACAATAAAACTCTCTCAGGAAGTGGAGCAGGTTTTGCCGTGCATTGATTTTGGCCATTTACATGCGAGATACAACGGCAAAAACAACACTCTTGAGGAATTCCGCGATATTCTCGTGCAAATTGAGAAAGGTCTTGGCAGGGAGGCGTTGGACAATATGCATATTCAGTGCTGCGGTATTAATTATGGCCCAAAAGGAGAGAAGAATCATTTGAACTTTGGGGATTCTGATTTCAATTGGAAGGATATGCTGAAAGCGTGGAAGGAATTCAGGATTAAAGGTGTTGTAATTACTGAAAGTCCGAATATTGAAGAGGATGCGTTGTTCCTGCAGAAAGAATTTTCTAAATTATAATCAGATGCTGTCAACTTAATTGTGCCGCGCTGGTCTTTGACTGACTTTTCTTCTCCCCTTCCAAGTGCGGGGAGAGAAAATTCACCTCGACAACGTCGAGGCAGAGCGGC
Organism: Candidatus Woesearchaeota archaeon; assembly: GCA_038868995.1. Lineage (GTDB taxonomy): Archaea > Nanobdellota > Nanobdellia > Woesearchaeales > ARS49 > CABMGU01. Next base: position 14,650 of record JAWCRZ010000017.1, on the reverse strand, counting down.
CAGCACCAGAGAGTTGACTTAACCTATAATCATAAACCTTATAAATAAGTTGCACAAATAATTTTTACGTGATGCAGGTTAAAGTTGTTGATGAAAAGCTTGATTCTTTCAAAACAGAATTAATTGTTGTTGGCTTGTTCTCTCCTGCAGAAAAATTGCCTGCTGAGTTGAAGTCGGTTGACGAAAAACTGAACGGCGCTATTTCGCATGCAATAAAAGGAAAGGAGTTCGAGGGTGAGTGGCAGCAGTTCCGGCTTGTCTCCACGCTCGGCAAGATTCCTGCAAAAAACATTCTCTTGGTTGGTCTTGGAAAGCAGGAAGATGTTACTGTTGAGATTTTGAGGCGTGCTGCCGGCTTTAGCGCAAAGATTGCAAGGGATTTTTGCGGTATTACGGAATATGCAACAACGCTGCATGCAATTGAGGTAAAAGATTCGTCAAAAGAAGAGCGCGCTCAGGCAGTTGCTGAGGGCAGTGTGTTGGGCGCATATCAGTATCTGAAGTACAAGACTGTTGACAAGGATAAGATCAAAGTCATCACTCAGGTTACTCTTGTTGGGGATGGAGTTAAAGATGCTGTAAGAAAAGGTTCAGTGCTTGCTGAATGCACAAACTTTGTTCGTGATTTGGTCAATGAGCCGGCAAGCAATATGAAACCTTCTGATCTTGCTGCCGAGGCAAAAAAACTGGAAAAATTGGGAGTTAAAGTCGCTGTTTATGACAAAAAGGCGATTGAGAAAATTGGACTGACTGCATTGCTTGCAGTTAACAGAGGCAGTGTGAACGAGCCGCGCTTTGTAATTATGGAATACAATGGCGGCGGGAAGAAGAAAATTGCGCTTGTTGGCAAGGGAATCACGTTTGACTCCGGTGGTCTTGATATCAAGCCAGCTGATGAAATGGTGACCATGAAGGAGGACATGGCTGGCGCTGCAACCGTTATTGCAACAGTGAAAGCCGCGGCTTTGTTGAAGCTGAAAGTTCATGTTGTTGGGGTTTTTGCAGCGACTGAAAACATGCTTGGCATGGATGCTTACAAGCCCGGCGATGTTGTGACTGCTTACAACGGCAAGACGATTGAGATAGGAAATACCGATGCTGAGGGCAGGGTTATTTTGTCGGATGCGCTTTCATACACCGAAAAAAACATCAGGCCGGACGTTATGGTTGATATTGCAACACTGACCGGTGCTGCCAGAATCGCTTTGGGAAACGTGTGTGCAGCTGTTTTGGGCAGAAATGAGAAGCTGGTTGGCCATTTGCTCAATTCGGGCACTATTACTGGGGAGCGCTTGTGGCAGCTTCCGATGTGGGCTGATTATAACGAGCTCGTGAAATCTGATATTGCTGATGTTTATAATATGTCCACAATTCCGCGGAATGCAGGGACAATCGTCGGGGGTGTTTTCCTCTCAAATTTTGTTGAAAAGACGCCTTGGGCGCACCTTGATATTGCAAACGTGAGCTGGGCAGACGCTGATTCCGACTACATCCGCAAAGGCGGAACCGGTTTTGGAGTTCGCCTGCTGATTCACGCGATTGAAAACTGGTTATGACGGAAAAGGTAAAAAAAGAGGAATTGAGGAAGATGTTGGATGAGAAAGTTGATTTTCTGCTGTTTGATGTCCGACAGTATGCTTCTTATTTGCAGAAACATATTAAAGGGGCGAAGCCATTGCCTGTTGACGAGATTGAAAAGGAGGCGCCAAAATTGGACAGGTCAAAGCTGATTGTTGTGTATTGCGGCGGATATACTTGTCCGCTTTCACGTTATGCTGCAGAGAAATTGTCGCGCTTGGGCTTTAAAGTCAAGGCATACGAAGGCGGTATTGCCGAGTGGAGCGAGGCAAACTTGCCGGTGGAGTCGGGATGAGATATTTCACCATTGAAGAGGCGGAGAATGCGCTTCCTATTGTGGAGAGGCTGATGCGGAAGGCGCAAAAGCTGCGCGACCGGATTGCCTGGCTGTTGGAAACAAATGAGATTATTCTTGAGGTTAGCAGCGATGAGGGCTTTCATTATTTTGTAACTGAGCAAGTTAAGGCAAACAAGCAGTTCCATAAATATTATTACCAGTTCTACAGGGTTATTGAAGCGCTGAACGAGCTTGGTGTAATTGTCAAGGATATTGATGATGGCTTGATTGATTTTCCGTTTAAGGTGAATGGCAATGATGCATTCCTGTGCTGGCAGCTTGGAGAGAAGAAAATCAGGTATTGGCATGATTGCGAGACGGGTTATGAAAACAGGCAGCTGATTGTTGATGTTGATGAGTTGTTTGCGTAAAATTTATAACTGCTTCTGGAGATTTTTTTGGTATGGCTGAGAAAAAGTACCGTATTGTTTTTGATCGCAAGAACTGCATTGGCGCTGCTGCGTGCGCAGCTGTGGCTCCTGAGTTTTGGGTGATGAAGGATGACGGCAAAGCAGACCTTATAGGAAGCAAGGTTGATGAAAATGGCAATCAGGTGCTTCTTGTTTCAGAAAACCAGCTGTCGAAAGAGGGCAAGAATGTGTTGGCAGTGAACAAGGATGCCGCTGAGGTTTGCCCTGTTCAGGTTATTCACATTTATGACGACGAAACTGGTGAAAAGATTATTTGAGGTGATATTGTATGGATAAAATGTTTGACGATTTTGGTCCTGAGAGGATTGTTGAAGTGTATCATCCGAAGCTTGGAATGCGTGGCGTTCTAATTGTTGACAACAGCGCATTAGGTCCGGGCAAGGGCGGCATTCGTTTTACTCCAACTGTTGACAGGGAAGAGGTTTTCCGTCTTGCGCGCACGATGACTTGGAAGAATGCAATGGCAGACCTGCCGTTTGGTGGCGCCAAGGCAGGGATTATTGGCGACCCAAAGAAAATGACGCCTGGGCAAAAGGATGAGTGGGTTGCAGCGTTTTCAAGATTGTTGAAAGGCATCTGCCCGCAGTATTATTGTGCTGGTCCTGACATTAATACAACCGAGCATGAGATGGAAGTTTTTGCAAAAGCCAATGGTGATATGAAGGCGTGTACCGGCAAGCCAAAGGCGCTTGGCGGGCTTCCGCACGAGCTTGGCTCGACGGGCTTTGGTGTTTTCCATGCAATTAAAGTTGCATTGGAGCATTTGGGCAGGGATATTAAGAAGGTCACGTACGCTGTTGAGGGCTATGGTAATGTTGGCGAGTTTGTTGTTAAATACATGTCCGAAGCAGGCGCTAAATTGGTTGCAATTTCTGACAGCAGGGGAGCATTGGTTGAGCCAAATGGAATCGATGCGAGCAAGTTGCGTGAAGTTAAGAAGTCAAAAGGCACTGTCACTGCCTATGGAGGCAGGGTTTTGCCAACTCACGACTTGATTTATTCCGATTGTGATGTTTTGGTTACTGCAGCCATTCCGGACCTTATAAAAATTGCCGATGTTCCTAAGATTAAGGCGAAGCTTATTGTTGAGGGCAGCAATATTCCTATGTCTGTTGAGTGCGAGGATGCGCTGGCAAGGAAAGGGGTTCTTGTTGTACCTGATTTTGTTGCCAATGCCGGCGGGGTCATAAGCAGTTATGTCGAATATATTGGCGGCACTGAGATGCAGATGTTCAAAACGGTTGAGGAGAAAATCAGGGCAAACACTCAGTTGGTGCTTGACCGTTCTGAAAAGGACAGGGTTATTCCGCGTGTTGCTGCTGAAAAGATTGCAAAGGAGCGCGTGCTGGAGAAGTGCAAGACCTGCCGCTAAATCCCGCACGTCTTTAATCCGCGTTTCATTAAATACTTTTGGTGGTATTCTTCCGCCCTGTAAAAAGTGCCTGCTTTCTTTATTTCTGTCACAATATGTTTTGTAAATTTTTTCTGCGCCTCCTTCAATGATTTTTCTGCTATTTCTTTTTGGTTTTCGGTATGGTAAAATATTGCGCTTCTGTACTGTGTTCCTACATCTGGTCCTTGCCTGTTTTTCTGTGTCGGGTCGTGTATTGTCCAGAAAACCTCCAGTAATTTCTCGTAAGAAACTATCTTCTGGTCAAACTCTATCTGCACGACTTCTGCATGTCCTGTTTTTCCTGTGCAGACATCTTCGTATGTTGGATTTTTCATCGTTCCGCCCATGTAGCCGACTTCTGTCTTGACAACTCCTTTTATCCCGCGGAATGCTTCCTCGACGTGCCAAAAACATCCTGCGCCGAAGGTTGCTTTCATTTTGCGTGTTTCATTATTTCAAGATTGCAGCTTTTGTTTTTTGCGCACCATTGTGCACATTTTTGTGCCCATTCTTTTGTTTCAAATGCAACTCCGCATACAGCGCAATGGTATTCCATGGCAAATCTTTTATATGCTCATTGTGTTAATAAACATTATGAAAGTTGATGCTATTGTCAAAGAGGTTCTGCAGGAAACGCCGAAAGTGCGTCTTGTAAGATTGACGTGGCCTGGTGTTGGGAAGTTTGCGTTTCGTCCAGGGCAGTGGGTTGGTGTTTATTGCGATGACTTTATTGGCGAGAACAACAAGCCGTTGAGAAGGGCGTTTTCAATCGCATCAAGCCCTGGTGAAAACCATGTTGAGTTGTGCATTGCGCGCGGTCATGGCCTGAGCGCTCATCTGCAGGATTTGAAAGAAGGCGCAAAAGTGCACATTGATGGCCCGTATGGCATGTTCTGGCTGCGCCCTGCAGACAAATATTTGTTTATTGCCGGTGGCACAGGTATTGCTCCTTTCCGCCCGATGATTCGTCAGGCATTGTCTGAAGGAAAGGAAGTTTTGCTCATTTACAGCATGAAAACGCCTTCTGATTTTATTTACAGGAAAGAGCTCGAGGGCTTGCAGGGCAAGTTCAAGATGATTCCAACGATTACTGTTGAAGGTTTTCCTCTGTGGGAGGGTGAAAGAGGCCGCGTTCAGACATTTTTGCAGAAATATTTTAAGAATGGTTATCAGGCATATTTGTGTGGCCCTCCAATGATGGTTGAGCAGGTTGAAAGGAAACTAATTGCTCTCGGTCAGCCGAAAGAGCATATTTTCCTGGATAAGTGGGAGTAACTCTTAAAAACCCCTGTTCGTATCCCTTCTGTATGGCTGAAAAGCAGGTGATTACGCCTTGGGAAGTGAAAGGCAGTGTTGATTATGACCGCTTGATTCATGCGTTTGGGCTTAAGCATATGCCTGAGCTGCCGAAGCGGTTTGACAATGTTCTTTTCAGAAGGAATATTATTTTTGCCCAGCGGGATTTTGACAGGATTGTTGAAGCAGTCCAGAAAAAACAGCCGTTTGTCATGATGACTGGCCTGATGCCTTCCGGCAGGTTCCATTTTGGTCACAAGATGGTTGCTGACCAGATGGTTTTTTATCAGAAGCTTGGAGCAAAGCTTTTTGTGGCAGTTGCAGATATCGAAGCGTACAATACGCGAACTCCTGATTTGAAAGAGCTGCACAGGACTGCGGTTGAGGAATACCTGCTCAATTATATCGCGCTTGGTCTTGAGCCGAAGAACTGTGACTTTTATTTTCAATCAAAGCGTTCAAAGGATGGCAAAAAAGCAAGCGCGTATTATGCTTTGGCTGAAATGCTTGCACGAAACTCTACTTTCAACGAGTTTAAGGCGGTGTACGGCGAGATTTCTCCAGGAAAGATGGCTTCTTCATTGTTGCAGGCGTCTGATATGCTGCATCCGCAGTTGCCTGAGTTTGAAGGGCCTATTCCTACCGTTGTGCCCGTTGGTGTTGACCAGGATCCTCATGTTAGATTGGCGCGTGACTTGGCATTGCGGCAGAAGACTTTCAAGTTTATTCAGTTGAGTTCAACGTATCATTTGTTCCAGCCGGGCTTGAAAGGCGGCAAAATGTCCTCCTCCGACCCAATGTCTTTTATCGCATTGACCGATTCTCCTGAGGAAGCTGCGCGAAAAATCAAGAAATATGCGTTTTCTGGCGGCAGGGAAACAGTTGAAGAGCACAGAAAGCTTGGCGGCAATCCCGATGTTGATGTTTCTTTCCAAATGTTGCGGTATGGTCTTGAGCCGGATGACAAGAAACTGGCGAAAATCTATGATGATTACAAGTCCGGCAAATTGTTGACGTCTGAGCTGAAGGAAATTACTGTTGAAAAAGTGGCAAAGTTCCTTGCTCATCATCAGAAAGAGCGCGAAAAAGCCAAAAGCAAGCTGGACAAGTTCTTATGGAAGGATTGAACTGGCAGGAATGGGGCAAAGCTGTTTTTCTAAAGGCAAAAAAAGAGAAAAAACCCGTTCTGCTGTGCATTTCTGCGCGCTGGTGTCATTGGTGCCATACAATGGACAGATTGACTTATTCAAAAAAGGTGATTGTTGAGTTCGTTAACAAAAATTTCATTCCAGTGCGCGTTGATACAGATGCAAGACCTGATATCAACGAGCGCTACAATGTTGGCGGCTGGCCCACTACTGCAGTTCTTGCAGGCGATGGGGAGATGGTTTCTGCTGCAACGTATGTTCCTCCTGAGCGCATGATTCATTTTCTCGAGAATGCGATTGTGTGCTTCAAAAAGTATAATCCTGTAAAAAAGAAGAAAGCAGTGAAAGAGAAGCAGCTTGAGTTTGACGCTGAGAACTATTATCGAATTGTCAAATCGTATTACGACCCTGTTAATGGTGGTTTTGGCTTGGAGCCGAAGTTTCCGAATAATGATATTCTGGCGTATCTTGAGTGGCGGATTATGAAGTATAAGGATGTGCAAGCAAAGGAAATGCTTGACAGGACATTGTCAAAGATGCTTGATGGAGAGATTTTCGACCGTATTGGCGGAGGTTTTTACCGGTATGCTACAGAGCAGAACTGGACGATTCCTCATTTTGAGAAGATGCTTGAGGATAATGCAAAAATGCTTGCTGATTACACAAATGGATATTTTCTTCTTAAAAAGAAGGAATATTTTGATGTTGTCAATAAGACAATGTTCTGGCTTATGTCGATGATGTACGACCAGGACAAGGGTGTGTTTTATGGAAGCCAGGATGCTGATGAGGCGTATTGCAAACTGCCGTTGTCAGAGAGAACTCGTCATGTGCCGCCGGCTATCGATAAAACAATCTACACAGATGCAAATGCCACCATGGCGCTTGCTTTGTTTCAGGCAGCGTCGATTGACAAAAAATATTCAGCTATCGCATTAAAGCTTCTTGAGTCATTGTACAAGATGAGCTTCCGCGGCGGTGTTGCGCACAGTTACCCGTCGGAAAAGCCGTTGTGTTTGTTCAAGGACAGCTTGTTGCTGCTTGCCGCTCTTATTGTTGCGTTCAAGCACACCAACCGTCTTGAGTGGAAGACAAAGGCCTTGATTGTTGCCAAAGCCATGGAGAAGTTCTACGACAGGAAAAACGGAGGATTTTTTGACATTCTTGCATCAAAAAATGCTGTCGGCAAGCTCAAGGAGCGCCGAAAGTCAGTGCAGGACAACGGTTTTGCAGCATTGGTTTTGAATATGCTGGCAGAAATCTCAAAAGAGGAAAAATACAAGAAAATGGCTAAGAAGACATTGCAGGCGCTTTCAACGCAGGCGGTTATTCTGGGACCGCATGCTGCTTTCTATGCAATTGCTGTTGAGGAATTAAAGTAACTAATTTATACCTGTATTCTGCAGTCAATATTATGCGTATTGTTTCAGAAGTCATTTCTGCAGACGGAACAAGGAAATTCTTGATAGGGTTAGCTGACGGCAAAAAAGTCGAATCTGTTCTCATTCCGCACAAGAGAACATTGTGTGCGTGCATTTCTTCGCAGGTTGGCTGTGCGATGAAGTGTTCTTTTTGCGCAACCGGGCAGATGGGCTTTATAAGGCATTTGTCAACTGAGGAGATTATTGGACAGCTTTCTTTAATGCAGTCAGTTTCGATGCAAAAGATTACAAATATTGTTTTTATGGGGATGGGTGAGCCATTGCACAATTATGCAAATGTGATAGGCGCAGTCAACTCTTTCAGAAAGCAGGGCTACAGCTGGCAGAAAATCACTGTTTCCACCGTGGGCATTCCTGATAAAATTAGGCAGTTGGGCAAGGACACGCAGTGCCAATTGGCGCTCTCATTGCATGCTCCAAACGATGAACTTAGAGGAAAAATTGTTCCCCTGAATTCTAAATATTCAATTAAGGAAGTGCTTGATGCGTGCAAGGAATTTCCTTTTTCAAAGCGCGGTCCTCTGATGGTTGAGTATGTCTTATTGTCAAAAATCAACGACAAATTGGAACATGCAAAAGAACTTGCAGAACTTTTAAGACCTTTCAAGTATGTTGTTATCAATCTCATTCCTTGCAACCCTGTTGACGGCATTTCTTTTGTCCGCCCGTCTGAAGATGCCTTAAAACTTTTTAAGCAGGCGCTTATTGATGCCGGCTACAAGACGATAATAAGGACTACAAAGGGAATTGACAAGAATGCCGCGTGTGGAATGCTTACGACAAAAATAATGTCAGGTTAAGTCAGGTTTCTGGTGCCAACTTGCCTTTGGTCCTCTGGACTCATTTTTCTCTCGCAGGTGCGGAGGAGGGAAAAATGACCTCGGCAAAGCCGGGGCAGAGCTGCCCGCACCATTAAGTTGACAGCACCATAATGTCATAAGCTTTTTATAGCAGTGATTTCTCGTGGATATTGGTGAGTGAAGATGACTGAATACATAAGCGGTCTGGATAAGTGTACCTATATTTTCTCAAGGGACGGAAAGGTTTTCAGCCCTAAGAATGATAATTCCAGGAAAAGCGTTGCTGCATTTTTGGACATTGTCGCACAATCAAATACGTTAAATTGTATTGTTGATGAAGTCTCACGTGGAAGCGTTCACACGGTTAAAATGACTCATATCGATACTTTTGCCGAGGCGACATTGTCAATCAATTACGGAGGACTGTATGGCTATCATGCAAAAATCACCTTAAGCAATGGCCAGCAGGTTTCGGTTCAGGGCGGTCATGAAACTGCAATGAGAAAGATTGCGAATTATTTGAAGAATCCGCAAAAAGCCAAAAAGAAGATTTGCAAGGTTCCTGTTGTCAGAGAAGCTGTTGCAGTTACAGATCAGCACGATAAATATGCCGACCTTGAGGCGGAATTCGAGGAATAATTTCTTTTTTCCTGTTTTATTAGCAGGTGCTGTCAAATTGAATGACAATGTTGCCGCCGCTCTTGTCCCAGGGACTGATTTTCTTCTCCCCCCCACTCAAGTCAAGTGGAGAAGAAAATCACCCAAGGCAAGCCTTGGGCAGAGCAGCTTAGGCACAAAACTTGACTCACCATGAAGGCATACTAATCAAACTTTTTTGAGTCAAACAAGCACGAGAAAACGCATATAAGCAACAGGTGGTTTTGAAGCATTATGAGCGGCAAACAATCATCACTTGTAAAAGAAGTACAACGCTATTGGAATTTGAAAGCACTGCCCGGCATGAAAAAAGTGGCAATGTGGGGAGACAAGCACCCTGCAAGCGCAGTTCCAGACATGCTGCACCGGTGGAACGGGCTTATTGCACAAGCAGGAATCGGAAAAGCCGAAAAATTTGAGATAGGATTTGAAGAAAGACCAGCACCAGCAGAAAAGCACTGCAAAATAGGAAACTGCCTCATCTGCGGCACTCCCATCAGATACGGCACCAGAGTTTCAGTCGTAATCAACGGCAGAAAACTCAATTTCGGCGAAGTCGGAGACCTTGTAGGAGAAGAATGCTTTGACCATATGACATACATTGCAGAAGCAGTCGGCAGCAAGACCTTCAAGATGTACAAAGCCGACAACCGGCAGCGCGAAAAAGGATACGAAAAGCTGGCAAAAGCGACAATGACACTCCGCGACCTCTCACCAAAAGTCGTAAAAAAACTACAAAAACAGGGATTTGACCTCGACAGCAGGATTCTCGCGGAAGTTGCCGATGACGTTCAAAAGAAAGTAATGGCAGGAGACCTTTCAGCAGTCAAATACGAAATCGACAAAGGCAAGACAAGGGACATCATCGGATGGGCAATAGCAAATAAGGAAAAAATCTATGACCCGGACGTAAGGTACACGGTTGCGCTTCTTGCGCAGCGCCCGGACCTTGTCAAACCAGAACAATGGGCGGCATTCCTAATGTACCAATGGCAGGAAAGACCATTAAAAACAACAGGAGAGCTCGGAGGAGTCAAGGAAGACATACTTTATCTTGCAGGGCTTCCATCAGACGCTGCGGTAGTACAAAAATACGGAAAAGTCGACCTTAAGAAAGTTGTAGAGCCGGTCAAGGCATTCAGCAGGGCACGCTGGGAGGATGTAAAGCTGGGTGAATTATTGGAAAGAGAGGCAGTCACCAAAGCACAATCACGAGCAGTTAAAGCAACAGTGCCCTATTTTCGCGAAAGAAGGGAATGCCACAACAGAGAAATCATCAACAATTACTGCACACCAGACGAGTTTAACAAAATACTTGTCAAACTTAAAGAAAAAGTCGACGCTGAACGAAGAATATTTGCAGCTGCAAAAGCAAAAGGCATGGAAGAGCCGGCGATGCCCTGGAAGAAAGATACATGGAAAGCGCTCAGGGACTTCTTTGAGCTTGAAGAAAAAGTTCAGAGGACGGATAATACTGTTACAACCAGAGATGTCTTCCTTAATTACATATTCATGGAAAATGCTGATTCTGTAGCCCGAACATTATATGTTGAAGGCAAAAAAGCAGAGCTTGCAAAACAAAAAGGAGACGACGTGCTTGGCAGAGAATACAGCACAGTGCGCGAGGCAAAGATTGATGCTGAGAAACTTGACAAACTTGTCTCAGGAGCAATTGGCTTCGACCAAATGCCAAAATGGTTGAAGAAAAAGGTCAAAGAAACAGGCATGAGCGCAAAGACGGTCAAGATGCTGGTTGAAGACATCAAAGAAACTTATTCTGCAGGACTTGTGCCAACAAGATACGTGCAGCCGGACGGCAAAAAAGCGAGCATGCTGGAAAGAGCAGTTGCAATAACCGCAGATTTTGTTCCTGACGACGGCAGTATTGCAAAAGACATCAGCTATCTGAAACAGCTTGAAACCGAGCTTGGCGTAAAAATAGCAAGTGTGCGCGCGGAAGACGGCAGAGCTTCAACCAGAAAATCAGACGCCAAATTCAGCATTGCAGCATATGAAGGCAGGAAATACTTTAGCAAAGAACAGAAAACAGCGCTTCAGAACTTAATGCAAATACTTCCTTCAGAGCTGAAAAACCTTGACGTACAAAAAACAAAAGTAACCATTGCATTTGTCAAGCAATTCCACGCAAAACACGACGTGCGCACAAACTACAGTCCGCACGGCCAACGCTTGGGATGGGGTGATCCCGGCTCAGTCGAATTCAGAAAAGAAGAAATGCCAAGAGAATGGGGCGCGTCAATAAGATACACACCAGTAAAATGGTTCATTGAAGAAGAAGAGCGAATTAAAAGCGGCAAACACTATAGCCCAATAAATGCTGAAATGAGAGAAAAATTGCTTGTGTTAAACAGCGAACGTGCACGCAGGTACCACAGGTACGGAGTCAGATTACCTGGAGACCTTGACAAAATACTATCAAATGGCAACACGCTATTAAGCCCGGACCTTGTCAAAGCCATTGAAACCAAGTTCAAAGAATATACGGACAGAATAGCCGTGATTGAACAGGCAAGGCAGGAACTTAAGGCAGAAGGATATGATATACAACAAATGGCAGAGCGCCTTGAACGCCTGAAGAAAAGAGACAAGCCGGTACGATTGCCGGACAAGGACTACCGCTACAGCTCAGCACCAAGCATCGACGAAGCAATACGTGACTTGACAAACGACCTTGCAGTGCCTGACAAAAACTACATCAAACGCCTTGGTGATGCAATAAAGCCGGCAAACTTTGTCATATCGGAAGGCAAACATTTGTACCAGAACAACAACATGAAATACTTTGATGTCATTGCAGAATGCGCACTTACTGACTCCGACCACGCAGACCACAGATTGAGAAAAACATTTGGGCCAAAGCACAACAACGGCAAGGCAATCCTAAAATGGACACCTGAAAGGCGCGAGTTTGGAAATATGGTGATAGAGCCAGGAGAACAGGCAGGCGCATGGTACGGCAGAGGCAGAAACAGGGCATACGTCGACAAACTATGCGAGCGCGCAGAACAGGAAGGCGACGTATACATCAGAATAGTCGGCGCAAGAAAATAAAAATGTGTCACAGCGTTTTTAAACCTCTTGTACTTTTATTTTTCCAATGAGTGTTGCGCGTGCAGTGAAGCAGACCTTATGCGGGATTGTTCTTTCGGCAGGAATCTCCACACTTACAACCTGCACAACAGCACCGATAACTGTTCCACACCATCAAGTTGAACAGAAAACAGACAAAGTAGTCCAACAGGCAATTGACTATTTCGTAAACAAAGAACACGCAAAAGCACAAGGACTGCTGGAACAAAGATGGGACTATCTATGTGAAGAATACCGCGCAAATTTGCAAGCTATACAGAAAACAAACCCCGGCATACAGATTGCCTCACCAGAGCTCACCCCCAGCGAAAACGCGATGCTGGCATTATCCTATGCCATGAACGGACATTATGACAAGGCAGAAACAAGGTTCACCATGCTCATGACACAGTTCAAAAGCAGGCCAACTGCAACTGTTGAAGACGTCCGCACAAACCTTGATGAGTTATTCGCCTCAGAACAATACACGCGGGCAGAAAACATGGCAATAAGCGGCACAATATTTTACTCAAGAATGAATGCTGTGGTAGGATTTCTGAAATTCGCCCGCAAGGACTACTGCGGCGCACGCAACTATTTCAAAAAAGCAATACCCTTCTTTGATGAAGGCACTGTGAATGAATACAGAATTGCATTCAACGTCCTGCTCGCAGAAGCATCGATTAAAGGCGCAGACGACAACACAATTCTCGAATACGCGAGGACGGTGCACGCAGTCCACAGCGTCAAAGGAAAAGAGGAAAAAATCAACAAATAATTAACGTGAAGAGTCCGCCTGTCGCTCAATTTCCCCCTTCTTGGATATCGCCAAGGACTTCGGGTCAAGCTTGAAGGCGCACAAAATCTCGTCTGCAAGTGCTTCCTGAACTGAGGTTTTCTTGTTAAAGCACCTGTCATAAGCGCCCTGCACAAAATAACGCAGAGCCACATCAACCCTTCTCTGAGGGGCGCAATCGGTTGCTTTTGGATAACGCGCTCCGCCGTACTCAATCGTGACAATCTCCTCTCGCGGAGCAGCGTTTTCCAATGCCTTGACAAAAACAGCAACAGGGTTCTGCTTTGTCTTCTGCTCAATAATATTAAACGCGCCCATCACAATATTGTATGACAAATTGCTCTTCCCAGTCATGTGGCCCGAACTCCTGAAATGCTTCTTTGCCTTATGCCCAGGAATCATAACTTTGTTGATAAGCCGCTCAACAATGAAAGTCCTTGACTTGTAGAACTTTTTGCCAGCATACCGAGCGCCGGTCTTCGGAACAAACCGCGGGTCAAGTGTGATATACCTCTGCAGGCCCATATCATCGACCTTGATTCCTTCTGTTGACCACTTGTTAAAAACCAGAACACTCATTTTACTTCCTTGCCTTCTCTATTTTGCCCTTTAAAAGAGCATCCAAACTTTGATCGTTAACCTTGATAACCTGCCAGCGGATGCCAGGAATGTCGCCCTTTGACTTGCCCTGACAGCCCCCGATGCGCTCAATCAAAACCTCGTCGTGCTCATCAATAAGTTTCTGCGCTCCATCCCTTGGCATAAACGCACCAACCTGCCTGCCGTTCTTCACCAGCTGGACACGGCAACACTTTCTCATAGCCGAGTTCGGCTGCTTTGCCTCAACCTGAAACTTCTCAATCACAATTCCCTTTGCCTGAGCAGCACCCTCCAACGGGTCTGCCTTCCTGGCAAGGTCAAGAACACGGCGGACATAATTAGCATCATGCCATTTACCAAAATGTCGGCGCCTCTTCAGCGCCTTTCCAGTGTTCAATCCATTTGACTTGTTGCTCATACGACTCTCAGTTCCTTTATGGGAAAATACCTCTGAACAATCGCTTCAAACAAGCGAAGATTCGAAGCCCCTCGACCTATCAGCAAACCACGGGTTTTTAAATCTTTCGCAGTGAGATAAACCACAGTATCCTCCATTTTTACCTCTTTTAACTCCAATGGAGCAACAACATTTCTCACAAATTGAATCACATCGGTATGAAATTCAACAACCTTGACACGCTTCTTCAGCTTATGCTCAAGGTTGCGCACGTGCTGGCCTCCTTTGCCGACTGCCTTGGCAATCTCGCCCTCGTGCACAATGAAGACGACCTGCTCTTCTCCAGGCACGCAGTCCTTAACATGGGCGCCTGTCAATTTTTCAAATAAAGCAATAATCTGAAGGGTATTCGTATCAAGAACTATCTTAGTCATGCGGAAACGCCAACAACAGAAACGGCAAACGGCTTCTTACAGATAACACCAATTTCATCATTGCTCTGCGACAGCTCAACACATTCAACCTCTGCAACTTTGCACAACCGCTCTATATCCTCTTTCGCATTTCCCTCGCAATTGGAAGTGATGTAAACCTTTTTTATCTTGCCCTGGCGAAGAAGTTTAAGTGTCTCATCAGTCCCCAAAACAACCTTCTTTGACTCCAGAACCTTCTTCAATTCAGCAAC
>JAWCRZ010000016.1:0-18173 GCA_038868995.1 Candidatus Woesearchaeota archaeon | reverse complement strand
AAGGGGTATATTGGTTATTTCTTTGAATGGTCAGAAGATTTTTGAGGGCGGGGTGAAAGTGCAGAATCCTCCGCCGGTGAATCTGCCAAAGACGTTGCTTAGGCCGACTAACCAGCTTGACTTCTCTGTGACAGGTGGATTTTTCGCTCGCAAAAAGTACTCATTGTCCGATGTGAAGGTGGTTGGAGATATCACTGATGTGAAGAGGCAGATGGCTCAGAATACTTTTACTATTTCCGATACAGAAAGAGAGAACATTGAAACTGCTTTCCTTGATTTTTATCCGATTTGCGAGCAGAGAACTGTTGGAATTTTGACGATTGAGCTGAACGGAAAGGTGATTTACTCTTCTGCTCCTTTGTGTGACAGCTTGAACAGGCAGGATTTGTATGCTGAGGATTTGCGCACTGGAAAGAATATACTTGTGTTCAGGATTGACCGTGGCAGTTACCGCATTGAGAATATTCGCGTCAGGACGATTTTGAAGCCTGTGAAGGCATATATTGATTATTTTAATGTTAAGAGCAGTGTTTATAACGACGTGCTTGACAGGGAGCGCCAGGTTATCTTGAGGATTGAGTTTGTTGATGATAAGAGGCAGAAGCGTGCGGAGATTAACGTGAACGGCAAAAAGGATGTTATTGACCAGCGTGATTTTGAGTACGAGCGCGATATTAGTTCTTGGATTAGGGAAGGCAACAACTATATTGAGATTAAACCGCTGACTGAGCTTGACGTTGTCAGGCTGCAAGTTCGTGCGGATTAGCCATGGCTCCCCAGGAAGGGCCGTCTGATGCGGAAATTCAGAAATTGAAAAAGGAAAAGCAACAGGCAGAGGAAGCTGCTAAAAAGGCAAAACTTGCTGCCGCTGCAACTTTTGTTCCTGGTGCTCAGGTTGCTGCGCCGATGCTGAGCGCTGGCGCAAAGGCGGCTGAGTCAAGAGCAGAGTCGGCTGCTGCTCAGTTGAAGCGTGCTGAGGAGGAGCGCCGTGCTGCTGAGGAGCGAAAACGGCAGGAAGAGCAAAGACAACAGGTTCCTGCCTCTGCACCAACTGTTGCGATGGGAATTACTGGGAAGGTTGGTGGTGGCATCTGGCGCGGTGCCAAGAAGGTGTTTGGTGCTGTTTTGCCTGAGGGTGTTGCCGAGCACGGCATTCGTGCTGTTTTTATTTTGGGCGCTGCATTTGCGTTTTATTTGTTGTTCAAGCGTCTGGGAATCAGGACTCCTTTCAACATCTCGATTGTGTTGATTCTTGGCATTATTGCTGCCGTGTACGAGCTTGCTCCTGGACCTATTGGAAAGTTTTTCAGATGGGTTGCATTGTTGTTTGGTGGCCTTATTGGTTTTTGGGCGTTGGCAATGGCGCCGTTTAGCCCACACGTGGCGAAATGGGCTATTTTGGTCTGGCTGATAATGTACACCGCATTGTTTTTCTCAATTCTTGGCGCGCGGAAGGGTCTTGGAGTGTTGATGTTTAATGCCTTGATTTTTGGATTGCTGTTTACCGGCTTTTACAATGGGATGTTCCAGCCGGAGACGCCTTTGTATGTTGCTTTGCAAGGTCAGCAGAGTGCGTGGAAGGAGCTTTATGGGGATATTAGGGGTGCTGGTGAGGAGGTTGCTGTTGGTTTTAAGCGGACTTTTTTTTCTTCGATTGGGGACTATGAGCTGGGCATCGAGGAGAATAGGGAGAGGCCTTTGGGCGTTTATTTGGCTGACGTGGGGGTTGCTTCTGAGCAGGTGTCGTTGGATGGTACTGTTCAGGTCTTTGCCACATTGAGATCGCTTTCATTTAAGACGGATAAGGATTTGGAAATCACTCTTGATTGTTACGAGGAGGGAAAGCAGGATATGCCTGACAAGCACGGCACTATAACGCCTCAGGCAAAGTATTTGTTGGCAGCGGAACAGGAGCGTCCGGTGAACTGCAACATTGATGCAACCGATCTTGGTCCCGGTAGTCATACGATTTCATTGGAGGCAACTTTTGAATTTCCTACCAGTGCTTTTGTCAAGACGTATTTTATGGAGCAGGGTAGCATTCGCTCTTACAAGCAGCAGCATCCTGAGGAAGGGTCTAATCCTCTTGATGAATTTGGTATTACTGATAAAAGTCCGGTTGCAGTTTTTACTGGAGGTCCTTTGTACATTGGAATGGGCACTGGTGCGCAGCCGATTGCGTTGCCGGAAACAGAGAATTACGGCCCTACTTTGACTGTGACTCTTGACCGCAATGCCGGCTGGTCTGATGGAGAATTATTGAGTGTGCAGAAGTTTATGGTTTCTGCTCCTACTGGTTTGAAGATTACGCGGATTGCAGGAAGGCCTGTTGAGCAGTACTGCCGGGTGCAGAATGGAGAGGATACTTGTGTGTTGGACAATCCTGAAATCTTGAATCATTTGTTCCCTCCTATTGAAAAGCCAATCAGGCTGAAGAAGAACATTCGGGTTGAGACAATGATTGCGGACCGTGCTGCATTGATGGCAAATGCGCCGATGTCGATGAGAAGCTTTAAGGTTACTGTTGATTATACTTACCGCATTAAGAAATCTGCTTCGGTGATTGTTCGGGAACTGGGGAAAGTAGGGGGTAGCAGTACATGAAAAAAATATTGGTAACAATGCTTGTTTTGCTTGCCGCCTGCCAGTTTGGAGTACCGGTAAAGCCGCGGCAGCAGCCGGAAGTCCATATATTTACCGGAACAACCGGTCTCGAGGCGTCATTTAATGAGGCGTCTATCAGCAATTTGTTGATGTGCCAGCAGTCGGATTTATACGTTGACATTAAAAATACTGGCGCGACTGATATTGTTGACGGTATGGCGCTGTTTATTTTTGAAGATCAGTATTTCCAACCACTATCAGGGCGTTCACGGAAGTTCTCTTTGGAAGGCAAGTCCCAGTATAACCCGAAGGGTGGTTTTGACCAGGTGCACTTCAGGATGAGGAATACTGGAATCTTGCCTCAGTTTGAAAGCTACAAGACGGATGTGATTTTCCGCGCGTGCTACAAATATGCAACGTTTGCTTCCGCTCAGGTCTGCATTGACCCCGACATTGCGAATTTGAATCCAAGAAAAATTTGCCGTTCACAGCCGGTTGTTTTGCCTGGCGGCCAGGGCGCTCCTGTTGCAGTGACTCGTGTTGAGCCGTTGATGGTGCCTGAGGGCAATCAAGTTAGGCCTGTGTTTGCAATTTATGTTCAACATATGGGTAGGGGAGCTGTAGTCCACCCGGAGGGTGTTGAAGCTGCCTGTGCCGGTGGTCCTCAGCAGTTGAATTATGCTGTTGCTCGCGCCTATATTCAGAACCGTGAGTTGATGTGTGAGCCTGCTGAGGTAAGGATTGAAAGTGGCAGGGAGTCGCGTATTATTTGCCAGCTGGATGACTTGTTGTTTGGAGAGGCAACTGGTACATTTACCACAATTTTGTCTGTCCAGCTTGACTATGGGTATGTGAATAATGCCATTTTGCCAATGACAATTACCCGGCTTCCTGGCCAGAAACCATGTTAATCCAAAAAGTATATATAAGCAATTGATTGGAATGGTCGATATGAAAAAGAGCGTTGTTATCCTGTTTTTCCTTGTTTTCTTGATGGCGTGCGCGAGAAGGGCTGCCCAGGAGCCCCAGCCGCAGGAGTTTCGTTCTGGAACTCAGGGCTTGTACTTACAGTTTGTCCCTAACCTGCCTCCTCCCAGGGTTTTTGACCGTGAGCCGTTGAATGTTATGATTCAGGTTGAGAACAGGGGAACTGCTCCGGTTGGAATGACTGGTCTTGACCGTATTTACTTGTCAGGTTTTGATACTAATATTATCACTGGAATTCCGATTGATGGTGTTGATGTTCCGCCTATGGAGGGCAGGGGTCCGTACATGCCGCAGGGTGGGATTGATACAGTTAGTTTTATGGGAAGGATTCAATCTTTGGGAGCGCGTCGCATTGACAAGTATCAGCCGACATTGCTGGTGACTGCGTGCTACCATTATGAAACAATTGCAAGCGCCCAAGTCTGCATCGACCCGAATCCATACGCGCCTGTCAGTGTTGCAAAGGTGTGCACGCCTTCTACTGTTGGAACAGGCAGCCAAGGTGCGCCAATTGCAGTCACAAGTGTTGAAGTTGCTGCTGCTCCTGAAAAGACAAGATTCAAGATTAACATTGCTAATGTCGGTGGTGGTGATGTGTTCAGGGTTGGCGCTCGCTATTTGGTCGCGTGCAGCCCCTATGCAGGTGGCCTTGGCTTTAACGAGATTGATTTCTTGCGGGTCGCTGATGTAAGGATTTCAGGCCGGAGCATCAAGGATTCGTGCAAGCCGCTTGATCGTGAGAGCCATATACGCCTTACAAATGGTCAGGCCTCTTTGTTCTGTGAGTTTGACGCTCCGCCTGGCCAGAGCGCATTCTTGACGCCTTTGGAAATTTTGCTTGATTATGGCTACCGACAGAGCATTTTTAGGCAGATTGACATTCGACCTGTTTCGGGTTAAGTCAAGTTTCTGGTGCTAACTTGCCATTGGTCCTCTGGACTCATTTTCTCTCCTCCTCGCAGGTGCGGAGGATAAAAAAATGACCTCAGCAAAGCTGAGGCAGAGCGGACAGCACCATTTAGTTGACAGCACCCCTGTTTCGTAACATTTATAAAAGCAACAAATAGTGATTTTCAAAAATGAGGCGATTAATTGTTTTGTTGATGTTGGCTTTTCTTGTAGTTGGCTGCAGGCCTGGTGATAAAAAGCAGGTTGACTTAACTTCTCCTTTTATTGGTGGCTCTCAGGGATTGTTTATTGATTTTCAGGACTTGCGCAAGGATGTTTTTGACGGTGGCCAAGACCCATTTGAGGTCATTGTGAAATTGGAGAATAAGGGCGAGGCATTGGTTAAGGCAGGGGACGTTCGCGTTAAGTTGTCAGGGATTAATCCTGCTGAGTTCAGCAAGAGCGAGCTTGATTTGGTTAAGAATGCTCCTGACGATGCTATTGAGATGCGCAAGGATCCCAAGGGTGGCACAGTGCCGGGTCAGCAGGTTTTTGTTGAATTTACCGGTTTGAATCATAAGGGTTTGATTGTTGGCGCTTCTGCGCAGTTCCCGCTGAGGGCGGATGTGTGTTATCTTTACAGAACAAGAGCGGTCAGTGAGCTGTGCGTTCGTGAGAACTTGCTGACACCTCGTGCCGGAGGTATTTGTGAGATTAATGAGGACAAAAGGGTTTTCAACAGTGGAGCTCCTGTTCAGGTTGCTAATTTCCGTGAATCCACGCGCGCCAGGGACAAGATTGGGTTTAGTTTTGAAGTGAAGAATATTGGAACTGGCAACGTTTTTGAGCGAAACAAAATGTGCGATAGAAGTGAGAGAAAGAATGAAAACAGGGTGTTTGTAATTGTTGAAACGGGCTTGTCTGGCTTGCAGTGCACTGGCCTTGAGACGTCTGGAAGGGGTGCGGAGGGTTTTGTGACGTTGTACGGAGGCACAAAAATCGTGACGTGCACGCAGTCGGTTTCCACGCGTTCTGATTATGAGCAATTGGTGAATATTGAGCTTATCTACGATTACGAGCAGAGCATCCAGTCATCGATTACTGTGAAGAGCTCTGGTGAAGGCAGTTAAATGCACAAGGACGTTGCCGTGATTTTACTTCAACAGATTAATTATGGTTTGATACATTTTTAGGTTTTACGAACCAGCAAGAACAAACTGTGCAAGTAGCGCTTCCAATTGTACAAATTCATCTGCTCCTTCTACAAGGCGGAATTCTATTTCTCCGCATTTGTCAATCAAACTTACTTTTTTCCTGCCGTCTATTTCAAGATTCCAGATCTCGCTTTGTATTTGCTTGATGGCGTCAAGTCCTGAAAGGCCATATAGAAGCATGACGTCTAGCAGTTTTTCGCGCGCTTTGATGAAATCACCTTTGAGTGCTGTTACAAGCACGTCTTTGACTTCTGCTGGCTCGGCAACCGATGCAAGAGAATACACTGTTTCTGGTGTTATGTGCTTTGCAACTGCAGCGCAGCTTTGGAGTATGTTTACGACTCTTCTGCAGTCGCCGTCCGCTACGGCAGCGAGCGCGTCTTTTGCTTCTGTCGCAATTGAGATTTTTTCGCCTTTTACGACGTCATCAATAAGTTCTATGATGTGATTTTTTGACAATGGTTTGAATCTGAACACAGCACATCTGCTCTGGATCGGGTCGATTATTTTGCTACTGTAATTTGCCGCCATTATGAACCTGCATGTGGAGGTGTGATTTTCCATTGTGCGGCGTAATGCCTGCTGTGCCTCTTTAGTTAAGGCATCACACTCATCAAGAAAGATTATTTTGAATGGCACGTTGCCCATTGTTTTTGTTCTTGCAAAGTCCTTGACTTTGTTGCGCACTACTTCTATTCCGCGCTCGTCGCTCGCGTTTAATTCCAAAAAGTTTTCTTTGTATTGGTCTCCGAAAAAAGCGCGAGCGATAACCAATGCAAGGGTGCTTTTGCCGACTCCTGCTGGTCCTGCAAACAATAAGTGGGGCAGGTTTTTTTGGCTTACAAAAGCACGTAGTTTTGCTACTATTTCTTCCTGTCCTTTGATGCCATCAAAGTTTTTGGGGCGGTATTTCTCAGTCCAGATTGTGCTTGTATCCCCCATAATAATCTGCCTGTCTCAATTCTATAAAAAGATTGTTGTAAAAGAAAATTATACGATGTCTTCTTCAGAAATTACCAAAAAGTCGCCCATTGCTATTACTGCGCTGAATGGGATTAAGAGTTCTCCTGCCTTGCCTTTTTCAAGCTCTAATTTCTCTGTGTATTGTGTTGGGTTTTTGAGAATAACGTGTATCAGCTCTCCTGATTTGGTTTCAAAGGCGATATCTCCCACTTCTCCAAATCGTTTGCCGCTTTTGCTCACGACTGTTTTTCCAATGAGTTGTTTTGAGAACTTTTTTTGATCGTCCATGGCGTATCACCTTTCTTGAATGATAACACTCTTCAGAGCGAAATGATATTTAAAGGTTTTGGTTGTGTTTTGTGAAGCGTTATAACTGGTTTTGCGCAAAAATTTTGTTGTCGCATGACGCGCAGTTCTCCCTGCCACAACGTTTGGGGAGCTCTTTTGTTTCAAGGCAGAAGCGTACTTTTGCTGTTATTTCTGCTATCCGCTCTTTTATGAATGGGTTTAATACTATTATCCTGCGCACATTGTGGTCTACGTATTGTACAACGGCTTCCGGAACGGTTGTTGAGAAGGCATCTTCAAGTAATAGTGCATAAGATGCTGCCTGTACTCTGTGTTCTTCCCATACACCCTCTGCCGGTGCTTTGCCGCTTTTTAGTTCTACCGGCAATATGCCTGTCGGGTGCAGTTCAAGACGGTCTATTCTTCCTTTTAGCCCGAGTTTTTTGCTTTGAATGGCATATTCTGTTTTGATTTTTGGTGTTAAAGCGTGCCAGAGCGCTTCACCGGTAAGACCTTTGCCGAGCAGTGGAATAATTCTCGACGCGAGTTCTTCTGCTTCGAATTTTGCTATCGGCAGTGCTTTTTGAAATGCTGTGCTCAAAGGCATTTGCACTGACCTTAATGAGTTTGCCTGGCTGGCAATTATGTTTTTAAGGATGTTTATGTATGTGTTTTGCAAAGTTGCTGCTGTGTTTTCATTTGACTTGAGTTGTGTGACAATTTTTTCTTCATTGTCTGCTATCTGTTCGTGGAGTTTGTGCTTGATTAAGCCGAGAATCATGGTGTCTTTTGGCGGTTCTTCTATTTTAAGCACGTATGATAGGTAAAATTGGCGTGGGCAGTGAACCCAGCTGCTTAATGCTGATACTGGAATTAGCTGCATGTCTTGTAATGCTTTCTGTTGTTTTTTATAGGTTGTGCATTGGTGTCCAGTGCAAAAGATTTATAAAAACGTATTAGGGTGTTGATGCCATGGATATCGATGAACGGCTTGCCCTTGTAAAGCGGAATACGCAGGAGATTATTACAGAGGATGAGTTAAAGAAATTGTTGAAGGAGAAAAAGCATCCTGTTGCTTATTTGGGAACGTCGGTTACAGGTATGCCTCATATTGGGTATTTTGTATGGGCGACCAAAATGGCGGATTTTGTAAGGGCCGGTTTTAAAGTTAAAGTTCTTCTTGCCGATATTCATGGTGCGCTGGACAAGACGCCCTGGGAAATGCTGGAAAAGAGATACAAATACTACCAGCTTGTTATTCCTGCGTTGTTTGATGCGATTGGTGTTGACACGAAAAAGGTTGAAATTGTCAAGGGTTCTGATTTTCAGCTGAATAAAGAATACATGTTTGATGTTTTGAGAATGGCAACTTATGCTACGGTCCACGATTGCACAAAAGCGGCATCTGAAGTGGTCAAGATGGGCGAAAGCCCGAAGCTGTCCGGACTTATTTATCCAATTATGCAGTGCATTGACGAGGAATATCTTGGCGCTGACGTTCAGTGTGGAGGACTTGACCAGAGGAAGATTTTGGTATTTGCAAGAGAGAATTTGCCGAAGATTGGATATCGCTCGCGCATTGAGATTATGACTCCTTTGATTCCAGGCCTAACGCCCGGTGGAAAGATGTCGAGTTCTGAAAGAAATTCAAAAATTGACTTGCTTGACTCGGAGAAAGTTGTTAATGAAAAAATGAACTTGGCATTCTGCGAGCCGGGTGTTGTTGAGAATAACGGCGTGCTGGCATTTTTGAAATATGTCATCATGGTTCACAAGCATGACAGGAAGGAGGAATTTGTGGTTGAGCGCCCTGAAAAATTTGGAGGCAGTATTGTCTACAAATCCTACGATGCCATCGAAATGGATTATGTTGCGAAAAAACTGCATCCTATGGATTTGAAGAAAGCGGTTGCGAAGGAAATCAATAAATTGCTCGACAAAATCAGGAAAAAATCAAAAGGTAAAGAGAAACTAATCAAGGAAGCATATCCGGACCACGTTTGGTAGCTCATCATCATGTTTCAAAAATTGCAGAAAGTTCTTAATGCTGATCTTGCTTTATTTTTTAATGCGGATTTCAACATAGCTTATTTTGCTGGTGTTAAGCCAAATGTCGCATGCCTTGTTATTCCTGCTTCTGGCAAGCCTAAGTTGTTTGTTCCAGGTTTTGAGGCGGCGCGTATGGCAAAGGCTTCAACTATAGATGTCGTGCAGGTTGGAAGGGATTTTTTGAAGGAAGTGTGCAGGCAGTTTCCGGCTAAAAAAATTGGAATTATTCCTAATGCGATTTCCCATGCTATTGCGCAGAAAGTAAAAGTAGAATGGAATGCTGAACTTGTAAGCATAGAAGAGCAATGTCAGGATTTGAGATTGACAAAAAGCGCTGAAGAAATTTCACGGATTACCAAAGCGTGTGCCATAACCGATGCGCTTTTTCAAGAAATATGTTCGAATATGCACAAATTCAAAACCGAACGTGATGTTTTCACATTTCTTAATATGCGGATAAGCCAGTTTGGCTTTGAGCCGAGCTTTCCTGCGATTGTTGCCTCTGGAAAAAATAGCGCGACACCTCATCATATTCCAACAAGCGCAAAATTAAAGGGATTTACTGTGATTGATTTCGGCATAATTTACAGGAATTATTGTTCAGATATCACGCGCACAGTGTTTGTTGGCACGCCAAGTGAAAAACAGCGCAAAGTTTACGAGCGGCTTTTGTCCGTTCAGGAAAAATGTATTGAAAAAATGATGCCTGGTGTCGTGCTTGAGGATATTGACGATTTTGCACACAGGGAAATTGGACCTTCAATGATTCACTGCATTGGTCATTCGTTGGGCATCGAGGTGCATGACGTACAGCCGCGCCCTTGGACATTGCAACCCGGTAATGTGATTACCGCTGAACCTGGTACGTATGCTGACTTTGGAATACGTATTGAGGATGATGTTTTGGTGACAGAAAAAAAGCCGGTAGTGTTGACACATGCTCCTAAAAATCTTATTGTCTGTCGTCGTGTTGTAAATAGATAGATTTCAGATTATGCGCGGAATATGGATAATTGACCAAAAACTCTGCATATTTACGACGATAGCTTTAAATATCCCAATTCTTGCATGTATGGAAGATGAGTGAAAAAGATAGTGCCACGAAAGAAGCGACGGCAAAGGATGTTACATTTAGTTATCAAGCGGACTTGTCCGGTTTGGAGGAGGAAAACCGTTTTCTGCGCGAGAGTGTTGAAAACCTTGAGCGTGAGTTGGAAAAGTTCAGGCGCACGCCTTTGATTGCGTGTGAAGTGAGGGATTTTATTGACAGCAAAGCGCTTATCCGCCTGCCGAACGGAAATGAGTTCTTGGTTGAGATTATGGATGGTTGTGATAAGCTTAGCGTTGGTGATATGGTGCTTGCAGAACAGAAAAACCTTACTGTCGTGCGCAAGATGCAGCAGTTAAGGCGCTTTGATGCTGATAAGTTTGTAATTATTGAGAAGCCAACGGTATCATGGGAGCAGGTTGGTGGCTTGAAAGCGCAGGAAGATGAGATTAAGGAAGTTATAGAGTTGCCGTTGACCAAGCCCTGGCTGTTCAAAAAGGTTGGGATTGAGCCTCCAAAAGGGATTCTTTTGTATGGTCCGCCCGGAACTGGCAAGACATTGCTTGCAAAAGCGGTTGCTGCTTCCACAAAGAGCACGTTCATTGAGGTTGTTGGTTCCGAGCTCGTTCAGAAGTTTATTGGAGAAGGTGCAAAGCTTGTTAAGGAAATTTTCCAGCTTGCCCGCGAAAAGGCGCCAAGTATTATTTTTATTGACGAGCTTGATGCAATTGCTGCTGTCAGAATTGACATTGGAACATCCGGCGAACGCGAGGTGCAGAGAACTTTCATGCAACTGCTTGCAGAGATTGACGGTTTTGACCCATTGGACAATGTGAAGATTATCGGCTGTACAAACAGGAAGGACATTCTTGACCCGGCTATTGTCAGGCCTGGCCGTCTCGACCGTTTGATTCACGTTCCATTGCCTAATGAGGAAGCAAGAAGGGAGATTTTCAGGATTCACACGAAGAATATGACTCTTGGCAGGATTAACAAGGATAAGATAATAAAAATGCTTGATGGCTTCAGCGGCGCTGAAATCAAGGCAGTTGCAACCGAAGCGGGTTATTTCGCCATCCGTGACAACCGGACGAAGATCAGGGAGGATGATTTTGTGAATGCTGTTCACAAGGTTTCTGCAGAGGTTGATATGGAAGGGGATGACTATCTCAAGATGTTTGGATAACTTTTGCATCAATGCAAACTCTATATCTTCTTACTCCTACTTGTTGTGTTTTCACAACTCTGAGTATTTTTATTCCTTTAAGTTTTAGCGCCGGCAGCAAAAGGTTTTCTTCTGGTGCAAAATCGTAAATGTGCAGAATAGTATTCTTTTTTGCAAATTTCATAAGCGTTTGGTAGAGTTTGATGCCTTCGTGGGGTATTGCTAATATTATACGGTCGAATTTGGAAGGTGGGAGTTTGTTTATATCTCCCTTGACTAAAACAATGTTGCTCGCTTTGTTAAGGGCTATGTTTTTTCTTGCGTAGCTGTGGGCAATGGGGTTTGCTTCAACTGCAACTATTGATTTTGCCGGCGAATGTTTGGATATAACAAGGGGATAAGGCGCAACTCCAGAACCGGCAACAAGTATTTTTTCGCCCTTCCTGACTTGTTTTGCTATTCTCATGCGCTCGCTGCCAAGACGCGGGGAGAAATAGCATTTTGCAACATTCAATTGCATTAAAATTCCGCTTTCTTTGTGCAGTGTTTCGAATCTTTTTTCTCCCGCAATAATGCGGAGTTTTTGCCTTCGGTATTTTCCTCTATGCTCTCCTTTTTTTGCCGCTACAACTTTGATATTTTTGTGCAGCATTAGAAGAGTTTCTCCGATTACTTTTGCTTTTTTAGTTAGTACGGGAGGAATTTCAATAATTGCGATATCTCCAATTATGTCAAAACTTGTTATTAGCTGGCTAAGCTCTTTTGCATTGAGCTTTTTTTTGAGCGCCTCTCTGAGAATCATGCAAAATCTCCGAGTGCTTTTTGGTTTTTTGCAGGAGCGATTGCATCAAGCACTTTGCCAACTCTCTCTGCGCTGAAGTCATGCTTCTCTACGAGAAAACTGTATGTTTTTTTCCTGTCAACCGGCTTCCATTCAAGCGAATAATTGTCAGTTACTGGCATTTTTTTGAATAATTCTATTATTGCGCGCCAGTCAAATTCTGGTTTAAGTGGCTCAAATACTTCTTCTGGTGTTTTGTGCCTTTTTACTATTGCCAGACCTTTTTTTGGTCCTATGCCCTTGACACCGCCAGGTGCATAGTCGGTTCCGGTTAGAATTGCCAGCCAGATTAGCTGTTCCTGGGATATTCCAAGTGCGGTGAGGTTTTCTTTCAGGTCAATTAGTGTTGGCTCAACTGTTGTGAAGGCAAGCTTTCCAGGTACTTTCCGTTTGCCTTCTACCGAGAGGTTTTGCAGAAGCCGTGGTGTGCCGTACAGCAAGCTGTCGTAATCCTGCGATGCGACTGCCCACCCGTGACCGCATTTTACCATGTATGCTGCCTGCGCTTCTCCTTCGCTTGGTGCTCTTATCCAAGGTATTCCAAGTGCGGTGAGAAGTTCTTGTGATTGCGCCACCATTTCTTTTGTTAGGCGGGAAGTGCGTGCCGCATATTTTTTCATCTCTTCAACATCTTCTGTTGCGAGCGCCTGTTCATATTTTTGTTCAGCTTCTTTTTTGAGTGCCGCTCTTTTTGCAAGTTCTTTGTGTTTTAACTCGGGCACTTGCCCATCGAATACAAATGCAAGCTTTATTTTTTTCTGCATTAAGTTTGTAACGCGGGCGAAAAGTCCAATTAGGTGGCTGGTTACGTGGCCGTGATGGTCTGTGAACAGGCTCCCGTCCCTGCCTCGTATTGTGCTGAGGAACTGGTATAATGTGTTGTAGCCGTCAACAATTAGTGTTTTGCCTGCAAGGTTTTCAAAAGTTATTTGTCGCCGTATAATTATGTCTTTGAAGTTGACGCCCATTAGACCTTTTTCACCGTTATTCCTTTGAGTTGTGAAAGTACTGCCTGCGCTTGTTTTGTAAGCTCTCCATCTGTAAGAAAGATGACTGGCAGTTTTTTGATTTGCCCCTGGACATAGGCCGCGCTGATGTCTCCGTCAGTAATTTTTTTCTTGCTGCGCGCTTTGCAGTAATAGGATAATATTCCTACCGGGGATGGCAGCTCTACTATAAGGTCAAATTCGGTTTTCTTTTTAACTACTGTTTTTTCATGTAAAGTGATGTTGCTTTGCTGGAAAAACAACTGCAATTTGTCCCAGAAGTCTCCTGTTGGCAGCGCTGGCTTGGGCGCAAGTGTTTCCTGTATCGGTTTTTGTTTTTTAAACTCGGTTTTTGGAGTTTCTGGAGTTTTGGCTTGCGTCTCAATTGGGACTTTTTGTGTTTCGGTTGTTGATTTTTGGGATTCGAGGCGTTGCCTGATGTGTTCTTCTGCTTCTTTGTCCGATATTTCAAACCATTTCCAAAACGTCTCCTGCTTACCATCGTACTGGACGATAAGCGGCTTGGCAAAGTCCTTAATGGTCTGCAGGGAAACTCTCGTCAATGGGTCTGCTTCTGATTCGCGGATTATTTTTTCCTCTTGCAGTTTTTGGACCGTGCGTCTGTCTTTCTCGTTTAAGCTGTTGATATGTTGCAAGAGCTGTGTTTCCTTGCCTGGCACATAATAGAGTGGTGAGCCGCCTACTTTTAGCGTGCTTGTTTTTAGCATTCCTTTTGCGCACATTTCAGATAGCATTGCGCCTGCCATTATGCTGTTTGTGTTGAGTGCTTTGGCGACATTGCTCGGCAAAAGTGGCGCTGTTTGTGCCATGCTGAGTATTTTGTCTCTGTATTGCATGAGAAAAGTGCAGTTTTGATGTGTATTTAAGTTTTTACGGTCTCAACCAGCGTGCTTCCCAATAGCTGACATCGCCTTCATCATCCACTATTGCAATCAGCAGCTTCTTTTTTGTGCTGTGTGCAACCCTGTTTTTTGCTGCGAAGTCCTGCCAAGTCATTTTTTGGCTTTCCCGCACAGGGTATGCTATCCATTTTGCGTGGTCCTGTCCAGGTTTTACGCCTCTTTCATAAATGCGGAAGTCCGCTCCGAACTTGAGTGCTGTTTTTATGACATATCCTCTATTTCTGAAATCTTTGAAAACAGCATAGCGTGTCCAGAAATCATGCTCCATGCGCGCGGCTTTTCTGCAAAGTTTGTCAAAGTTGATCTCATTGTTTCTGCCATTGAGCACCGTTATTTTTTCCTTTTCAGCAAGGTATACTGCTTCAAGCAATGAAAGTTTTACTCTTCCATCCGTAAGTTGGTTGCCATAGTTGTTTTTTTCGAATAATTCGCGTGCAGCTGGACTGTTTTCTGTGATAACAGCATTTTTGACGAGTAGTGTTTTGATTTTGTGCATATTATTGTCTGCAGTATATAGGTTTAAAAATCTTTGCTATACTTTTATAAAGTGATGAAGTGAGAATCTGATTATGCAAATTACATTTTTAGGCACTTCTTGTATGATGCCGACTAAGGAAAGAAATCCGAGTGCCGTCTTTTTGCAGTTTAAGTCAGATGGAATTCTGTTTGATTGTGGCGAGGGCACGCAACGGCAGATGAAGATTGCGGGCATTCCTTTGTCAAAGGTCACTAAAATTTGTATTTCACATTGGCATGGTGACCATATTCTTGGCTTGCCGGGAATGTTGTTGACTATCGCTTCTTTGGAATTGAACAGGTGTGTTGAAATTTATGGCCCGAGGGGCAGCAAAAGGGCTTTTGAGGCCTTGTTTGGTGGAATTGAGTTTGAAACAAAGTTCAATATTAAGATTACCGAGGTGCACGCTGGCAAATTCTTTGAGAATGATGATTATGAACTTGAAAGTTTGCCTATGAAACACCCAGTGCCGTGTGTTGCTTTTGCATTTATTGAGAAGGACAGGCGGAGGATTAAGGTTGATTATGTGAAAAAATTGGGAATTCCTGAAGGTCCATTGCTTGGAAAGCTCCAGCAGGGGCATTCAATTGAGTTTAAGGGCAAAAGGGTTTTGCCGGAAGATGCCACGACATTGGTTAAAGGAAGAAAGATTGTTTTTATGACGGATACTCTAATCAACGATAATTGTTTCAAGCTTGCTTCAAATGCAGATATGCTGATTATTGACAGCACTTATTCGAGCAAGTTGAAGGACAAGGCAGTTGAGCATGGGCATTTGACTGCATTGGAGGCCGGCCAGATCGCCTCAAGGGCTGGTGTGAAGAAATTGGTTCTCACGCATTTCAGCGCGCGTTACAAGAACACTTCTGAATTGGAAGAGGATGCTCGCACCGCTTTCGATAATGTTATCTGCGCGCATGATTTTATGCGGATTACGCCCTGATTATTTCTTTACTGCCAGCTTTATGTCGCCAGCTTTGATGGTTTTTCTGCCTGCGTGGAGCGCGAACTTTACTGCGTCCGTGGCAACAATTTTGCCGTATTCTTCAAGGACTTCCTTTAATGCAGCCTTCGCCTTGTCTGAAACTCGTTCCGCGCCTGCTTGTTTCATGATTTGTTCCATCGCAGCGAGTGGTATGAGCCGTTTTGAGTTTGCCGTCATCGTTAACCACCTCAAGAAGCTTGAAAAAGTCGTTTTTATTTAAAATTTGCCTTTTTTGTGCTTTTTCTGTTTTTTCCCGACATTTAGAAAGTAATTTATTCTATGAATCAGTTTTATTATTTGTCGTGAAAGCTAAACTGAAAGGTTCGAACGCGGAACGTGAACTGATTCATTTATTTTGGGGTACGAAAGAGTGGACTGCGTGCAGGGTTGCTGGCAGTGGAAGCATGAAGTATCCTTCGCCTGACATTATTGCCAATAGGCAGGGTATTAATTTGGCCATTGAGTGCAAGGCAACGGGTGGGAGCAGCCAGTATTTGGAAAAAAGGGAAGTGGAGGAGTTGGTGGATTATGCAAAAAGAGCCGGCGCCCGCCCGCTGGTTGCTGTCCGTTTTAATAATAAGCCGTGGCGTTTTTTGAACCCTGATGATTTGAAAGCAACAGGTCAGTTCTTTGCAATTACGGTCGAAATGGCCGAGTTTAAAGGGTTGACATTTGAAGAGTTAACGAAAACTTTATAAAGCTCACCCGTCGTGAAAACTCCGTGCCAGCACATAAGAATAGCGGTAAAATTGTCGACGAGATTGTGTCTGAAGTTGCGGGTGAGGATGTTCTTCCTTTAGTAAGGGCATTGCGCAACAAGAGCAATGTTTCTGAGTTCAAGCTTGCAGATAGTATAAAAAAAGAAATTAACCTGACAAGAAACATGTTGTATCGTTTGTATGATAACAACCTGGTTAGCTTTATACGTAAGAAGGATAAGAAAAAAGGATGGTATATTTATTATTGGACTTTTAATCAGAAGCGCATTAAGGATTTGTCGCAGGACATCAGGAAGCGGAAGTTTGAGCGTTTGCAGGAGCGTCTGCAGAGGGAAAAGACGACGCAATTTTACATTTGTGCGAACAAATGTGTTCGCCTTGATTTTGAGCAGAGCCACGATTTTAATTTCAAGTGCCCTGAATGCGGCCAGTTGCTTGATTTGGAGGATAATTCAAATAAGATTCGGGAGCTTGAGTTGGAGATTGCGAATCTTGACAGTGCAATGAAGGCGCCTGCGAGGGCTGCTGTTAAGGTAAGGCATAAAGCCAAACCTAAGAATGTGAAGAAGGCCAGAAAAAAGCGTTAGGAATTTCTAGTGCCAGGTGTTCTGGAGTGTATGTGCCTATTTCAGTTACAATTTTGGAAACATTTGCCACATCATAGTTGGCCGGTCTTTTATTTGTGAATTGAAGCACGCTTCCAACTGCGATTATTTCGTTGTGGGGTAGTTCACAAACTTCTTTGGGGTTGAAAAGAGCGCCGTCTGCCGTTAACCCGTCTGGTTCTGCAAGAAATGTATCTGCTTTATGAGGCAATTCGTATGTGAGAGTTCCTGATTTTATGAATGCCTGCATTGCTTCTTTTGTGCCGTGTATTGCTATTATTTTGCAGTTTTTTTCTTTGGCTATATTTGGAAGTATTTTTGCAAGTATGCTTTTTGGGTGGTATGCACAGATTATGCTGCCTTTTGGTACAATTTTTTGGAGATGAAATGAAATAGCCAATTCCGCTTTTTCAAGGTGCCGCAGCAATCTGCCACGGTCTGTGAGTATTTTTGGAAGAAACGGTGAAGTGAAGGTTTGCATTATTTTCGTCTTTTCAGTCCGCGCTCAATGCGGATTTCTTCCTGCAGTACTTTATGCATTATGTTATCCATATGCTCTTCAATGCGTGCTACGCGTCTTTCCATTAAAACAAGCACTCTCATGCAATAGACAATTCCGAACAAAATGCCTACAATAACTGCTAAGACAATTCTGATAAGTACTTCCTCAGCCATAAAAATCACCTCTTATAATGTGCCATTCTATGTGGGAGAATATAAAAAGGTTTGGGTTGTAAATTTAGTTCTTTTCCCAGATAAGGTTGAACATGTTCTCGAATGATTTGGCAAAGTTTGCTGCATTAACCCAGACGCCGAAGTCGTAGTTCGGGTGTATGTCTGCATCATCCATTACCATAAAAGTTACTTGTTTGCCGTCTACAACACAGAAGCGCGCTGGTAGTGTGTCTACGTTTTTTATTTGGGCCACTTGGCTCAGTGTTTTTGACTGCGCCTTTGATGGCGCGAGGATTTTTATGCGGACTCCCTTTTCTTTTGCTTTTTGGAATGCTCCTTTGAGTGCTTCTGATTTTCTATTCAAACCCGCTTCGGTTGTCATGATGCAGACAGTTTTTTCTGCGTTTTTGATTGCTGATGCAAGATGGTTGTACAGGTTGCTTCTTCCGCGTACGGCGCCGGTGAGGTCTGCTGGCTCGACGAGATCTATTCCCTGTTTGTGGAGTACGTTAAGTTCTTCCAAGACTTCTGATTTTTTCAGGCTTTCAATGAGTTCTGTCTGTTTTTCTGCGTCTTCCTTAATGGTTTTCTTGACTCTTTCAAGGACTTCTGCAGGTGGTACTGCGATGTATTTGATTGGTTTGCCCAGTTTCATTATGACGAAGCCCTTTCTTTCTAAGCTTTCGAGAACGTCGTAGCTTCTGCTTCTTGGTACG
>JAWCRZ010000015.1:0-19922 GCA_038868995.1 Candidatus Woesearchaeota archaeon | reverse complement strand
CAGGCGGCGGCAAGCATCAATGCCTCCTGCGAGCCACAAGCGACAGTAACATTCTCGGGCCTGGCGGAAATTTTGTTGTCCCGCCTTACCTTTTTGCATATTGCAGACCGCAAAGCATGCAAGCCACCTGCAGGGGAATAATGATTCGAATTTCCTGCAAGGCGCTTCACCTCTGCAACCAATGGCTTTGGCAAATCAAAATCCGGCTCGCCAGGGCCAAGCGAAAGAATACGCGGCTCCTCTACCATTAGTTCAATCAATCTCTCAATTGCCTGGTCAGGAAGCTGCTCCTCGCGTTCAGATAAATGCACCATCTTTTTGCAATCAAGTGCCGGCAAGCGTATATAAAACTTTAGTACACAAAGCTTAAATACCATAATAAGAGCGTTCAAGGCATGGAAAAGGGGGACTGGCAGGTAATGGTCATTGTAATTATAGTCCTTATCATCATCGCGTTCCTCACAATGTCAATGGACACGTTATTCCCAACACCATCAGTGCAACAAGCAATACAGCAGGCGGTGAATGCAACTTGAAAGACCTGACAAAATACCCGGTTGTCAAGGAACTCGGAAACGCACTTCTGCTGTTAAAGAAAAACCCTTTCTGGCTGGTAATCGCATCAATCATTGACGCCTTATTCTTCCTCGCCTGGGGATTCTTCACAACACCAGTAAGCGACAAAATAATAGAACACTCAGTGCTGCTTGCAAACCAACTATCAGAAATCTTAAAGCAACAGCCGGGCAGGGTGCCAACAGGACTTTTGTCAAAGCTCTTCAGCACGGAAATGTGGCCATACACTGCAAAACTTATCACACTAATCCTGCTGCTTTTTGCCATTATTTACCTGCTATACTGCATATTCCACGGCAGCAGCTGGTGGATGGCAACCCACATAGCAGGGGAAAAAAAAACATACAAGCATTATTTTCTTGGATTTGCAAAAATAAACCTACTCTGGATTGCGTGCTTCATACTTTACAAATTTCTTGACCTGATAGCAGGATTAAGGCACGTGCTTGTACAAAAAATAGTTCCGGGCACGCCAAACATAGCGGGCAACGTGCTTTTTGGACTTATATTGGTAGTTGGCGTTGCCGCAGTATTCAGCTATCCATTCCTTCGCGCAAAAACACTTTTTGCCACTCCGTTGAGCACCAGCATACCGCTCATTGTACTGAGTGCAAGCTTGTATTTCTGTGCACAGTTCATACTAAACATGATTGGCAAAATAAATATCAACGCAGCACTGCTCTTTGGGCTTCTTATCCTGTTCCCAACAATGAATTTAATACGCGTATACATAACACGAGTGTTGAGAAATGTTCACCCACACACTTAACCCAACCATACTGCAATTAGGGCCTCTTGAAATAAGATGGTATGGACTAATGTATGTTCTTGCATTCTTGGTAACCTATTATTATGTCCGTTCAGCAATACGACAGGGAAAATTAAGCCTATCTGAAAAAGAACTCGATTCACTGCTCGGCTGGATGGTTATCTTCATGATACTTGGCGCACGGCTCGCCTACGCCATATTCTACAACCCTGCTTACTTCATAAATGCGCCTTGGAGGATATTATTCATCTGGGAAGGCGGACTAAGCTTCCACGGCGGGCTGGCAGGCGTGGCATTTGCCTCCTGGTGGTACGGCACACGAAAAAAAAGAATACCATTCCTGCATTTGGCAGACATCTTCTGCGTGCCAATAGCACTCGGCAATGCATTCGGCAGAATAGGAAATTTCATCAACGGAGAACTTTACGGTGTTGCTACAAACCTGCCCTGGGGAGTTGTATTTCCAGGAGCAGAAGGAGCGCGGCACCCTACACAAATATATGAAGCAGCATATAATGTAGTCATATTTGGAATATTGTACTCATTGCGAAACAAACAATTGAAACACGGAATGCTTTTCGGCATCTATCTAACCCTGTACGGAATATTCCGCTTTGCCGTGGAATTCATCAAGGATTTGCCTTCCTATGGGCCATTAACAATGGGACAATGGCTGACATTGCCTCTATTCCTTCTCGGACTCTGGCTAATCTGGAAAAAGTAGTATTTTCTGCACACAATGTTTAAATACTGCAAACTGTGTATTCCAAGCTATGAAAAGAGGAATAATATTTCTCATGTTAGCATTGTTAGTGGCATGTGCGGCACAGCCAGCAGAAAAAAAAGAAATTGTGCCGGTCGTGATGGAAGAAATAAAGATAGTTGAAGAAGACACAGCAATGCCCTCAAAACCATTATACGAGCCGCCACCAACAGGACCTGAAGGCGCAGATGTTGAAGCAAAACTTGAAGCGCAGGCAAACGAATGCCTGCCAAGCAAACTGATTGCACGAATGGGAAACAAAGTCCGGCTAATTATAACAGCACAGGACGAAGACCACAAATTCACAATGCCTTCATTTGATATTGCAGAACAACTGCCAAAAGGCGAAGATGTCTTTATAGAATTTACTGCAAACAAGCAAGGCGAATTCACGTACGAATGCACCATCAAAGACCATGCCGCCAAGACAAAAGGACTATTCACTGTAATATGAAGCGCGCGTTTTTGATTGTCTGCCTTCTATTGATTGCGTGCACACCTGAAGCACAACCAAGCGCACAGCCGCAATTAAAACCCCTCATTGGGCAACCACCCGCCGCATTTGCAACAACACAAGACGGCTATGCAATCGCTTACAACCTCTATCCAGGCAAGCCAGGCGGCACACCAGTAATTCTGCTACACATGCTAAGGCGCACCAAAACTGACTGGGACGGGTTTGCTCGATGGCTGCAGCGCAATGGATACACCGTCATAACTTTTGACTCGCGGGGACACGGGCAAAGCACCGGCGACTTGGAAAAATTCAAGCCAGCAGATTATCAAAATATGGCATACGATATTGCAGCAATGAAAGCAGTGCTTGAAAACCAGGGAGCAGATGTCAGCAAACTGGCACTTGTCGGTGCAAGCATAGGTGCAAACACTGCACTAAATTACGCGGCAAACGATGCGGATGTAGCGACAGTTGTATTATTAAGCCCGGGGCTTGATTTCCGCGGAGTTTCAACAGCAAACACAAAATTCAACAAACCATTCCTGATAATTGCAAGCAGGGATGATGAATATAGTGCGCAAAGCTCACAGCAAATAGCAAACAACAACCCGTATGCAAAACTTGTACTGTTTGAAAATGCAGGGCACGGCACCAACATGTTTGCCAAGCGGGAACTTCCATCAATAATTCTCGATTGGCTCAGAATTAATACGGGGAATAATACATAACATTTAAATAACTCTGATAAACAAAGGTAGTTATGCCAGAAGCGAAAAAGCCAAAAGTCATTGTCTATTCAACACCAACATGCCCTTACTGCCACGCAGCAAAGGAATTTCTAAAAGAGAACAAAATAGAATTTAAGGACATAGATGTTAGCAAAGACCAGGCAAAAGCACAAGAAATGATAGAAAAGTCAGGGCAGATGGGAGTTCCTGTTTTGGATATCAACGGCACAATAATCGTCGGCTACGACAAAGAAGCGATAAAGAAAGCGCTGAAGCTGAAGTAAGTTTTTTATAGGAACTTCTGAGAGCTACGGATTAAGGGCACGTAGCTCAGCCTGGTAGAGCACATCGTTCGCAACGATGGGGCCCCGAGTTCAAATCTCGGCGTGTCCACTTATAGGCTCAGTTGCTACTACTCAGCACATAAGCCGAAAAGCTCAGGTAACATATGGGACTTTATTTCATCACAGGAAACAAAAACAAGCTTGCAGAAGTCAAAGCGATAATACCCGACGTTGAACAAATACAACTTGACCTACACGAAATACAAGAACTTGACCCGCATAAGATAATAAGGGAAAAAAATCAAAGAAGCATTTGCACACAAAAAAGCACAATTTATTGTTGAAGACACCTCACTTTTCATGGAAAAACTCAAAGGCCTGCCAGGACCGCTCATCAGATGGTTTGAGGAAACAATCGGCATAGAAGGCATTGCAGACCTTGCAGAAGGCAGCAAAGCAACAGCAAAAACAATCATAGGCATGCAGTATCACCAACAGAAATCCATTTCTTCGAAGGCACACTAAGAGGAACAATTGTGCAGCCAAGAGGCACACGAGGCTTCAGATGGGACAAAATATTCCAGCCAGAAGACTATAAGAAAACATTAGCAGAAATGATGCCAGAAGAAAAAAACGAAATAAGCCACCGAAGGAAAGCACTAAACAAGCTGAAAGAATTCCTCGGTTAAAGCTTCTTCTTAACGCCGGCCTTCGGGCACAATTTCGCAACAGGGCACTTAGAACAATACGGTGTTGGCGCTTGACAGACTGCTCTGCCGTGTGCTTTCAAAAGCCACTGTGTCTCCTTCCAATGCGCTTTTGGAATCAAAGCATTCAAATCCTTTTCAATCTTGTCAGGGTTTGTGTTTTTTGTCCAGCCCAGCCGGTAGGAAACTCTGATGACGTGCGTGTCAACAACAACACCTGACACGATGTCAAACGCATTTGTCTGAATGACAATTGCAGTTTTTCTTCCAATTCCGGGCAGTTCTGTCAATTCCTCAATGGTCTTAGGCACCCTGCCGTTGTGCTTTTTAACCAGAATTTTGCACGCTTCAATAATGTGCTTTGCCTTGTTGCCGGCAAATGTTACCTTGCTGATGTATTTCAACAAGTCAGCGACAGAAGCTTTGGCGTAGTCATCTGCATTTTTGTATTTTGCAAACAATTCAGGAGTGGAAGCATTAACAATTTCATCACGAACTTGTGCTGATAAAATGGCAGCCACCAATAATTCCAAAGGCGTCTTAAAATTAAGATAATATTTTGCCTTTGGGTAGGCCTTCTTCAGGATTTTCAGCACTTTCACCGCTTTTTTGCTATCCGGCATAATATCAATTGAATTCAATCGGAATAAAAATGTTTTTGTAGAAACCCTTATATACCGTCAATCTCGAAGCCAAACCCATTAAGCAGGTAGTTCAGCTCCAAACCTTTGCGAAAGGTTTGATCCAAAGCACCCAAGTGGGGCGTGAAGCCCCACGACATGCGGCTTGTGCTTCGCACTAGCGTATGGGCAGGTAGTTCAGCCCGGTAGAACGCCCCGCTGGCAGCGGGGAGGCCGTGGGTTCAAATCCCGCCCTGTCCATGAGTAACGACCTTCTAAGAAGGTCGCTAAAATATCTTAACAAAAAAACTCAGGATGCTCCGCTCTCAAACGACGCGCCTCTGACTGCACGTAAACTTTCATCATGCTTTCAAGCACGTGCAAGTCCTCCTCCCTATTAATGCCTTGAATCAGCAAATTAAGAATATCAAGATATCGCCTGATAAGCCCTTCCTTGTCAGAACAGTTAGTCCAGATCAAACGCGCAGCAATGTTAATAGCTTCATTCTCAAGGCACACCACGCGCCTCTGGTAATACGCCTTCCACTGTGCAATGTCTTTTTCATCACGCGGCAAACTGCGGGCAAGCTCAGCGCGCTCAGTTTCCAAATCCTTGACCGCAGCAGCGCGCAATTCACTCCACTGAACTTTCTTAAAATCCTGCAACGTGGCGTCTGGCATATCGCTGCTTAGCAAGCAATTGTATATAAAAATGCTACGACTGTGGGTTAAGTCAACTCTCTGGTGCTGGCCGCGCTGCCTCGACATTGTCGAGGTGACTTTTCTCGCCCCGCACTTGCAAGGGGAGAAGAAAAGTCAGTCAAAGACCAGCGCGGCACCATTAAGTTGACAGCACCCACGACTGCGAAATCTTTTTAAAGGCGTTGCTTCCCAGCATACATAATGGTTAAGGGAGTATTATTTGATTTTTGGGGGACACTGGTTGAAAACGGAACCTATTCACCGCTCAAGCAGAGCTTTCATATTCTGAGAGTACGGATGCCTTTTGGCCAGTTTGCAGAACAGTTTGAAAAAGTGCTAATGACAAAGCACTACGAAGACCAGGCAACCGCATTTACTGAAGTTTGCAACGCATTCAACGTCCGACCAATACCGATTATCATTGAAAAACTCATAGGCGTCTGGAACAAGAACAGATTGCTGGCAAAAATCTATCCAGAGACAATTGATACTTTAAAAGCCCTGAAAGCCAAGAAAATCAAGCTCGCGGTTGTCAGCAACGCGCCGCACGGAAACGTTGAGGAGGCAATCGAGAAATTTGGAATGAAAGATTTATTTGATGCGGTCATCGTCAGCCACGCAGAAGGCAAGCTGAAAACAGAAGGATTGTTTGAAATCGCGCTCAAAAAATTGAAGCTGAAGAAAGGAGACGCCGTGGTGATAGGCGACAGCATGGAAACAGACATAAAAGGCGCGGAAGCAGCAGGAATCAAGGCGTATCTTATCGATCGAAGAGGGAAAAGAGAATTTGCTAACAAAATACAGTCGCTCACAGAACTGCTTAAAATCACGGAGGAATAAAAATGCATCAAGCATACGTTATACACCGGGGTGTGAGAAAAAAAGCACGCGGCTTCAGCTGCGGAGAGATAATTCAAGCAGGAATGACCTGCCAGCAGTTTGATTCTTTAAAGCTGCCTTGGGATTCTATGAGAAAATCAAAGTATCCGGAAAATGTTGAATACCTAAAAAAACTTGAAAAGCCGGCGGCAAAATTCAAAAAACCAAAGGCAGCGAAGAAATGAACGATTGCATTTTCTGCAAGATAATCAAAAAACAAGTGCCGGCTGACTTTGTATATGAAAACGACAAAATCGTCGCTTTCTTGGACATACATCCAAGCAATAAAGGTCACACATTAGTCGTGCCAAAAGAGCACTACACGGATTTGCTTGAGACGCCTGATGAAGTTCTTTCTGAAATAATTGTCAAAACCAAAAAAATAGCGCCGGCTGTCATGAATGCAGTCAATGCGCAGGGCTTCAACACGATATTCAACACAAAGCCAGCAGCAGGACAAATGGTGTTTCACACACATCTTCACATTATACCCCGCTTTATCAATGACGGGCTAAAACACTGGCCTGAACAGAAAACAACGCCTGAAGAGCTAAAGAAAGTCAAGGACAGCATTATTTCTGCGTTAAAATAACACGATATGTTTTTAAACTTTCAATAGTGGCATTTCTGTCACGGCGATGTAGCTCAGCCTGGTCAGAGCATCGGTTTCATAAGCCGGTGGTCGGGAGTTCAAATCTCCCCATCGCCACCATATTTATATATCTGCTTTCTTTATTTCTACGAAAAGAGGTGATACTATGGTAGTGCCACAAGTACGTGGATGGATATATTTGATTGTGGGAATCCTTGCATTATATTTTGCATGGGTTGACAATTTGAGATGGGCAGTCCTGCTGCTTGCATTAAGCATGCTGTTCTCCGGCTACCACCACGCATTCGGAAAACACAAATAATTCTCTTTTATTTTTAATTTTTGTAAGAAAGCTTTATAAGACCTTTGTAGACAATTTCTCAGTATGCCGCGGTGGCACAACCTGGTACTGCGCAGCCCTGGAATTTGATTCGCGAAAGGCTGTTTCCGAAAGGATTTCCCGGTTCAAATCCGGGCCGCGGCGTATGAAAAAGCTGCAATATTATTGCTGGTTTAAGCCAGCTGTGCGCACCCTCCATCAGTAGAAGTACTTGTTGAAAACATTGATGTTCCATGGGGTGATTGCATTTTTCCAAGATGGCAGCTTTCTTTTTACAGTGCGCGATACAGGCACTGTATATCATTACCTTATCATTACTTTAGAGGTCAAACACTGCCAATTTGAAAACTTCCAATAACACAAACAAGCGAGAACGGACTGCCGGGCTTGGCAATTGACCTTGATTTTGCCGACAACAAATTCGTCCATTTGTATTACACGTATGCAGAGGAGCAAGCACACCTAAACAAGGTAAGCAGTTTTGTCTATGATGGTAAATTAAAAGATGAAACTATACTGGCAGATGCCATTCCTGGCGCAAGATTACACGATGGCAGTAGGATAGACTTTGGGCAGGACGGCAGGGGATTACCAAGGCTAGGCCATGACAAGATGATGAGAATAAGAGTATGACTATTTCTCCAGTGCGCCTTTGAAAAAGCCAAGATTCCAAGCCAGCAAATTTAGAAAAATCAATGGGCTTGACAGCAGAAGCATAGTCACGTTATTGGACCTTATTGCCCTTCCAATAATAAGCAGCAATCGATACGGAAACAACAACGGTATAAGATAAGGCATATCGACAAGAAAACTTCCTGGCAACAAGGCAGTCCTTCTCGCGGATGCGGAACCATAACCAAGTTTAATGCAGGTATCAAAAATAGAGGGCAAGTCAGTCCTGTTGATATGATAAACAACCATTTTTGGATCGAACAGCACTTTCTCGCGTATGCGCGCGTTGAAAACAGTGTCTTCACTCGTGCGCGTCTCAGGAAACCCACCATATTTTTTGAAAATAATCCTCTTGTAAGAAATATTGCAGCTGGGCACAGAGTAAAGAAGCCTCTTTTTGCCTCCAGAAAACTCCCCAAACTCGCACAAGTAAATGCTCCAGCCGCTCAATCTGGATGAGTTTCCGTTGGCTATCTTTCCTCCAACAACATCGTGAAGTCTGTGCGACTCAAGAATAAATTGCAGCCATTTCTCATCAGCAACGCAGTCGGCGTCAATAAAAGCGAGAATATCAGCTTTCGCAGCTGATATTCCAATATTGCGCGCAATTCCAGGAAAAGCCCTCTCTTTCAGGCGAATAACTCTCACATTCTGATGCTTTTTTACAAAAATTGCCTCAGGAGAACTGTCAACAACAATAATCTCGTATTTCGCGCTTGTATTTTGCCGCAATAAAGAATCAACACAGTCTTCTACTGACTTCTGCTTGTACAACGGGATAATAATTGAGATATCAGGCTTCATATTTTCGAGTGAAGTATTGCGGGTAGACAAGACCAATTAACATTCCAACGGTCTCAAACAGCCGGCAGCCGGCAATGATTATGAACATAAAAGGCCATTCAATCAGCCTGATATTGAGAATCTGGCGCGCCCTCACCGCGTTCTTCAGGTCTTTCATAACTCTTGCGGGCCACCAGACAAACGGGAAAAAAATTCCGATATTTTTCACCCAGGATGACTGAGGGTATCCTGCTTCCAGCTTTCTCGCAGCAATAGCATCATAGCCAACCTGCAGACGTCGCGGAACCCACTTGTGGTGATACCTGTGAATTTGTTCCATGGCGGGATTGCGGTAGAGCTGTTTATCTTTCCAAACCTGAAAAGAGAATAGAGCAACAGCCGCGCGGGTTCTTGGCAGGCCTTCCTTGAAAAGATATTTCTTAAACGCATCCCTGCGAACAGCGAGATTGTTCGCCACCGCTACCCGAATCCTACCAAACTTTCCAGTAGGCACGAAATCAACCACGGTGTGCGCCTTTCCCCTTAAGTGAAGAGGATAATGCGTCAAGCCGCAGCATATGCTGATTTCGGGATGATTCTCAAAAGTGTCTTTCACTGCCTGTGCAAAGCCGGGCAGCCAAATGCAATCAGAATCGAAGAATATCACGACGTCTCCCACGCTTTTTTTAAAGCCATAATTCTTGCATGCAAAATACTCACCCAAACGAAATGGAAAACGTTTAACGTGAGGATATTTTTTCAGCAAATTCTTAACGTCATCATTCGGCATAGTGTCCACAACGATAATCTCCGGATTTCCCAAAATAGATGACTGATGCAGGACTTCCCTCAAGCCACGCTCAAAAAACTGCACACCATCTGATTCCTCATACATGTGCTCGTGCATATTCGCCGTTTCAATGACAACGGAATATTTCAACCGCCCCATAAGCACATAATTTTCGCGCAGCTTTTTAAATATTTATGTTGCGCGCTTCCTTCACAAAACCAAGATACCATGCAACAAGCACAAGAAAAACAAATGGGCTTGCAAGAATGAATGCAAGCCAGTAAGGCGATAAGAAACTTCTGCCAGCAATCTTTGCAAACCGCCATAACAACAATGCAGGAAAAAGAAAAATAAACTTTTCAAAAACGGTATCCTTTTTCAGAATCGCATCGCCTTTTCCAAGTATGATTGCGCGCTGCAGATTTGAATAAAGTCCAGGCCGATTGATATGTTTTACAACCACTGTGCCATCGTACCAGATATTTTTCAGCTGCCTGCTGAGCAGAATATCTTCAGCGCTCTGCGTACCAGGAAATTCAATCTTGTCAAAAACTGATTTTTTATATGAAGCGTTGCAAGCAGGAATCTGACCTATTGGCTTGCCAGCCACGCTGAAATACTGGCTGAACTCGGCAAAATACAGCCCCCAGCCAAAATAATTCCACGGATTGCCATTAAGAATCCTACCACCAACAACAGAATGCTTATTATGTGCTTTATACAGATTATCAAGCCAATCAGGCGATGCAATGCAATCTGCATCAATGCAGGCGATGATTGGAGCTTTTGCAGCGCGAATGCCAATATTCCTGGCAATGCCTGGAAATACCTGTCCTGCTTTTCGAATCATTTTAACCCGGTATTCCCTCAAAATTTCAGGAGAATTGTCAGTAGAACTGTCAACCACAATTACTTCATATTTAAGCCGCGTCTTCTGGCTGAAAATCGAATCAAGACATTTGCGAATTGTTATTCCTGAATTGTACGAGGGTATAACAACAGAAACATCCATTGCTGTTTCAGCAATCACAATCTTTATAAAAAATTATGCTACTTGAACATATATGCAAAAGAAGTATGATGTTATCGTCATAGGCGCAGGCTCAGGGCTGCACATTTCTTCGTATGCAGCTGAAAAAGGAATGAGCGTGGCGATTGTGGAACAAAGCGCCTTTGGAGGAACCTGCCTGAACAGGGGCTGCATACCATCAAAAATGCTCATACACAGCGCGGACATCGCAGAGCAGATAAAGAAAGCGAATTTGTTTGGAATCAATGCAAAAATAACAAGCATAGAATGGAAAAAAATTGTCAACAGAGTAAGTGAGTTTGTTGACAAGGACGCCTGGGAAATAGAAAAAGCAAACCGGCAGACAAAAAACATTACGGTGTACAAAACACAGGCGCGGTTTATCGGTGAAAAAATTCTGGAAGTGGGCAAAGAAACCATCACTGCGGACAAAATATTTATCTGCGCCGGCTCACGGCCAAGCATACCGCCAATACCAGGACTGCAGGATATTGATTACATAACCTCAAACGAGGCACTGCGCCTGAAAAAACAGCCAAAACACCTTGTCATTATCGGCGGCGGCTATATAGGCGCGGAACTCGCGCATTTCTTCGGCTCGCTGGGAACAAAAATCACAATAATCGACCGCGGCAACCTTCTAATGAAAAACGAAGATGGAGAGATTGCACAGCGCTTCACAGAAGTTTACAAGCGCAAATTCAATGTTGTGCTGAATGCAAATACTGTGCGCGTCTACAAAAAAGCAAAAAACATTGCGGTCGAGCTTGACATAAATGGAAAAAGGAAAACCATTGCGGGTGATACATTGCTGATTGCAACAGGAAGAATACCAAACACTGACATTCTCAACGTGAAAGCAGCCGGTGTCGAGGTAACGGAAAGAGGATTTGTCAAAGTCAACGAATATTTAGAGACAACAGTGCCTGGGATATGGGCGATAGGAGACATAGCAGGCATATATATGTTCAAGCACAGCGCAAACCTCGAAGCTGACTATGCAGTCAACAATGCCTTCGGCAAAAAAATTCCTGTCGACTATTC
Source organism: Candidatus Woesearchaeota archaeon (assembly GCA_038868995.1). Taxonomy (GTDB): domain Archaea; phylum Nanobdellota; class Nanobdellia; order Woesearchaeales; family ARS49; genus CABMGU01. The sequence goes on along the minus strand of JAWCRZ010000015.1, from coordinate 8,186 downwards.
AGCAATGCCGCACGCAGCATTTTCCTCGCCCCAGGTAGCGGCAGTCGGCAAGACTGAAGACGAATTAAAAGCTGAAAAAATTCCATATCTGAAAGGAATTTGTGATTTCAAGAAAACAGGATACGGAAAGGCGATTGAGGACAACGACGGATTTGTCAAAGTGCTTGTTCATCCGCAAACAAAAGAGATTTTAGGGTGCCATATCATCGGCACACATGCAAGCATACTGATACATGAAGTAATTGTAGCGATGAAATCAAAACTGGGAGCAGCAGGCATTAAAGATGCAGTGCACATCCATCCTGCTTTGTCAGAAGTTGTCCAGCGTGCATTTGAACACCTTCAATGAAGATATTCATTGGCCTTCAAAATAAGCAAACAGGTAAATGATTCGTTTATCGAATTGTCGATAACTTTTCTTACCGCTTCTTCAAACTTCATCTTGATTGGATTAATAACTTCAGTGCCTTCCCTGTGATGATTGTGGAAAGAAAGCTTCCTTGCGAGAAACAAATCCTGGGGAGAATCAACCAAAGGAGACATAGGGTCAACAGTGCCAAGATGAAACCATTCTTTTGCCTCAATTCCAAGCTCCTCGCGCAACTCACGCTTAGCGCAGTCAAGCGGTGTTTCATTTGGCTCGCGGCCGCCGCAAGGCGCAAGAATAGTGTTACGATTCATTGCGTAATAAAATTCCTCAACAAGATAAACATTGCCATCATCGTCCATAGGCAGAAAAGAAACACCCGGCTTGATTTTCACGTAGCCAAAAATTCCCGGCTTGCCGTCAGGTCTTATGACATCGTCATGAAACGCCTCCATCCAAGGATTCTTGTACACAGAAGCATGCTTTTTGACAGCCCACGGACCACGCTTTTCCATGTGCCTACCTGAAAGGGAATACTATTTAATGCTTTTCAAGGGATAAGGTTTTTAAACTCCCTATGCCTTTGTCGTCAAAAAGTGGATTTCCCACTTCATAACAAACGAGGTGATAAGAAATGGGAATGGACCTGTTAGGAAGAGTAGCATTCTATGTAGGTCTGGTGATATCAGTCATCGCCGGATGGGTAGAAGTACAAGCATGGTGGCTTGCAGTGCTCGGTATAATTGTAGGACTGCTGAATGTCACAGCAAAGGAGAACAGCAGATTCCTGCTTGCAACCTTGGTATTGGTTACAGCAGGCATTGCGCTCGGAACAGTATTCGGAGCAGTAGTTGAAAGAATCCTTGTAGCGTACATCGCCTTCACGGCAGCAGCAGCATTCATTGTTGCACTGAAGGAAGTGTACTCAATACAAAAAGGCAAGTAATTGCCTGATTTTTCTTTTTTTCTATTTCTTGATTTGGAAAAGAGAATAAAAAGTGCCGGGAACGGGATTTGAACCCGTGTCTCAGCCGCGAGAGGGCCGAATACTTGACCGGACTATACTATCCCGGCATGAATAGCCCGAAGCCGCCGGAGCTTTCTGCACGAAAGACAACCAGCGCGGGCAATACGTGAAGAAAATAATGCGTTTAAAAAGCTATCTGTACTTGCAGACGGTATAGCATTCTCCTCTCTCGCCGGTGTACCGGTCACGGCACGTTTTCTCACATGCAAAAACACCAGTTGCGCCATCAGGCCTGCTGCAAGAGCCGCTTTCAGTACAATAGCCGGAAAGGCACTGCTTGTTTTCAACGCACAGCGCGCCATCCGGCTGGCCTGCAAGAGTGCAAACTTTGCTAATGCACACAGCCGGACGCAGGCATTCGCAGGATTGTCTGCAGCGCTCGCCAACCGACTGGGTTGCCTCACAGATTGCCATGGTAATTTGCACTGGCCGGGCTAAAACCGGCTCAGGAGCTTGAGAACAGGCAACAAGCATTAACAAAGCCCCAAAAAGCGCCCATTTCATGGTTTTTTGAAAGCCAAGCTTATTTAAATACCTTCCCGTCAGTATGTGTTCTGTTGTCACTATTAAGTAGTATAAAATAGAAAGGTTTATAAAGGGAAAAGCCCTTTTCTTCACAAAATGGGGGCATACAATGAAGGCATTATACGATACATTACTCTTTGAAAAACCAGACGTGCGCAAGCTCCAGAATGAGATAAACAAAACCACAATTTTCAAGCCCCTGACTGCATCAGAAATGAAAACAGTCAGCAGGCACTTGCAGATAAGAAAGTTCAAGAAAGGGGAGCGCATATTCTTTGAAGGAGATACCGGTTCAGCACTCTTTATTGTGCTCAAAGGCAGTGTCCAAATCAGCAAAACAGGCAGAAAAAAAACAATATTTGCAGAGCTTGGCAATGGCGCCTTTTTTGGTGAGCTTGCGCTGGTGCACGATGTTCCAAGAACCGCTTCAGCAGTCGCGTCAGAAGATACCCTTCTTGTCTGCCTTTTCAGGCACGATTATGAGCAAATAATCAGGCACTACCCGCTGCTTGGAAACAAGCTGCAGGGCATAATCAGCAAAATCATAGCACAACGGCTTGCATCATTAATTGAAAACACTTCATGAAAAAATTTCATATTTATTTCGGACTGAGCATACTTGCACTTACCCTGCTCGGAGTTCTTATCTTCAAATACTGGCTGATAACAGCCAATATAGTGGGCGGCTTTCTATTGTATTTTTTAATAGATGAGTTTTTAGGCTGGCTGGAAAGGAGAGGCATCAAAGGGCCAGCTGCATACACTGTTCTCGCACTTGTCTGCGGAGTCATCATCACTGCATTTGTGCTTTTTGTAAGCATACCAATAATAGAACAGGCAAAGGCATTCATCGCTCAACTGCCTCAAATACAGGAAAAATTGAACACAAAAGTAATTGAGCTGTCAGAAACTTTTCCATTTCTTGTTGATGCGCAAGAATCAATAAAAAACAAAATTGCAGCTGCGGGGGCAAAATTATTTGCACTTTCAGGCGACATTGTATCCAGCGCCATATCAATAGTGCTTATAGCGCTCATCCTGCTCGCATCAAGGCAGACACTTCACCAGGAATTCACAGAGCATATTCCAAATGAATATTTTGAAGTTGTTGTTGGAATTTCCCACAAAATTATCAGCCACATACAAAGCTATTCTGTGGCTAAAATAATTGAAACAACAGCAATGATAATACTCCACAGCATTGGTTTTTGGGCAATAGGGCTGCCGCAGCCACTGCTTTTCGGAATGCTGGCAGGCATATTAAACATAATTCCGTATCTTGGACCGTTGTTCGCAGCAGCCCCAATCGGACTGGCAGCATTTGTAGCGGGCGGATTCCCGCTTTTGGGTCTTTCACTCATGGTGATTTTTATTGCACAGCTAATCGACAATGCAATCCTCCAGACAGTATTAATCTCAAAATTCGTCAACATACACCCGTTGATGGTTGTACTGCTAACATTGATTGCAGGCGAAGTGGCAGGCATTATTGGAATGGTTGTTGCAATTCCTGTCTATGTTGTGGCAAAAATAACCATCCGTGGTATATACGAATATTGGAAATCAGTTGAAAGACACGAGAAAATACTAAAAGCAGAGGCACAATATGGCTGAATGGAATTCTGAAGCAGAAAATTATTACAAGCTTGTCACAAGCAACAAGCGCCTAAATGCAACAGACCCTTTTGCAAAAGGAATAGAAATCCGCAAGGAATGCATTGGAGGAGGAGGCCAGGGAATTGTTTTTTTTGGGCAATTTGATTTATTCGGAACTTCCGGATGAAGCATACGCACAGGAATGGGTAAACAAGCGCACTCACGAAATACTTGGCAGGGTACCGCTTAACAAAGACGCCTACTGCAAAGCGCGCAGCAAAGCATTTGAGGAAATAAACGAAAAATCAGTCACGCGCATAAAAGAGGAAGTACGCGCGCACTGGAAGGAAAACCACCTTCTGCCAGGCCAGGAAGTTGTTGTCAGAATCTCGTATCTGGACGGTGAAATCGACTACCGCGACAAGCGGCTTGACTATCTTGTAGGGCTTACACACGACAATCTTGTATATCATTTTGCACACGGCGCAACAAAAAGCAAGCTGCCATATCTTGTAATGGAAAGAATGGACGGCTCACTTGACCCTAAAGAAACAAAAAACAGGTCACCAAAATACCATCTGCACGTTATGGAAAGCACTGTGCGAGCACTCGACGAGTGCAAGGCACGCTATATAGTTCACAGAGATATCAAACCGGACAATATTTTTTACCGCAAAAACGGCAACCTGCCACACATAAAACTTGCTGATTTCGGCATTATGAACCCGGTAGAACTTGAAAAAACCCGAAAGACAAAAACAGGGACAACAATCGGTACATGCTATTATCTCTCTCCCGAACAAGTCGCAGATTCAACACACAGCGGCTGGGAAGGCGATCAGCTATCGCTGGCGGCTACCTGGTACGTCTTAATGACAAACAAAAATCCTGTTGGTTTGCCTCCGCGCAACGGCAAAGAATTCGACCACGAAATATTCCAAATACTTTCAAAGGCATATAAGCGCGAAAGTGTCCTCCTTGGCAGCATCGCACAATTCAAAGACATACGCATTGAAGGCATAGAGCAGATACTTGCGCGCATGTTCCAGGCAGACAAGGCAAAAAGATATCAGGATTATGCCGACCTTCTGGAGGACATCAAGCGCGTGCAAAAAGGAAGATTGCCAACAAATACATCTTCAAATCTGGTTGAAACCGCCTTCAGACCCGGACCGTACAGCAACCACTTCACTTACAGAAAGCAAAGGTTAATCAGGCATCTTGCCCTGGCAGGAGCAGGAATAGCAGTCGCGGCGTTTGCCGCATACAAGCTCGGATATCTGCGACCAGTCACTGAATACATCACTAATAAACTCTGCCAATAGTTGTCAGAAAATCGCCCTTATGCCCATGCAGTGTCATTTGACCCTTCACGGCCAGGGTCAATAGGCTCGACCCGAACAATAACTTCTTTTCCTTCGTGGTCAATCACACGGGCAGCTCCCCCCTTGGCAAGCTTCTGAACTACCCTTTCAAGTTCAGTTTCCCAAAGCCCAGCAAACTCGCTCATAAATGGTTATATAGATTTGTTCGATTTATAATTTGTCATAAGAATTTATATAAAACTATAAGTTAACCAAAAAACGTTATTAATAATTCAACCGCCAAGAAACCTATTAAGGAAGCCCAAACTTCTTGCAATCAAAGCCAGCTTATTTGTAAACACCAAAATCCCCAATGTCACAATAAGAAAACCGACAATAATGTTAAAGTATTTCAGGAAAGTTATGTGTCTTTGAACCCAGCCAATAAACTCCTTTGCGAAAAGGCCAGCAATCAAGAATGGAATGCCAAGCCCAAGAGAATATGAAATCAAGAGGAAAAACGCATCACCAGGCATTGCGGCGGCCAATGCAAGAATGGAACCCAAGACCGCGCCAACACACGGTGTCCATCCAACTGCAAACGCAGCGCCAAACAAAAAGCTTGCAACAGCACGGTTTCCGACTTTCAGCACTCTGAACTTGTGCTCTCTCTGCAAAAACTCAGGCTTGATAAAGCCAAGCAAGTAAAATCCGAACAAAATAATAATAGTTCCAGCAATACGGCTCAGCCACGTCTGAGCGGCATATGCAACATTTGACAAAATGCTGTTCAATAACACGCCAATAATAGAAAACGCAACGCTAAATCCAAATACAAAAAGGAAGGTATACCAGAGCAAGAGCATTCTTGAAGACCGCTCAAACTTTTGCCCTGCCAAAAAGCCAAAAAATGCAGGAATCAATGGCAGAATGCACGGGGCGAAAAAGCTAACAATGCCAGCGGCAAATGCTATTAAAAATGTTGTTTCAGCCAATTTATCCTCTTTTTGTTGTGGTCAAATCTTGCCGACCAAGTCCAATCCTGGCTTCAGAGTTTTGCTTCCGGGCTTCCACGAAGCAGGGCAGACAAGGCCAGGGTTTTTAGAAACAAACTGCGCTGCCTGTAATCGGCGCATAATCTCGTAAGCAGAGCGTCCAATGCTGTTGTCGTGAATGTCATAAGAGCGCACAATGCCTTTCGGATCGATAATTACGGTGCAGCGCTGCGACAAGCCATCGCTTTCTATAAGAGTTCCATAATCAGTGCAGATTTTCCTTGTCGGGTCTGCAACCATGGGATACTTTATTTTCCTGATGGTGGGGCTGTTATCGTGCCACGCCTTATGCACAAAAGTGGTATCAGTGCTTACCGAAATGATTTCAGAATTCATTTTCTTGAAATCATCATACATGTCTGCCAGTTCACCAAGCTCTGTTGGACAGATAAAAGTGAAATCAGCCGGATAGAAAACAAGAATAATCCACTTTCCACGGTAATCCCTCAGATTAACTTTCACTGTCTTATTGTTCTGAAACGCCTCTGCGGAAAATTCAGGCGCTTGTTTTCCTACAAACATGCTCATTGTCTCAACCCCCTGTTTCGATGCAGGAAAATGAAATAAAATAAAAAAGTTATGAAAGTTATGCCTTAAGCAAACTTAGAACCTGCGAGGCTTGCGCTTGGCGTAGCAATCGCGACAGTAGACCGGTTTGCCTTCAGTTGGCTTGAAAGGCACTTTGGTCTGTTGACCACAGTCAGTGCACGTTGCATCGTGCATCTCACGAGGGCCCATATCGTTTCCGAAACCCATTTTCTTATTCACCCTTGTTGTGTTAGTTATACGACGAGAACAAGTCTCTGTATACTGGGATAAAATGATTATGGGGAGTATATAAATGTATGTTTTTCGACGGTGCCGTCAACTTAATGGTGCTGGCCACTCTGCCCCGACTTTGCCGAGGTCATTTTTACCTTCTCCGCATCTGCGAGAGAAAAATGAGTCCAGAGCGGCTTGGACACAAAACTTGACTTGACCGTTTTCGACATATATTTAAAAAGACCCGTGCTTTGTATAATTGAAAAGAGGTGCATAAGTGGACCCGATAGTTAGCATTTTAGTTTGCCTCATAGTGCTTTATCTGCTTGCAGAGCTTTGCGCCCTAATTTCAATACCAAGAGTTGTCGGACAGATAGCAGCAGGCATGCTGCTCGGGCTTCCAGCCGTGCGCGGCTTCGTATTTACCACAGAAAGCATATCTCTCATAAGCTTTCTGGCAGATATTGGAGTAATTCTCCTGCTCTTCTTTGTCGGCCTGCAGATAAATTTCAAGCAATTTGAGCGGGCAATAACACCATCTGCATGGATTTCATTTTTTAACACAGCCCTGCCGCTTTTATTCGGATTTTTGATAAGCAAATACGCATTCGGACTGGGCAACAACATCAGCATAATCGTAGGAGTATGCATGAGCGTTAGCGCAACAGCGATAGCACTTGATCTTATGGAAGAATTCAACAAACTGCGCACCAAGCTGGGCGCATTGATAGTCAGCGCAGGAACATTTGACGACCTTGTAGAATTATTCCTGATTACCGGAGTTCTCACATTTATTGAATCAGCGATTAAACAAACAACGCTTCTGGAACTAATATTCGGAATATTCTTTTTTTCAATAGTTGTACTAATATTCAGGTTCTGGCTGATTCCATTCATTTTGCGCCTAATTGAACACCAGCCAGAACGGGCACAACTGTTCACCGGAGCCCTTGTAATAACTCTAATCATGGCAGCGCTTGCAGAGCACCTCGGAATTGGAGCGCTAATCGGTGCATTATTCAGCGGTGTAATAATAAGGCAAGTTCTAATGAAAGACCCAGGGCACAAACCCTGGGAACGGCAGGAAATCACCCACACAATACATTCAATCGCATTTGGGTTCCTTGTACCGTTTTTCTTCCTTCATGTCGGCTTTCAGACAGATTTGTTAGCTATTTGGAACAACATAGGATTTGGCCTAATAATCACAATACTTGCAATTGTTGGAACTGTAGTAGGAAGCGCGCTCGGTTATTATGTTGTCTTCCACAACTGGAAAGAGGGCTGGATAACCGGCTGGGCAATGAATGCAAAAGGAGACACGGAACTCGTAATAGCGGAACTTGCACTGTCTGCGGGCGTGATAACAACCACGGTATTCTCATCGCTCATATTCATGGCAGTAATTTCAACACTAATATCGCCGCTTGTCCTCAGACACCTTCTCAAAAAAATGTAATGCTGCCGCCCAGATTACTTGCGATTGGCTGGTACGCCGGTACCAGTACCGTTCCGGCAATTTAAACCCTTCGCAATTCATTTGCACTACA
>JAWCRZ010000014.1:0-26837 GCA_038868995.1 Candidatus Woesearchaeota archaeon | reverse complement strand
AATTGCAGTATAAGGTTCCAGAAATCAAGAAAACGCCCCTTAGAAAAGATGAGGGATTTACAAGAATTTACTCATTAGGCTCAAATCTTCATCTTGTGCAAAATGACTTTTAAGGATACCTTCTTTCACGATTTCAAAATCAGTGTATAATTTTTCGTATCGCGGAAATATCAATGAGCAGATTTTGCGGTGATTTCTTTGCTTTGCAAGTTCTATTAAAGATTGTAATATCTTTTTACCATAGCCTTTTCTACGGTGCGCTGGTTTTGCAATCGTATCACAAATTTCAGCGGCATTACTTATATCGGTTATGAGAGAAACGGTGCCTGATTTTTCGACGGATTTGGGCAGAAGTTAACAAAAAGATTTATAAGTAAGAATATTCTTACAATTATCAATATGATTGAACTGAAAACCGTTAAGGTATCTGAAAAAGGACAGATTGCAATTCCTGCTGATATTCGTCAGAATATCGGCATTAAGAAAGGCGATACTTTAGTGCTTATACAGGAAGAAAAGCGCATTTTACTGCAAAAGGCAGAACCAATAGGCAAGGAAGCCAAGGATGAATTCAAGCACCTCTTGAAGCATTCTGAAGAGGTTGCCAAAAAGTTCTGGAGCAGCAAGGCAGATGACGTCTGGGACACCATTTAGGCAGGGCGACGTCGTTTTGGTTCCCGTACCTTTTACTGATTTGAAAGAAGCAAAACAACGTCCCGCACTTGTCATCTCCAACGATGCTCACAATTCAAAAGTCGAAGATGTTGTCGTCTGCGGAATAACCTCCAACATCAAAGACGAGGAATACTCCATTATCCTCGAACAAAAAGACATGGCCGAAGGCGACATTCATTTTTTAAGCAGAATCAAAGCAGATAAACTATTTACGCTTCAGAAAACAATAATCAAAAGAAAACTTGGAAAAGTGAACAAGTCAATCCTTGAACGAACCAAACAAGAAGTGCAAAAACTCGTTCAATAGTACCAGCTTCTTAAAGGGTGACTTGTGTCAATTTCAAATATTCAGCGCTTAATTTTTTTCTTGAAATTTTTAGCGAACCGGTACAAATCCTGAAAAGAATTCACGACTTACTTACCGGAATTGCCGGAATGGTCATGAGAAGCGCCGGTTTTCGTTCCATTGACGGCGAAAATAAAATCCGGACCAAACCGGTCCAGATCCTGAAAAACGCCGACGCCCGGATTTGAACCGGGAAACCCTTTCGGGAACTGGTTAACTTGAAATCTCCGCTTTCGCGGACCTCATGCAGTGTTTGAGGTTTCAAGACCAGCGCAGTACCAGGTTGTGCCACGTCGGCATCATATAGCCAATCGCAAGTTCCTGGAAATCTGAAGATTTCCAAGATGAACCGGGAAACCTTTTCTGAACCGTTTAGCTTTAAAACATTCAAGACCGGCGAAGTACCAGGTTGTGCCACGGCTTCATACAGTTATTGACTTTGCAAGGATTTTTAAAGCTTCCGCGACATTTCGGGTGCTGTCAACCAAATGGTGCTGGTTGCTCTGCCTCGGCTTCGCCGAGGTCATTTCCCCCTTGCTCCACACCTGCGAGAGAAAAATGAGTCCAGAGGACCAGAGCGGCCATAGAACCAGAAACTTGACTTAACTGACATTTCATAACATTAATAAAACCAAACGAAGAACTGATTACAGATGGCTCGCAACGACATCTGGAAGAAAAAGAGGAACCCCTGGATAACTGCCGGCTACATTGCAGCGATTATCGTTCTTGGTTATATAGCATACTCTGTTTATTATTACCTTGCCAACGTGGAGGAAGTCGAGGAATTTGAAGTCTGCTATGTGGACAAGTGCATAAAAACATTCCATATTCATGCAGACATACGATTTGACATCTGCGGAAAGAACATACTTCTTCCACTTGAACACGGGCCTCTTGAAGGACCGCATACGCATAAGGAACGCAACTATATTCATTTCCACGAGCGGCTGCCATATGATCCTGTCAGTGGTCGGCTTCTGGAAGACGCACCTCTCCGCCTGGGAACATTAATGAACGTGTTTGACATCCGCTTTAATGACCGTTGCATTGCAAGCTATTGCAATGGAGACGCGTGCCCTGACGGAAAGCCAGGCACAGTACGCATGTTTGTCAATGGAAAGCCGAACACCGAGTTTGAGAAATACGTATGGAAAGATGGAGATGAAATCTTGATAACTTTCAATTAACATGGCACAAAAAAAGAAAAAGAAAAAAGAGAAGAAAAACGTCTGTGAGTTTTGCTGAGCACCATGAGTGAAATCAGCCTGCCAATCATTGTAGGCGCAGCGTTAATTGACGGAATAAATCCCTGTGCATTCGGCGTACTAATCTTCATGCTCGCGTACCTTGCAAAAACAGCAAAGCGTAGCAAGATGCTTGTAAATGGGCTCATCTACATCCTGTTCGTGTTTATCACTTATTTGGTGTGCGGGTTGATTCTGCTTCCAATCATCCGCAAGCTTGCAGCATTTTCAGTCGCATCATATTACGTAATTGCATCGGCAGTCATTCTCGCAGGACTTTTGGAAATAAAAGATTACTTCTGGTATGGAAAAGGACCCAGCCTGGCTATTTTCCCATCCGAAGCAGCACGCATCAAAAAGTACGTCAAGCACGTCGGCGGCTCCGGCTGGACAGCAGCATTTCTCGGCACATTTGTTGCACTGGTTGAACTTCCCTGCACAGGCGCCGTCTATTTGGCAGTGCTCGCCCTAATGTCCCTCAGCGGAGTCACCCTTGGCAATGTCACTTTTCTTGTCATATACAATTTAATATTTGTCGTGCCTCTGATAATAATTTTGTTCCTTGTCTACCGAGGCATACACTGGAAACATTTCGAGGAATGGAGGCAACGGCACAAAGGGCTTATGCGGTTGTTCACAGGCATCTTGCTTATTGTGCTTGGCATCTGGATGATTGAATTCACATTCACCGAACAGCGCATTGCCATGCCGACATACACGCTGCTTTCACTCGTTGGGCTTGTTGTCATTCTGGCAATTATTGTTTTCCTAAAGCATGTGGTGGAAAAACATCATGAAGACTGACCTCGCCAAGAAAAAATGCGTACCCTGCGAAGGAGGCATTCCAGCACTGACAAAAGCGCAGATAGAAAAATTGATGCCTGATGTAAAAGGGTGGAAACTGGCAAATGGAAAACTTCAAAAAACTTGGAAATTTTCAGATTTTGTAGAGGCAAGCAGCTGGCTTGAAAAAGTGAAATTCCTTGCTGAAGCAGAAGGGCATCACCCGGACATTCACTGGTATTGGAATACCATCACCCTGGAGCTGATAACCCACGCAATCAACGGTTTAAGCGAAAATGACTTCATTCTCGCATCAAAAATAAACAAGCTCAAATGAACAACAAAACACTTGCAGTATTGAACTTATTGGCACTTGTGCTGATGTATGTTGGCTTTATACCATATAATAACCAGATTGCACAGCTTCTTGTACTGATAGTAGCAATTCTGCTATTGATAAAGAAGTAAAATTTAAGTAGCCATTATGCCTAATTCTCAGCATGTGGAACATTTGGAAAAATGGAAATACGACGGTTTATTCACAACGTTCAGGCGAGCGCAGCTATGAAATTCATTATTCAGACAAAATAGAGCTGATAGTCATGGATGCGGCACGCTTTACGACAACTTATTTCCGTTTTGACGGAAACACGGCACGAGATTATAGCCAGCGCGTGCACGATGAGATGATTGTGGAAAAAATTGTCGAAGAACTGCCAGAACTTGACACCCTGCCGGAAAAAATAGTGCGCGCATTGCAATCAGTAAAGAAAAAAGAAGCGCCGGAGCTGGTGGAACCTACCGAGCCAGACTTATAAGCAACTTTGATAATTTCTCACTGTCATGGCGAATTATTTCTGCAGAAGAAATAACATCGCCGGTTATTAGCTTAACACCGGTCTTCTCAATCTTATCCGTGTCAATTTGCACAGGAAACTGGTTCTGATTGGCATATTTCTTCAGCAAAGCAGGACTGCCCTGACCGGTATTGCAGATTATCAAGTCAGGAGAGCCGCCATACTTGACAATTTCATTCAGGAAGTCGGATGCCTTGAAGCCGGTTGTCTCGCCGTGCTTCGTCATGACGTTGCATACATATACTTTCTTTGCTTTTGTCTTTTTCAGTGCTTCAGGAATGCCCTTTGCCAAAAGATTTGGAATAATGCTTGAGTAAACATCGCCAGGGCCAATCACCACCAAGTCGGCCTGAACGATTGCATTCACTGCTTCAGGATTTGCCTGCGCCGACGGCTCAAGCCAGAGTTTTGTAATTCGAAGATTGGGATCGTGCCGGGGTATATCAATGTTCGTCTCGCCCTTGATTTTCTGCCCGTTCTCAAGCTCGGCGCAAACGTGGCATAAATCGTATGATACAGGAAGCACTCGGCCCCTGATGCGAAGAATCCTGGAGGCCTGCCTTATTGCTTCTGCCTCGCTTCCGGTAATTTCTGTAAGCGCCGTAAGAAACAAATTGCCAAATGAATGCCCCTGCAAACTGCTGTGCTCATCAAAACGAAACATGAACAATTTCCTCAACATGTCATTTTCATCAGCAAGTGCGACAAGGCACCTTCTCACGTCGCCGGGCGGCAGAATTCCGAACTCATCACGCAACAGACCGGCACTTCCGCCGCTGTCAAAAATGGAAACAACAGCGCTCAAATCCTCAACCTTGTCCTTGAGGCCTCTCAGTACGGTAAAGCTTCCAGTGCCTCCTCCAATCACCACGACTTTCATAAATATTCCTTTGCAGTTTCCTTCATCGCTTTAAATTCATTTAGCGCCTTGAGAAACAACGGATGAAACATTTTTTTACCAACCTTTATTTCCGCCTCAAGCTTTTTCATTGTCCAGAACTCACCAAACTTAACTTCTTCAGAATCAAGGGTCATTTCGCCCTTAAAGTCCTTAAGTGCATACAACTCTGCCAGAACACGCTCCCCTGCCTCGTGCAGGCCGAACTTTATAACTTCTTTAACCCTCTTTGGCGCAGCGCAAACTCCCAATTCTTCGTGCAATTCGCGCTCAGCCGCCTCCTTGAACGTCTCACCACTCTTAACGTGGCCTGACAGCGAACCCTCCCAAAAGCCGGGATAGCAGTCCTTTGACAATGCGCGTTGCTGCAAAAATAACCTGCCATCAGGATCAAAAACCATAACGTGCACAACCCTGTGAAGGAGACCTTTTTTGTGCGCTTCACTCCTGTCTGCCTTGCCCACAATTTCATCATGCGCATCAACAATGTCAATCTCCTCTTTCATAAAAATAACCTCAGTTCGCCTCTTTATAATCTTTTTGAGCTATCCGCAATTGCGGCACAGGCCCTCGACGCTAATCTGGAACTGACTCACACTGCCATCGACTTTCTCCCTGATAAAATCAATTGAATGCACATCAAAATGTGCAACTTTGCCGCATTTTTTGCATGTAAAATGGCAATGGTCTTTTTTTGCAACTGAATATATAGCTTTGCCTTCGCATTCGTATGAATGGATGCCTCCTGCATCTTTTGCCTCGCGCAGAAAACGGTACACTGTTGCAATCCCGATGCGTGAATCCTTTAAAAGCACCCTGTTATGCAGTTCTCCGACAGAAAACATTCCTTTTGCTTTTGAGATTTCCTCACGTATCAAATTTTTCTGATAAGTGTTTCGGCTTTTTCTCCCCATTAATGATAATGATAATCAATAACTTTTATAAATATTTCCGTTTTGGCAAAGGACGAGGCAGTTATTACAAATCTTTATAAATGCCCAGAGCGAAAGGTATAAACAATGATTTTAAGCTATATACTAATATCAGTCATCCTTGTCAGCCTGGTTGCATTTGTCGGAATTGTAACGCTTTATTTGCGCCCACGCCTGCTTGACAAAATACTTTTCGGACTTGTGAGCTTCGCAGCAGGCGCACTGCTTGGAGCGGCATTCCTCGACCTGCTGCCAGAAGCATTGGAAGAAACAGGCGAAATAATATTCATCTACGCACTTGTAGGCGTTGTCGCGTTCTATATTATTGAAACATTCCTTTACTGGTATCATTGCCATTATGGGCACCATCACCACCACACACGGCACAAACACGTACACTCATTTGCCTGGCTAAACCTTTTTGGAGACGCAATACACAATTTTGTTGATGGTATGATAATTGCTGCAGGATATCTCGCAGATATTTCAGTCGGAATAGCGACAACAGTTGCGGTTGTCCTGCACGAAATTCCACAAGAACTTGGAGATTTCGGCATTCTCGTCTTTGGAGGATTATCACGTGCACGTGCGCTTTTCTTCAACTTCCTTTCAGCACTGACGGCTGTGCTTGGAGCGGTACTTGTTTATTATTTCAGCACAACTGTTGACAACTTGAGCGGATTTCTAGTCCCGTTTGCAGCAGGCGGATTCATCTACATCGCCAGTGCCGACCTGCTGCCCGAGCTGCACAAGGAAAGAAACGTCCAGAAGGCATTTGTGCAATTGGCATTCTTTTTGCTGGGGGTGGCAGTCATCTGGTTTATGACGGTTGCCATGCATCACTAACAGGTGCAGCATGAAGGGCACTTCTTACAGCCCTTGCAAACAGGTCCATACATGCCGCATTCCTCGCAGTGCTCCATTAAAAAGCAAAAATACCGCTATTATATTAATACACTGCCCTGTCAATCGTGCGTATCCAAATTAAAAACAGCGCCGGTATCCTTCAAGGCAGCCACAATCTTGTCGCCAAGGGCGAGAACCTGCTCCTTTGACGGCTTTGAATCGCCCCACTGATAAATAAAATCGACAGAGCCAAAATGCGTCTCAAAGCCAAGGGCTTCAACACGCTTTGCAATTTCGGAAGCATCAACACCCCTTGTCCCAAAATACATTACAAGATGAGTTTTCCATCCCATAACAAAACACAAAGCGTTCATCTTATATAAAATTAACCGAAAAACCATCTTTTTAACTTGGAAGATGTGCAGAATTAAACATCAATCATTTCAATTTCAATGTTGAGGCCTTCCGGAATAGGGACCCTCATAACCAATCTCAAAGCGCGCTCGTCAAGACCCAAATCAATCAACCTTTTGTGGACACGCATCTCATAGCGCTCCCAAGTTGCAGACCCCTGACCACATGGTGACCGTCTGGTCGCAAGCTTCAAGCGCTTGGTGGGCAGGGGAATCGGCCCGCGCATGTCAACACCTGTCTTATCAGCGATATCTTTAATGAAAGCGCAAGTTTGATTCAACTTGTCAATGTCCACACTCGCCAACTTTATTCTTGCCTTCTGCATGTTTGTTTCACAGGGATTCTGAGGTCCCCGTGCTTAATTGATAAAAATAAAAATTATTTCTTCACAAGGTCAACGCACATGCCTGCCGCAACAGTGTTGCCTGAGTCGCGCACTGCAAAGCGCCCCAATGGCGGGAATTCCTTGACCTTCTCTATAACAAGCGGCTGGATTGGCTTTATCTTGACAACACAAGCGTCTCCATTCTTCACAAAATCAGGATGCTCTGCCAATGTTTCGCCAGATGCCGGATTGATTTTTTTGACTATTTCAGTAATCTGGCACGCCACCTGTGCGGTGTGGATGTGGAACACGGGGGTGTAGCCAACAGTCACAACAGTCGGATGGTTCAATATAATCATGTTTGCAGTGAACTCAACAGCAACGGTAGGCGGGTTGTCAACAGGGCCAATAACGTCGCCGCGCGCGATATCCTTCTTTTCAACACCACGCAGGTTAAAACCAACGTTGTCGCCAGGTTCTGCCTCCTGCATCTGTTCATGATGCATCTCGATGGTCTTGACTTCGCCTGTGATGCCTTTTCCTGTGCGGCCAGGCATGACAATAACCTTCTGGCCCACTTTCATAACGCCTGTTTCAACCTTGCCGACCGGCACAACCCCGATACCTGTAATGTTGTAGACGTCCTGAATCGGAAGGCGCAAAGGCAGGTTAGTCGGCTTCTGGCGCTCCTTCAAGTTATCCAATGCCTCAAGCAAAGTCGGACCGGTGTACCATGGCATGTTACCAAGCTTCTTGACAACATTCTCTCCTGGATATGATGCAATCGGAACAACCTGCACGTCTTCAATCTTGTAACCAACACTTTTTATCAAGTCCTGAGCCGCCTTTTTGGTCGCTTCAAATTTTGCCTGATCATACTTGTTTAGGTCCTGCTTGTTGCAAGCAACAATCAACTGCTGGACGCCAAGTGTCTTGCACAGGAAAGCGTGCTCCTTTGTTTGGGCCTGGATGCCTTCAGAACCAATAACAAGAACAGCAGCATCTGCCTGCGAAGCGCCAGTAATCATGTTCTTGATAAAGTCACGGTGGCCAGGTGCATCAATAATGGTGAAATCAAACTTCTTTGACTGGAATTTCTTATGGGAAAGATCAATGGTTATTCCTCTTTCACGCTCTTCCTTCAGCGAGTCCATAACGAATGCAAACTCGAAACCTGACTTGCCCAATTCCTGGGCTTTTTCCTTCAGTTTTCTCATCGTCTGCTCATCAACAGAGCCGGAGTCGAAAAGCAGCCGTCCGACTGTTGTGGACTTTCCGTGGTCCACATGACCAACGAATACGATGTTTAAGTGTGGTTTTCCTTTTGGCATAGTATACCCCTCCTTCTATGAGTATTATGTAAATTGCAAAAAGTCAGAAGGGGGTTTATAAAGGTTGTGGTTTTCCAAGAGGGAAAAGGTATACTGTTGCGCGTTTTCTTTACTTCTTTGATACACTAAAAGTTTAAGTAACCAGCACTTACGCGTAACCAAAAAAGAGGGATACGATGCGGATGTTGTTTGTTCTCCTGTTATTAATCCCGGCCGCCAATGCGAAAACTTACATGACCTATCCACCGCCGTTCAACTTTGAATATGAAAACCCAAAGGACAGAATCAGCTATCCGCACATATATCCAGGGCAAACGATTGTATCAGGCACGCGCTTTCTGGCAGACCCGATGCGGCCAGGCACAAGCACTGTAAGATGGACATCAGAAGCCGCCTACAGCATCACCCTTGACCGCGTGCACCTTCTGCGCAAGGATTTTGTTTTAGTCATTAAAAGCAAGAAAGGACCGCAGATAAAAATTCTGCCGTTCGAAACAACTAAACTTTATCTTGAGCCAGACTATTACGACATCAGATTTGACAAGGAAACACAAACCGTCTGGCTGGCAAAATACGCGCGTTAAATTCCAGCGCCCAACTGCGCAGCAGTCAAGCCCTTTCTCTGCACGATCTGCTGGATGATTCTCGGCTGCAGTTCAGCCGGCAGTTTCTCAAAACTCTGGTCAACCAGCGAAGAACTGCCTCGCCCTGCAGTTGCAGAGCGCAAGTCGCTGCTCCAACCCAACATCTCACCAACAGGCAGGCGCGCCTTGACGATGGAAAGATTGCCTTCCTGCGTCAATTCAAGCACCTGGCCACGCTTGTTCATGACAAGCTTGGTCATCTCACCGGTGAACTCAACAGGCGCCTCAATAAGATGCGTCTGAACCGGCTCAAACATGACAGGACCAGCGCCCATCATTGCAAGACGGATACCTTCACGCACACAAGGATACATCTGCGCAGGACCACGGTGTATTGCGTCCTCGTGCAGCTTTGCATCAACCAGAGTGACTTTTACTCCGACACACGGCTCCCTTGCCAAGGGCCCCTCGTTCATGACCTGCTCAAAACCATCAAGAATAAGCTCGATGGCTTCATTCAGCTGAACAATACCCCTCGTAGCATCCAAAAGCACATTGCCGTTGTAAATGTGCTTGACAGACAAGGCAGTGTCGTTGTCCCAGCCGGCAGCAACAAGCTTATCTCGCATTGCCAAATCTTTCTTCTTTATCCTGCCTTCGGAAATCTCGCCCTTTTTGATAAGCTCCTGAATTTGGGGCTCCAATGGCTCAACAACAAAGTAGAGCTTGTTGTGCTTGTTAGGCGTCTTGCCCTCCGCCAACTGTGATTTCTTGGATACAGTTTCACGATAGACAACAATCGGCGGGGAGGTCTTGATTTTAACGCCTTTTTCAGTAATAATTCTATTTTCAATAATTTCAAGATGCAGTTCTCCCATGCCGTGAAGCAGGTTTTCCCCTGTTTCTTGATTTATTTCAATCTTGACAGATGGATCTTCCTTTGCAACTTTTTTCAGAACTTCAACAAGCTTTGACAGGTCCTGCGGTTTTTCAGGTTCAATCGCCTTTGTAATAACCGGTTCGAAAATGTGCTTGAGCTCTTCAAACGGCTGTTCTGGTTCCAAGGTAATTGTTTCACCAGCATTGCCTGAAATACCAGCAACAGCAAGAACGTTGCCGGCAGGAACTTCCTCAAAAATCTCCGGCTTGATGCCCTGGTACATAAAAACAGTTGACAAACGCTGCTGCTGCTTGGCATTATTCAGCCAAACCTGCATGCCATCACGCACAGTGCCGGAATATAACCTCCCAGCCGAGATTTCCCTGCCGGACTTCGGCTCAATAAGAATTCTTGTAATGACAAACGCAACCTTTCCGTTAGGATTACAAGACAACAAATCCTTGCCCATCTGGGAGTCAAGGTCTCCTTTCCAGATTTTTGGAATTCTATAAACCTGCGCCTCCTTCGGATTGGGCAGGTGCTTGATGACCATATCAAGAACGACTTCATGCAGAGGACATTTCTCCCAGACAAACTTCTCACGCTCCTCATCACCAAGTTGGTAAATCTTGAGAATATCCTTGAAGCTCACGCCCTTTTTCTGCATAAACGGCAGTGAAAGCGCCCAATTGTCACGCGCGCTGCCAAAAGCAACACTGCCATCCTGAATGTTCACTTTCCACTTCTGCTTGAACTCGGTTTCAGCAATCTGCTCCAGCAGGCGGTTGAACTCGGTAATAATCTCTATAAACCTCTTTTGCATCTGCTCAGGAGTATACTGCATTTCCTTGATAAGACGGTCAACCTTGTTAATGAACAAGACCGGCTTCACGCGCTCCCGCAACGCCTGTTTCATAACAGTTTCCGTCTGCGGCATAATGCCTTCTGAAGCGCAGACAAGGACAACAGTGCCGTCAATAGCCCTCATCGCCCGGGTAACGTTGCCACCAAAATCAACGTGGCCTGGAGTGTCGATAAGATTGATAAGATAATTCTCACCCTGAAAATTGTGCACCATTGATACGTTTGCGGCGTCGACAGTCATCAAGCGCTCCTGCTCGTCGGCATGCTGCCAGGTAGCCATTCCCTTTTCCAGCTCGCCAGCTGCCGCCTCCGACATAAAGCCGGCTGCTGCCAGCAGATTGTCAGTAAATGCTGTCTTGCCGTGGTGAATATGGGCAGACGTAGCTATGTTCCTAATCTTTGTCTGGTCATGCGACATTTTCTTCATCAATTCAATCTTGTCAACACTTGCCATTCTCACTTCCCCTTTCTATACAACAACGCCTCATCAACCCTTTGATACGGGTGAATCTCGTCTTTTTTAAACCAGATGTCAATCTCGCGCCTTGCTGATTCCGCCGAGTCGGATGCATGAATGAGATTCTGGATTGGACGCCCGGAAATATCTGCCAAACCGTAGCTGTCAAAGGAATAATCACCACGAATTGTGCCAGGGGCTGCCTTGCTTGGTGCGGTGTCGCCAACAACAGTCCTGACCTTGTTAATCACGTCATGGCCTTCCAGCACAACTGCAACAGTAGGCGACATTGTGATGAAGTCAATTAACTGCTGTCTAACACGCTGGCCAATTTCCTTCGGTGAGTCAGAAATCTTCTGGCCTTTTGCCTCGTACGCCTTTTTCATTTTCTCTCCAACACTTGTAAGCCATGCTTCGTCGTCCGCATAATGCTTCCCAGCAACGTCCTTTGAAGCGTAGCACATCTTCAAGCCAACAATCTTGAAACCAGTACGCTCAAAACGAGACAAGATTTCCCCTACCAATGCCCGCTGCACAGCATCCGGCTTAAGCAAGACAAGGGTGCGCTCAATCATTTCTTCACCTCGCCCTTCTCAAAAGCCTTGGTCCACTTTGTAAAGCGCGGAGTGCGCCCGAGATTGAGCATATTCTTCTCACATTTCATAGCGCAAAAATTCAAAACAGTGCCGTCCTTCCTGACATACATTGTACCGGTTCCCGGCTCTATTACAGACCTGCAAAATGAACACTTTGCCATTATGCACCACCCCTGCCAGCTTTGTTAAGAGGCCTGGCCTCGATTTCGGTCTCTCTAAGCATAAGGATGTCGTCCTTCTGAACAGGACCCTTGACGTTGCGCCTCAATATCTTGTCCTTATCGTGGCCTTCCAAAACCCGGCAACGCACCTGGATTGCCTCTCCCCTTGTGCCAGTCCTGCCGATGACTTCCTCAACACGCGCAGGAACAGCAGATGAAAAACTAACGCCACCCGCCTCCTGCTTGGGCTTTGGAGCAGCAGGCGCAGGAGCGACTTCAACAATCTTCCTTTTTGGCTCTCCCATCTTCTCAACCCGCGTGTTGCTTCAATTCTTCGATAATCTTCTTTGCATCGCCTTCAACAATGACTGCGACAGCGCCAGTCGGTACACCAATTCCTGCAGCAGTGCCGAGCTCTTCCTTGCTGTTAACCTGAACGCACGGAATGCCCTTTTCCTTTGCAAGCACAGGCAAATGCATTACAATTTCCGCCGGCTGCACATCCTTTGCAAATACAACAAGCTTTGCCGTGCCGCGTTCCAATGCTTTTGTAGCTTCATTTGTACCTTTCTTTATCTTTCCAGTGTTCTTGGCCACTTCAACAGCTTCCAATGCTTTTTGTATATCGTCTGCCATATGAGTCCTCCAGGAGAATAAACTCCTCATTCAGCCCAAATGGGCGTCATCAATCATAGGTTGGTATTGGGATTTCAAGAGGGGGTTTATAAAGATATCGCCACGGGTTAAGTCAGGTTTCTGGTGCCGGCTGCCCCGGTCTCACAGCGTGAGACTTGCTTTTTTCCTCCCCTCGCCTGCGCAGGGGAGAAAAAAGGAACCTTGGCTTTGCCAAGGCGGGGTCTGCGCTGAACCTTTCAATACAGCCATCGACACGAAACAAATATAATATACAATTGTGCACATTGAGAAATGCTCGAATTATCACTCATTATTGTTGCATTATTTGTCCTCACAGTTGCATCATACGTTGACCTGCGCATCCTTGAAGTGCCTGACTGGATAAATTACGCAGGCATAGCGGCAGGGCTGGGAATCCATTTGATATTCTCCCTGCAGCAATGGAACTATTGGCCGTTTGTTTCAAGCTTAATTGGGTTTGGCATAGCATTCACAATTGCCTGTTTGATGTTTTACACAGCACAATGGGGCGGAGGAGATGCGAAACTATTGATGGCACTCGGCGCAATCATCGGATTCCAGCCGGAAAAATTCGGATTTGGCAGCAGCTTCCTGATCAACCTTGTATTCGTAGGGGGCGCGTGGGGAATGCTCTGGAGTGTGCAACTGGCAGCACGCAACTGGAAGGAATTCTGGAAAACATTCAGGACTTTAATGCACCAGCAGCCATACGCACGAATGCGGATAAGCGCCATGCTATCAACAGCAATCCTTGTAGTGGCAGCACTCGTGTTTTTGCAATACCAGCTTGAACTCATCGGGCTTGCATTGGTAACGTACTTCATCTGCTACTCGATAATTTTCATAAAAAGCGTTGAAATAAGTTGCATGCACAGATGGGTAAAACCGGACAAACTGACAGAAGGCGACTGGTTGGTCAAGCCCATAAAGATAGGAAAGACAACAATCAATCCGCCAAAACTGGGACTGGAAAAAGAGCACATTGCATTCATCCAAATGGCATATAAGCAGAAAAAAATTGACAAAGTGCTTGTAAGATATGGAGTTCCATTCGCGCCTGCATTCCTTCTTGCATTTCTCGCAACATGGGCGTTTGGAAACGTCATATTTGCTGCGCTCTTTTAACTTTACTGTGGGTACAAAGGTTTAAAAGATGCAGAATTATCACAACAGCATGGTCTTAGAGACGGAATTCATAGTAATGATTGGCCTGCTCACAATGTTTTCCATTGTTGCAGTAATTCTAAAAACACTAAAAACAAAAATATTTGACATTTAGGGTATTCTTCTCAACTGCTTTGTTCTATAGTCCTCTTTTGTCATCTCTTTAGGCTTCTCAACTTCAATCGGCTTTGGCTTTTCCCTCTCAAACAAGCCAACGTTCTTTGTTTCTTCCTTGATAATGCCCTCAAGCTTGCTCAATTCGCCTTCGTCAGCTGGCTTTGGCTGCCAGCCAATCTGGAGATTATCGTTTTCAAAACGAGGGATAACACTCAACATGGTATGATTGTGCTTCTGCCCAGCTGGTTGGCCGTTCTGTACAATAATGTTTGTGCCATGCGCGCCCAACACCTCAAAAACAGCAATTCCAATTTTGTTCGCGGTCTTGAACATGTCCCCAACAATAAAATCAGGCACTGCCTCAATAATCGGCGCATGCTCCTTGGGAAGTATTACGACATGGCCTGGAGCAACCGGCTCCGGAGAAAGCATTGCAAAAAGCTTGTCATCCTCAAAAAGCAAATTGATTTTTTTGGCCATCAGCTGGCAGAAAATGCAACCGCTCATTTTCCACCTGCAAGGAACTCAGTCAACTCATCGAGATTTGATTTTGAAGACGGCTTTTCGGCCTCTTTTTCCAGCTCCTTTTTCTCCGGCTTTTCAAGCTTAACTTTCGGCGGTTCCCTGCCAAACTGCCTTGCGACAGCGTCTGCCAGTTTTTCATAAACCACATCGGATGTCTTCTGGTCAATCTTAATGATTGGCGGCTGCAAGGCAATATTGTCGTCCTGCTTTCGAGGAATAACATGCAGCAGGAAATGAGGAGCGCGCTGGCCGGCAGCCACTCCATTTGCAACAAAAATTGAAGTGCCCTCGACTTTCAAAGCACGGATAAGCGCATGACTCAGCTGCTTTGCAACCATGCCGAGATGTGAAACCAGGTCGTCAGACATCTGCGGCATAATTGCGACATGCCGCTTCGGAACCAGCAAAATGTGCCCTGAAGCAGCAGGATTAATGTCGAGAACGGCAGCCACCTTGTCATCATCATAAACTTTCTTCGCGGGAATCTTTCCAGAAGCAATATGGCAGAAAACGCACTGCTGCTGTTCTTCGTCGGGCATATTCTGTTCAACAATGCGCGGATATAAAAATATTCGCCACCACAAACTATTTAAATGCAGATGCGCCTTAAATACAAAAAAGAGAGTGATATGATGTTCAATAAAAGAGGCATAACTCCACTTGTCGCAACCATTCTGCTTGTTGCATTTTCAGTCGGTCTCGGCGCACTTGTAATGAGCTGGGGGGAAGAATACATTGCAGAAAAGGCGGAATTTGTCCAGGGAACAGCTGAAGTCAGAAGCGGCTGCGACATTGCACAAATCAGCATAATAAAAATTGGAGGGCAGCAACAAGCGTGCATAGGACCGAACGGCATACAACTCTGGGTTGATAACGGGCCAGACCAGGACGTATTCAACATTCACGCAAGAATTGCAGGAGCAAACGGCGTACAAAATGTAGAGTCAATACTCACACAGCCGCTACTGAAAGCCAATGCGGTCAAGGCAACCGTGCCATTTGACCGCACCATTGCTCCAATCCTCCAAGTCAAACTAACCCCGCAAATATGGACCGGCACGACAGCAGTCACGTGCGCACAAGGCGCCATCACGATAGAAAGATTGCAGCCGTGCTAAAAACGGCTCGAGCCATAACTTGACACCTTGTAGTGTCAAGAAAATAATTTTGTTTTCTTAAAGTCGCCAAACACCCATTCATGCAGTTTCTGAGCCGATTTTCTGCCTGTCAACTGCCCGATAAGCCAGTTTTGCATTTCTCTGGAAGTTGTCTTTGGCCGGATGAACAACGAAATTGCATTTCTTCCCTGATTACAGAAATTAATTGAACAAAAATCGCCTGAAACAAATTTGTTGGTTAATGACAAAATATTGTTTTCACTCTCAAAAACCTCAAAAGGAGAAACCAAACTGACATCGTGATTGAACGTTGCACTATCCCTCACAACTGTAAACCGAGTTCCAATCTTATTCTTGACAAGATGGTTGTCTTCCAGGTGCACCATTGAGGAATTTCGCACATACAAGCCAATATCATAATTTACAAGCCGGCATTTTGATATTGTTACATTAGAAACGTGCTCAACAGACACCCCTTTTCCACCATTCCAGCTTTTCAAAACCGCTCCATTACAGTCAACCTTCACATCACTGCCAACAATAGAAATTCCCTTTTCCAGATAATACACATCCGTGCATAACTGGACAGATGCAGCTATGCGCATGCCATCACGCGGAACTACACATGCCAGCACCCCGGGCACCAGCAACAAAAACACTATCGCCCACTTCATCTCTTTTTTTTGACAACAACAATTATAGCTGTGATTGCAATGACCGCGGCAAAGCCGTAAAGGAAAATCCAAACCGGAGCGGATTTTCTTTCAGGGACCAATGCAGTGCTGTCAGCCAGCAGGACTTCCTTTTCCGCCTCTTCTATAATCTGCTCCACCTTTTCAGCAGCATTAATTTTTTCCACTGCCGGCTCCGGCGTAGGCCTTGCACAATCAGCATCATTCTGGGGAGAACATTTCCTGCTGCAATAAAAATCACCCGGCTCACAAGGATTCATGTCGCGGTATTCATTGCACGCATTAACTTCGCAGAAAGCGCGCTCTATTTCCTTATTCCCAAGCATTACAATATTATATTTGCTATTTATTGCAGAAACAGCAAACTGGAAACTTTTGTCGCTGTTATCGCGAATGGTGTTCTCGTATGAATCAAGCATCCGAATGCCAATCCTGTTTTTCAGGATTGCATTTTTCTCAATCAAGGCATTCGTGACGTTTTTCAAATATATTCCCTGTGTAAAAGTAAGAATGTTACAGTTCCGGATTGTAATTCCGTCGACATTCTCTGCACGAATGCCGATTTCGCTCTCTCCAACAACGCCGCGCAAAACAGCTGTGCCGCAATCCAAAGTAATTCCGTCTGCAGCAATAGTGATTCCATTCGGAACGTCATAAGTATCGCTGCACAATAGCATATTCTGCCTTATTGACATTCCATCTGTTGGCGTATTGCATTCTGCAAAAACTATGGGAAGCACTAAAAGAAATACTAAGATGGCCTCTTTTTTCATAAACTCTATGAATTCTGCTGTGTTAAAAACATTTTCTATTCTACAAAGCGCACATCATCAACGATGCCGTCTGCATTCTTATCGAGACCTTCCACCACTCTTGCGGGAATCTTCGGGTCAATAGAATTGCCCTTTGCCAGCTCATTGAAATATTTTATAAATGCCAATGTCACAGCTCGCGTTCCAGCGTATCGTTTTCCAGCTACCACCAAAATCCATTTTTTTGGATTAAACGGATTCTTCGCCTTAACGATAATGCCACATTCGTCAGCGTGATACACTTTTCCTGAAATAGAACTGTTAATTGACCAGTTTTTGCTGCTGTCAAACTTCAAAGGAAGATTGTCGTTAACCTTCTGCGTTATTGTGTTGACTACAGGACCGCCGATGAGGATTAGGTTTTTCTGCAAGTCCTCGGAGCGCACCTCGGTATCAAGGCGGACAGAAAGCTCATCCAAATGCGTCAGAAAAGTGCCAAAGAACAAAGCAAGGTCAATGCCGTAATAGCCGTCGCGGGAACGCGCCATCTCAGGACCGTGCGGGTCAGGGGAGCCAACAATAATAACGCCATTGAATTCACCGTTTTCGATAATTGGAGAAAGAAATTCATCAGGCCTTGTTTTCAGGCCTGGCACTTTATGGGCTTCGGTAAATTCCTTAAGCGCGAATACATAAGCAGGCGCGGTGGGAGCATAAATGCTGGCGGCAGTGCCGTGAACTTCCTGTTTTTTAGCGACTTCAATCAGGCCGGCTTTTTCCAACTTGCGGATATGATAATAGATGAGCTGTTCGTGCTTGTTAATGCGCTTGGCAAGGTCGCGCGGATAAGTGGGCTTAGAGGCGAGCTCCCTGAGAATACGCTGCGCCAACAAAGAGGCGATTACCCTGAGATGCCTTTCTGACAATGGCTTGGCTGGTAAGCTTACCAGCGCCTGTTTCTGGTCTTCGACGACTAACATTGTGTTATAATGATTTTTTTAATGCTATTATAAATATCTTAATAACCTTTATATATAAGCTTTTCGTCTTACAGAGCATGGAAGATGCGTACGACGACAGCGAACCATACCAGGAAAACATAGCAGGGTGAACAACAATGTGCGGAATTCTCGGATATCTCGGACTACGCAACGGCACTCCAATAGTACACGAAGGACTGAAGGCGCTTGCTTACCGAGGATATGACAGCTGGGGAATTGCAGTACACTGTGATAACCATATAACAATCCAAAAAGGCATTGGAGACATCACAAAAACAGTCCCTGTAGAGCTCGCAAGCAACAGGGTTATTGGACATACAAGATGGGCAACCCATGGTGGTGTTACAGAAACAAATGCACACCCGCACACCAACATGGACAAAACAATATGCGTTGTCCACAACGGCATAATTGAGAACTATTCAGAACTCAAAACAGAACTTCAGAAAAACGGCTATGTTTTTGCAAGCCAGACAGACACTGAAGTCATTCCACACCTGATTGACTCTCACATGCGACAAGGCAGCACTTTTGAACAGGCATTCCAGCAGGCAATCGGCAGATTGGAAGGCAGCTATGCAGTACTTGCAACACACTCCAAAGAAGCAGGCATGCTTTTTGCACGCAACGGCAGCCCGCTTGTATTGGGACTTGGCCAAAACGAATATTTCATCAGCTCAGACATACCGAGCTTTTTGCCGCACACCAAAACAGTAGTGCACTTGGAAGACGGCGATTACGGCTCTATTACAAATGAAGTCAAAATCTACAACAAAAAACAGCCAGTAGTGCGCCAGCCAGCCACAGCACACTGGGATGTAGAAGTTGCAAAGAAAGGCGCGTATCCGCATTTCATGATAAAAGAAATCAATGAACAGCCATTGACAATCAGAAAAGCATTGAACCAGCCAAAAGAACTCATCACGCAAACAGCATTACTGCTCCAGAACGCCTCAACTGTGTTTCTGGTAGGCTGTGGCACAAGCTACAACGTCTGTGCCACAGCTACCTACCAGTTTTCAAAGGCGGGCAAACAAACAATTCCTGCTTTAGGCAGTGAATTTTCGCAGCAGATACCCTTTATAGACAAAAAAACTGCAGTCATAGCAGTTTCTCAAAGCGGTGAAACAGCAGATATTATAGATGCAGTCAAAGCGTCCAAAGAAAAAGGCGCAGTTGTCATTGGCATTTGCAACGTTCCCAGTTCAACACTTGCACGCATGGTGGATGTTGTAATTTCAATGAACTGCGGGCCAGAACTTTGCGTATTAAGCACCAAAACATGCACTGCGCAACTCGCAATCCTGTTTATGCTTGCATTTGCGCTTCGGAACAAGGATACCTCCGTCTTAACCGAAGCAGCAGATGCGGCATTACATGTTCTCAAACAACACCAACAGACCATGCCAGAACTGGCAAAGAAAATTGCAACCATCAACAGCATGTTCACAATTGGCAGAGGAACAATGTCGCAAATAGCACGCGAAGCTGCACTCAAGATTAAAGAAGTTTCTTACATTCACGCAGAAGGCATGCCGGCAGGAGAATTGAAGCATGGCAGCATTGCACTCATCGAGCAAGGAACGCCAGTAATTGTTTTTGCAGATGATGAAACACGCGCTTTGACAATTTCAAATGCTATGGAAGTCAAAGCACGGGGTGCATTTGTAATTGGAATTGACAGCAAGCCAAGCACTGCATATGATATTCACATACAAATTCCTGCTCTTGATGATGCAACAGCAATTCTTGCATTGCTGCCAATACAATTATTGTCATATTATTTAGCTGTCGAACGTGGCTGTGACCCTGATAAGCCGAGAAATCTGGCGAAGTCAGTGACTGTCCGGTAAAATACGGTTTCCAATTTTCTTGTAGTGTTGATGTGCTTATCTTCTTGATTTTCATGGCAAAAGAGCTGGCAATTGAACAACTTGAATTAAGAAGCGTAAAGGACAAAAGCGCCTCCTCAAAGCTGTTAAAGAAGCAATGCAACTCTCAGAATAATATCATCTTTCAAATCGATTCTTACGCATAGCTATTTAAATAACCTTTAGGATATTGGCTTTATGCAGATTACCCTCAATCTCAAGAAAAAACTCGAGCAGTCGGCAAACGAATATTTTGAAGCGGCAAAAAAAGCGCGCAAAAAAGCAGAAGGGGCAAGAAATGTTGTTCTTAAGTTCCGCAAGGAACTTGAAGATTTAGAGAAAAAACAACAGGCAGCAATGAAGAAAGAAGCAGAGAAAAAACAAAAAGCGCCACAGCAATGGTATGAAAAATTCAGATGGTTTATCTCGTCAGAAGGATTTTTGTGCATTGGAGGCAGGGATGCCACGTCAAATGAAGTTATCATCAAAAAGCATACTGACAAAAATGACATTGTTTTTCACACAGAAACTCCTGGAAGCCCTTTCTTTGTCATCAAAACAGAAGGCAAAAAACCAAATGATTTGACAATGCAGGAAACAGCGGATGCAACAGCAATCTTTTCACGTGCGTGGAAACTCGGCATCAGCACAGCAGAAGTATTCTCTGTCAATCCAGACCAAGTAAGCAAACAAGCGCCGTCAGGAGAATACATGCCGAAAGGCGCGTTCATGATTAGAGGCAAAAGAACTTTCTATCAGGGGAAAATGGCAGCAGCAGTCGGCAAACTCGAAGATGGCAGGATAATGAGCGGACCGGAATCAGCAGTAAAGACACATTGCAAAGAGTATGCTCTTGTGCTGCAGGGAAGGGACAAGCCAAGCGACTGCGCCAAAAAAATAGCAAGAAAGATAAAAGCGGATATAGATGATGTGTTAAAGGTATTGCCCGCGGGAACATGCCAAGCAAAGTAAACCACCATGTGCTGGAACCGGCTTTGCGAATAGGCAAGGCAGGAATTACTGACAATGCCATAAGGCAGGTAAAAGCACTTCTAAAGAAAAGAAAAGTAATCAAAGTCAAATTTTTAACGTCGGCAATAAAAGAAAATAAAAAAGAACTGGTGAAAGAACTTGCAGAAAAAGCCCATGCAAAAGTTATTCACAAAGTTGGCTTCATAGCAGTATTGGAAAGGCTTAAATAAACACTTTTTATAATACAGCACAATGGCGGAACTCACAGACAGTGCCAAATTAGTCGCCTATGGATTTGTCAAAAAAGGGGTTGACAAGAGCAAAATAGCGCTTAAAGGCAGGACAATTGAAATAAAAGGAAAAACAGGCAAAGAACGCTATACTTCCATCTGCGAGGAGTTCAAAAAGCTCACCGCGGACGAGCAGAAAGAATTCAATGAAGTGCTGCGCATGAAAATAGCAAACCATGAATGGGTGGAAGTTGCAAGAGACCAAATGGTCATGACCTCTTACCCCAAAAGCATCTCCCGCTACTATATGGGAATAGAAACCCCGCACCAAAGCGTTGAAGCCTACTACTATTGGTGCATGAACTTCCTCGGCGACATCGGTTTTCCGGTCATCCACAAAATAACAGACGTCTTCACGGCAGCGGAGCACAGCAGTTTCTATGGCGCAGCCGGGCAACGCCTGGGGCTGGCACAGGACAAAGTATCACAATATCTGGCAACAATAGGCAAAATGGTCAAAGACCTATTCCAGCTCGTCAGGGAACTCCGCTGGATAGATGAACGGCTGGAAATCTACCGGGCAGCATTTGCCCATGACAAAGAAGGCAAGCCCCTCAAGAACAAAAAACCGGAAAAAGGCGCCGAGCAGGCGCTCAAAGGAATGTGGGTAGACCTGGTGGATGGAGTTGTAGGCGGACAGCGCACAGGCAGCAACCTTTTTGTCATGGCTCAACAACTTCAATTCACCGCGCTGCCAGACCTGTTTTTCTCAATAACTCCACCTGATGTGGACAAAGTGAACGAGACGGTAGAAAATGAAGCGGCAAGCTTCAACGAGCCATTACGGAATCTTCTGAAGCGAAAACTCGCCCAGTATCTGGCGTGGAAGAAGTCAACATATGAGGAAATGCAAAGCAGGCGCAGATTCACCATTGATTATCTTAGGCAGCATTACGAAGTAATCAGAATGTACATGCAATGGGTCAAGCCATATATAAAACACATTGAACGGCTTTCAGGAGAACAGGACCTGCTGAACAACCCGCGCCTCATCGCCGCATTTGAAAGCAGTTTGGTTGAAATAGAGGTGCTCGGCATCCACAGGCCAGAGGGCTCAAAGCAATCGTATGCCTGCATACTAATGACCTTTGAATACCACACAAAGCCACAAATGCAATATCCCGGAGATTCGGGATACCACCGCGGGCCGATACACGTCGGCTCAACCAGAATCACCTGGCGAAGCTATGCATGGACAGAACAACAAGTAGAAGAATATCTTGAAATGCGGCGCATACAAGATTTTGAACTGCTGTCATCAGTCGACAAATCACTCAAGTCAGCCATGGATGTACTCGGAAATGACATGTTCAATTATCTGAAAGAAGCAGAACAAATGCACAAAGAAAAAAAACCAGAAGAACCCGAGAAAAGGCAACCCATTAATATCCTGGAGCCGTTTACTGCAGTAGGCAAAGGGGTGAAAGAGGCCTTTGGCGGGCTTGTTCCAGACTTGAAAGCGTTTACATTTGGCGGGAAAAAAGAAAAACCAAAAGAAGAGCCCAATGAAACAATGGCAAGGAAACTCTGCTGGGTGCATTACAATATTTTCAAGAAAGCGCATGGACTGCTTGCGTGGTAGATTTTATATAGATGCCTTCTCATTTTAGAGGCGATGGGAACCGATTTTTCTGGCTTCAAGAACTTCACACCGCAACGGCGAATTGCAGAACTGCGGAAACTGATATCCATGCTCAAAAAAGAGATTGAGAGCCGACAGGAAGACATCAAAACAGCGGAACAACTGCTGGAATTTGCTGAAGAAGAAACACGCGTTCTCGAACAGGTAGAAGTGCCTGAAACGCCTCCTTTGCGCAAGACGCAGGAAATAGAAGAACGCATTGAAGAAAAAACCGAGCGCGGCAGAATGACGCGGGACGAACGCACTGAACTTGAACAATTACTGGCAACCGCACCTCCACGTTCGCCTGAATTGTTGCATCGTGTTGCACATATTCCTGTTGCACAGCTGTACAACGAGGAAAAGCGAATTTACGAACGGCAGAAGAAGACAGGCATTGAAACACAACAGGACAGGGAAATAATATATGCCATCAGAAAAGGGCTTGAAATAAAAAAAGAAGAGGGCTACAAGCCGCCAACCATGCGCGAGAGACATTTGATGACTGCAGCTGAACAAATGGCAGAAAGCATGTACCAAACAGCAGGCAGGACATACAAGACAAATCCAACTTAATTCTGACAATAAACGCATGGTTAAGTCAAGTTTCTGGTACTGGCCGCTCTGGTCTCTGGACTCATTTTTCTCTCCTCCCCGCAGGTGCGGAGGAGAGAAAAATTACCTCAGCGAAGCTGAGACAGAGCGGCCAGCACCATTAAGTTGACAGCACCTAAACGCATAAACATTTATAAAGTCCAGTAGCCATAAACGTATACTGTATGGCAGAGTTCCGAACATTATATTATGGACCAATGGATCGTGAATACCACCAGGCAATTTCTGAAACACAATCAGACGGTCCAAAATTGGAAGACCCCATCTTTCCAATCAACCGGCTGGGAGAAACAGTGCCAGAACACGACCCCTCAGGCAGGTTCAAGAACATCATCCAGACAACGCAGGCAGCCATCAGGGGCGGCGCCGGAACAATACAGCTTGTAATGATGACTCCTCCAGAAAGCGCCATAGGCGGCAGACCAAAAGCATATGGAAAAGAGGTAAGGGAAGCATTGAAAGAAGTTGCGCTGGCAAGCAAGGTAAACATAGCCGGCGTGGAACTGCCAACTGCGCTCAACAACCTCGCAGGATTTGACTACCAAAATCTTGTTTTTTCAGATGAAAAAAGAAAGCAAAGTTTGGACGAGGTAAAGGATGCAATAAAATTTGCAGCAGACGTGGGCAGGGGCGGCGGAGTGGACATTGTTTCCTGGGAATTCCCACGAGGAATAAATGAAGCGCCGTGGCAGGAAAAAGACCCCCTCAGCAAAGGAAAATTCGAACAAGTTGGAGAACAGCGAATCGGCTGGCTTGTCGACGACAGAACAGGAAGAACAATACAGTTCAGGAAAGATGAAGTGCAGCATATTCCATATGACAAGAAAACATTCGAAGAAATAAAGCCTAAAGCAGAAGAGCTGGGAAAACCAGGCGAAATGCTACTCCAGCCATTTGAGTGGGAGGATTTCAAGGAATGGGCGAAAAAAGAAGGAGTAACACCTGAGCAGAAGTACATCGAAGTCCAGCTCAAAGGGCAGATAAATTCACTTCTCGGATGGAGAACACACTACAAAGAGCGCGCGGCAGAAGCGTACAATGCGATGGAAGAACACAAGCGCATAATGGAAGAAGCACAGCGCGAAGGAAACAGGGAAGCTTACGAAAAGGAAAAGCTGGCATTTGAAAAGGCAGAAGCACAATACAAGGATTACCTCAACACTGCAAACAGCCAGGAACAACAGGCAAAAGAACTGCAAGAGAGAATAAAACACCTCAAACCGATAGAAGAATATGCTCTGAAGAGAAGCGCAGAGACATACGCAGAAGCAGGCATTGCAGCAATGAAGATATACGAGGAAGGACGGGCAAAAGGAACAGTTGAACGACCATTGTATGTCGGTCCTGAAATCGGCTGGCCTGGATACTTCGGCAGTCATCCTGATGAATTCCTTCAGCTGATAAAAAGCGCGCGGAAAGAAATGGTTAACTTGCTCACAACTCCAAAAAGAGAGATAATCCTGCCATCAGGCGAAAAGAAAATTGAGGACAATCCGTACTTCGACAGAAGCATGGACAAAAAAAGAGCGGAAGAACTTGCCTCAAAGCACATCAAAGGATTGTTTGACACAAGCCATATGGGAATGTGGCTGGCGCACTTCAAGCCATTGCCAGGGGAATCGGAAGAACAGAGAATAAAACGCTTCAATCAATGGTATGTCAAGGAGGCGGAAAAACTTGCAAAATCAGGCTGTGTGGGAGGCATACAACTGGTTGACAGCATGTCAGCAGCGCACGGGCATTTGCCACCAGGAGAAGGCATTTTTCCTGTCATTGAAACAGCGAAAATATTCAAGGACAACAACTTCTCCGGCTTCCTTGTCTCAGAAGGCCACGAGGAAGAAAAATTCGGAGAAGGAAGAATAAGAATGAAAACCTGGCAACACGCCGGAGCAAACATAGGAGCTGGGTACTTTGCAGGACCGCCATTGAGATGGAGCCAGGTGCAGCACGGCTATTTCGGCAGGACATACTCCCCATTATTCATGTTCGGAGGCTACAGCCCAAGCAATGAGTTCAAGCTATGGAGCGAAGTGCCGCTGGAATAAATCAATAATCGGAATTTTTTTCCCACCACTTTTCATTCTTCTGGCCGTATTTCTCAAAAATGTCAATAACAACAATCTGCTCATTATCCTCATACACCAATGGCTTAAGCTCATGCTTCAATTCAGGTCCGGCATAAACTTCCTTGTGCTCGGGCTGATGATATTCCCCTGAAGCAATGGACGGCTCATCAAAATACTCCTGGCTGCCCTGCAAGGCATGCAGTTCCTCCAACTGCTCTTCAACCAATTCATCCAACGCGCGCACATCGACTTGCACAGGCTCCTGCTCTGGCTCATACGATGGCTCATCACGAGCCAATTCATTCTCCTCAGAAATAAACTCGACCACTTTTTCAGTTGAACTTTATCTTGCCGTAGTACATCACTTCCCACGTAGATTTCGAAACCAGTTTAATCTGTTCCTTAATATATTTTTGGTTTGTATCAACCTGCGGTTCGACAAATGGATGATTTGTGTTCTTGCCCTCGCGCGTATTGGTTGCAATCTCCTGGGCTTCCTCCAAAAACCTGTGCTCGTAATCACTGAATACCTCAGTTATCGATGCGCCAATCGTCTCACCAGCATCATCCTTTACCAAATCATAATATTTGCCGGCATCATAGGAAGAACTGCTGTAGCCAGGCAGGTCGATGGAATATTCGGTGCTTTCATAGCTCTCAGAATCAATCTGCTGCTCAATAACAGGAGAAATCGTTTCAACTATTTCTGCAAAATCCGACAGTTTTTCAGCGAGCGGCGAGTCGCGAACAAGATTCAGAGCATTTGCAATCTCGTCAATGACCAGTGCCTCTAAGTTTCTTTCATCACTCAGAATCATTTCAAAAATACAGACAACCGCTGCTTATTAAGATTTTCGTAAATACCATCTGATGACGAAATACAAGCTGTAGAAATGAATGTTTTCATTGCCAAGGAGTTGCATATATTTAAAATTGTTCAAGACGACTTGCAAAGCATGCAGTTTAAAGTACACACAAAAGCACATCCCAATGTTCCGAAATATCCAAGCACGGACTATGATTTTGCAAAAAAATTTGCAGAGAATCTGCATAAAGAACTGGGCGACTTTGTCAAGGCAGTTGTTTTGTTTGGTAGCACGGCACGCGAAGAAAAACCGCTTTATGGCGAACGGGATATTGACGTTCTTATAATCATAAACGATTTGACACTAATCTT
>JAWCRZ010000013.1:0-31792 GCA_038868995.1 Candidatus Woesearchaeota archaeon | reverse complement strand
TCAAGTCGAGCAATACTGTCTCGAAGGGCATTGAGTGTTCGCAATGGGCAACCGGGACCTGCGGGTCAGATTACAAAATGTCTGGCAACAGCCAAAGCGAGTGTTACAGCGAAAAACCCACGCCTACAGAAACTCCTGGTGGCCATCCATGCTGTTGCGTCAAAGAAGACTTATCAGGAATTGTAAGAGAAAAAAACGTTCCTAACGACCTCACTTGCAAACAATGGGCAACAGGCGCGTGCGGCGACGGCTCTCCAATGGTTGCAGAATTCTACGATGTCGGCTGCTATCTGCCAACGCCCACACCGGGATGCTGCAAGTATCCATTGACAGGCAGCGTTCCAGGCAATGTTATAGAACCACAGCCAGACCCGTTCTATGATGGTGTAGTAAATCCATGTCCAGACAAGTGCCCACCGCCTCCTGCTGCATGGTATGGTGGTCCAGAATGCGCTCCGCCGCAGGAATGCGAAAAGCCAGCATGCTGCAAATATCCATTAGCAGGCATTGTGCCAGGTGATGTCCTTGCACCCCAGCCGGATGAGATTTTTGACGGCGTCGTCAACAAATGTCCTTCAGAATGCCCACCCCCTCCCTTCCCATGGTACGGACCGGCAGAATGCGAACATGACTATGCAAAATGCGCACAACCATTCTGCGGCGATGGAATTATCAACCAGCCAAATGAAGAATGCGAGCCACCGAATACAATTATCGGACAAGACGCAAAAGGGCATGACATCTGGTGCAATGCCAAATGCCAACGCCTCATGTGCCAGGATGTCCAATGCACACAGGCAGATTGTACTGCAGCCGGAGGAACAGCCTTTGGCGGCGGGTTTGCAAACTTCGGAGCAGGATTCAAATGCGGCAAAAATGAATGCGAAACCGACTGTGATTTATCAATAGATCCATTGACAACAGCACTCATTCCAGGAGAGGCGCCCTTCCAGTCAGCACAATGCGATATCAAAAAATACGTCAATCAAGTCACAGGCGCAGTTGAGATACCTCCGGGCGCAGCAGATGCATATTGCAACGAATGCACCATGAATCCCTGCCATTGCGTAGAATTCCTCACAAATTTTGCTGGCTCGTGCAACCCGACCTGCAGCCACGGACCATTATTCTCGCCACCGACAAATGTTCCATGGGTTACAAACCCGCAGGCAGTGCGGACTGGTCCTACAGTAGGGCAGAATGTCAACTGCCTGCTTGGCGACCTTATGGGACTTATAACAATTGATGAAATGGGAACAGGCTTCCGAGGACAGGATTTTTCATTCACAAACGCGCAATTCCCAGGAGTTATGGGAATCTTCCAGAAAATCTGCTGCGGAAACCCAAAGTGCGGCGACGGAAAAATTGACAATGAAGAGCAATGCGATCCGCCTGGAACAAAACAAGGAGATTTAGTATGTTCATACGACTGCAAATGGACACAACCATGGTGTGGCAACGGAATAGTAGACCCGGGAGAAGAATGCGACATCGGCATTTACAATCCACAGCAATACACCGCAGCCAGCCATCCAATAATAGATATTTTCCTGCCGCCACCGCCGACCGGCTATCAAGGAACTCCACCATCAGGATACCTGAAGCCATCAGGCTATCAGGGAACTCCCCCGCAAGGATACTTGCTGACTGGAACTGGCTATCAAAGTACACCAACAGGCGCCCAGATATTCGGACTGACAACTAACACAAATGCACCAAACGCAGTGCCTCGGCTGATGACATCAGTAACTTCCTCCGAGCAAAACTGCGGACCAGATTGCAAATGGATTTACTGCGGGGATGGAATAACGCAACCAGAAAACAATGAGCTTTGCGACCCGCCAAATGGCGAGACGTGTTTCGAAGGCTGTACAACACGCATCTGTAGGGAAAATATCCTTCCGCCGGCATCAGGACTGCCATGCTCGCCGCCAGGAAGCCAAGTCGGACTTTATGTCTGTTCGAATTCATGCACGTGGACATACCCGGGATGCGGAGACGGAATAATTGAACCTCCAGAAGAATGCGAAAGTGATAGTGACTGCCCGACAGGCGAACAATGCAACACGTGTGCATGCACATCATGCGGCAATGGAGTTCTTGACCCAGGAGAGATATGTGAGCCGCCAGGAAGTAGCTGCACGCAAACATCGGGAGAAGAGGGAGTATGCAGCGATAACTGCTACTGCACCGTGCCATATTGCGGCGATGGAAACATTGGAGCAAATGAGCAATGCGAACCTCCTGGAACCGGCACTTGCAATTACGACTGCACAAATTCAATCTGCGGCGATGGAAAAGTCGGTCCAGACGAACAATGCGATGGAACGCCTGGCTGTGACAATAACTGCATGTTAACATGCGGCAATGGAGTGCTTGACGAAGGAGAAGCATGCGATGAATCAGTTTCAGGCATGGAATCAACATGCCAGTACTGCAGGCCAATCATGCCGCCAACCTGCGGAAACAGCATAATTGAAACAGGTGAAGGCTGCGACCCGCCAGACGGCATAAATTGCGACTCGAGCTGCCAGCCAATACCATGCCCGATGGAAAACAGGCGATGCTGCATAAATCCAAATTTGCCTGAATGCCAGAAGGGACAATGCACATCACAATGCTGCGACGAGGATTGCTGCAAAGGACCCGGCTGCAATGTATGCCCCGGCTGTGTAATTCCTCAGCCCGTACAAATGAACGTCCAATGCACGGCGTCATGCCCTTCAACACAATACAGAACTGCGGTACTGAGTCCAGAACAGGAAACAGCATTGCGCACAATGACGAACAAAGATATTATTTCAGTAATTGAAGTTTCAAACTGCTGCCCAGAAGCAACTTTGCGTTTCACAGAGAGTTTGCCAAATAATGTGAAAAACATTGAGACATTTGTTGTCAGCGGCTCAACAATCAAGCCGCTTGATGAACTAACTGGAAGTGGCGTAATTTGCGGCGGCAGAACGACCGACCAATTGTATGAAGATGGCGTAGAAGTAGTCAGCAGCGATGTAGGAGGAGACTGCACTTACTGCATGCGTGTGCCTCCCGGACTTATCAGCTGGTGGCCTGGCGACAGGCATACAAATGACCTTCAAAGCGTGAATCATGGAACGCTTATGCTTGGTGCGACAGCAAACATCGAACTTGCAAACGCGTACGAGCAAGGCATTGTTGGCAAAGCATTCAAGCTTGACGGTGTCGACGATTACATTATCGTGCAGCAC
Organism: Candidatus Woesearchaeota archaeon; assembly: GCA_038868995.1. Taxonomy (GTDB): domain Archaea; phylum Nanobdellota; class Nanobdellia; order Woesearchaeales; family ARS49; genus CABMGU01. The sequence continues at coordinate 28,568 of JAWCRZ010000013.1, read as the reverse complement.
AGAGAGAATTTGAACCCTGCAGACCAAATAACAATTGCAGGATGGGTTAAAGCAGATGAATGGCAGGATGGCAGAATTTTGCAGAAAGACAACCAGTATCGCCTGTTTGTTGATTCGGGATACATGACATTTGCATTAGACGGCATTGCAAATGGCGTGGTGAAAGCGCCTGCGCCGGTGGAAGACCTGTTCCACTTCATTGCTGCAACGTACGACGGACAGCGCCTCATGCTCTATATTGACGGCATTGAAATGGCAGAACAGCATGCAACAGGCACGATTTCCACTTCACTGCAACCACTCTACATCGGAGCAACAAATGAAGATGCACCGTATAATGAACACTTCAAAGGCCTGATTGATGAACTGCAAATTTACAACCGCGCACTAACATCAGAAGAAGTCAAGGCAGAGTGGGCCGCCTCGAACAACGGAAAGTGCAAGCCGCACTGCTATGGCTATGTGCAGTGGTACACGGTACAGCAGCTTGACATGCGTCTCATACAAGAAAAAACAACTGGAACAATCAGCAGCGACAAGCCATTATTCACCGCAGAAACGACGCTTGGAGAGCTTATTGAAATCTCAATGATGCAAGTTGCATCGCCAGTAACAATTGCTATTGAACACCCGCGAAGCCCTGTTCCAGTTGCAAATCCAGAAATGCGTGTTATAACTGCATTTGAAATCACGCTGGAGAATTACGCACAGCCGGAAACAATACAGCTAAGCGTGCCAGTGCCTGCAGACGATCCTGCTGCAGGGCTCTTTATTAGATTTGGAGAAACCTGGCAGGACCTTGACGGCTCACGCATAGGCAACAAACTGGTCGCAAAGCTGACGGCTGAACAAATCAGCCAATTCTTCTCAACAGGAACCCAAATGAAGGCGCTTTTTGCAGTGCTTTCGTTGGTCAAACCAGAAGAAGTCGCCGACCAGTTCACACAAGTGTATGATGGAGGCGGTTCAAGCGCAGTCATATTTGTGCAAGGAATTACAACCTCGCGAGTCAGCATAAAGAAATTTGTGCACGAATACCAAGCAGCAAAAGATGCATCAAAAGTCTATGCATATTATTACACGCCAACAAAACAAATGGCAGATATTGCGCGCGATTTGGCAGAACAGGCATCCTCAACATTGCTGAAAGACGGCATAACTGAAGCATATCTCGTGCCGTATTCATTCGGCGGCTTGGTCGCTCAAGATGCGCTTACATACGCAAAACAAAATGGACTGGCACTTGCCACTATGACAAAGAAGGTTATCTACATAGGTACGCCATTCGGAGGCAGCAAACTGCTTGAAGTGTGGAACAGATTCTTTGCATACCTGTTGAATACAAGAATATCTGCCGGACTCTTCAACGTGCCAAGCGTACACCCAGAAATTGCAGGATTGCTCGTAACAGGCAAGCAGGAGAAAGAACCCAGCGTGGATGCAGAATACGGCCTTGTTATAGGCACAAGGTCATATCCATGGGCTGAGCAATTCTTCAATACAGTAAATGATGGTGTTGTGCAGGACCCTGACGCTCATCCACAATGGTTTGTTGAAAGGCAAACCTGCGACCCGAATGTATTGCGCGTGCATCTCACACACGACCAGCTGCCAGGCGCTTACCCCGTGAGAGATTTCGTGTACAAAGTAACAAACAAGGAACGTTCTGAAGCAGACCCGAATGCAGCACTGCTTGGCTACAGCCAGAGCGTCGATATAACCCATAAGGGTTGCAAGTCAGGCGACATGATTGTTGTAGTAGGCGAACAAGTCCCTGAAGAAGAAAGAGCCCACTACTGCTCATGCGGAGACGGCGTATGCGGCGCAGGAGAGAACTTTAAGAACTGCCCGCAGGACTGCACGAGCATATGGCAGAAGTTCAACATGTGCCTCTACCTGCCATGGCTTATTAATGCACTGCTGGTGCTCCTCTTGATTGTCAGCACAACCTATATCTACCGGAAAGAAAAGACGCATGAGCGCGGCACAGGGTTTGTGATTTTAACCATTGCGCTGGCAGTTATTCTTGGGCTTATCTTGGTACACTACCTGAAATGCGGCTACTTGCTACCGCTTGCGATTTTCCTGTTGATGCTGATTCTGGCCATTATAATCATGGCGCTTTTACATTTTAGAAAGCCAAAGCCCGGGCCTGACCTGGACAGAATGCTGCGGAAGCTCAGGGAGCGCCTGCAGAACCTCCACTGAGCAAAAGATTTATATTCTACAGAATATAATTCTATATTTATGGTGGGTATACCGTTAACTAGAAGAGCTTTTTTGAGATATTCGGCAGCCATGACATTAGTTCTTGAAGAGCTTGCACGTGCGCAGACAAAAGAAGATGCACTTTGGGAAGAAGCGCGCAAGAAGCCATCCTACTATCAGAAAGCGCTTGATGAAACGCTGAAAACATCACCGGAGGCACAGAAGAGCATTTCAAGATTTTACGCTGTTTACGCAATAGAGAAGAAAGGCTCAACAACTGACAAGGGCGCATTGGTTGCGAGCGGCAAACAGTTGCGCTGCTATGATTCGAGCCTTGAGAAACAGCTTAAGGAAGAAGTAAGAAATCATGCTGAAGCATATGCAAAAACGCATAACGCAAATCCAGCAAAGCTGAAAGAAGAAACCGAACGGGCATACAGCATTATTGTTGCAGAAATGATTGACAGGGCTGAAAACAACCCAACAGATTTTGTAAACATAGGACAGCATAAGGGAGCAGACGCATACCTTGGGTTCAGCCTCTGGGGCTCAGGATTGAAATGCATCGGGCTTGCAACAAAACAATTCTTTGAAGATGAGAATTACAAAAACGCAGAAGACAGGAAAAGCTACCTGCTTGATTACGTCGCAGCAAAGGCAGCCGAGCAGTTTGCCAATACTGACCTCAGCGAAATCTGGGCAAGTACACGCACGGGACTAAAAATAAATGTAATCTATGTGGGAGCTGTTCCAGGCATGAAAGACACCTGGACTGCAATTCTCAAAAACAGATGGGCAAATGTACAGGCTGACAAAATATTCACAAAAAAAAGGACTGTCAGCGAGACGTATGCAAAATCAATGGCACAGGACTGGCAGAATTCCCCGGAATTCAAGCACATTGTTGCTTTCCACAGAAAAAATCTGGCAGAAGCACCCAAACTTGGAAGCATAAAGCACAGAGAACTCAACTCAGACTCAATGGGAAAGATTTGGGGATTCAGATATCTGCCGCACGAAGGAGCCATTGTTGCATACGACCCTGAAATTGTGAAACAATACCAGTTTTGAAAATAGTTTCTCAAATGTAATTATTTAGCATTTTGAAGCTTCACACCCATTAAAAAAGGGTTGATTTTTTCCGCTTACCTGCACTGGAGAAGAAATCAAGCCATTTGGACTAGTTCTATCTAATTTCAGAAAGCCAAGATATTATTATCAAACAGTACATTTAAATAACCCGCTCATAGCGTACTGTGCATGCCGACAAAGCCATGGGCAATTGTATTGATGGTTTTTTGCACTGCGTTCACATCAATCGGGCAATTGTTCTACAAAATGGGAGCGCAACTGCTGCCAGCGCTCTTTACTAACTGGCCTCTGTTTGCAGGCCTTGCAAGCTACGGAATAGGATTTCTGCTGATGATGACCGCTTTAAGGAAAGGAGAGGTCAGCGTTCTCTACCCAATAATAGCAACCTCATTCATCTGGACAAATATACTGGCAACTGTTTACCTTGGAGAGCACGTGGCCGCGTTTGGCTGGGCTGGAAATGCGATAATAGTTGTCGGAGTATCGTTGATAGGATATGGAAGCGCCAAACACGGGAGATTGACAAATGCAAACTGAATGGTGGGCAATTGCATTGACAATTCTATCAGTTACAATTGGATCATTTGGCCCAATATGGCTGAAAAAAGGAGCAGACGGGCTTTCATTAAGCCCGAAAAAAATTCTTAAAAACAAACACTTATTTGCAGGCATACTCTGCTATGCAATCGGCACTGTACTTTACATAACTGCGTTGCGAGGCGGAGAACTGTCAGTACTTTATCCAATAATTTCAATCAGCTATCCAATTGTGGCATTTTTGTCCGTTATGATGCTGAAAGAGCACATGAATAAATGGAAGTGGGCTGGCACGTTCTGCATCATAATTGGAATTGTTCTTGTAAGCTTCTCCTGAACAGAATATTTTATAAGCAGGAATTATTGCACACGCTTAATGCAGGCAATCATACTCGCAGCAGGAAGAGGAACACGATTACAGCCATTGACAGATACGACTCCGAAAGCAATGCTCCTGATTAACGGAAAGCCAATGCTGCAGATAATTCTTGAGCAACTAAAGACAGTCGGAGTTAAAGAAGTTGTCATAATTGTAAACTATCTAAAAGAGCACATCATCAATCATTTTGGCGACGGCTCAAAAATGGGACTGAAAATAACATATGTAGAACAGCCGGAACTCAAGGGCTCAGCTGACGCGATAGCAAGAGCAGAACCATACATCACAGACAAACGGTTTTTGGTGATTGCGTGCGACTCTCTATTTGAAACACACCTGCTGAAAAGATTGCTTAAGCACACTTCACCAGGAGTATTTACCTGCACAGAAGTAGAAGACGGCAGAAGATACGGCATACTAATGACAGAAGGCAAGAGGGTTGTCAAGATTATCGAAAAGCCCGAACAGCCGCCAACAAACCTTGCTAATTTAAGCGTATACATACTGCCGCGCGAGATATTCAAAGCTTGCAAGGAAGTCAAACAAGGATTGAAAGGAGAATACTGGCTGCCAGATGCAATACAGATGCTTATCGAGAAAGGAATCGTGTTTGAATATGAAGTTTGCAGCCACATTCTCGACATAGGAACGCCAGAGCAGCTGGCAGAAGCACAGGAAATGGCAAAGAAATTGGGATTGTAAAGAAAAAAAAGCCAAAATAAAGCTTCTTCAAGCATTAGAAAGCATTATCCCCTTATTTTTATTATTTGCTTAAAAGCATGCTTAAAAGAAATTTTTGCCATTATACTTTTGACAATCACACCGGAATTCCCCGGTGGGGCAGAGGCAGTGCCTCTGCCCCGATTGTCCTCCCCGCATCACCTCATTCCCTCGCGCGGCCCTATTCTTCGCGCGGGGCATTTTCACGCATACGCGGCAGAACAAACCAAGCAAAACCTGCAATAAGAATAATCAAAGCCCAGAACAGGCGCCACGTGATTGCACCGATGCCGACCAAGAACAGGAGCAGCACGCAGACGACGACTCCAACAATGCCGAGCGCTTTCTTAACCGTCAATTTCATTTTGCCTTGTTCACCGCTGCAATTGCCACTTCAATCTGTTTTGAATCCGGCTGGCGCGTGGTGAGCTTCTGAGTCCAGATTCCAGGATAAGAAAGCCATTTCAGCCAGCTGTAACGCGCCGACCATTTCAGCAATTCATACGAGATGCCTGCAATTACAGGGATGAGAAAAATTCTTGCAGGCAGATTGTAATACCAATGAGGAGTTCGGATAACCGAAAAGAGAACAATGCTTACTGCAACAACAAATATCAACAAGCTGGTGCCGCAACGCGGATGCTCTGGCGGGAATCTTTTCACGTTCTGCACTTTCAACGGCAATTTGTGCTCGTAGCAATGCACTGCCATATGCTCAGCACCGTGATACTGGAACATTCTTCGCACATCAGCCATAAAGCCAATGGCAAACAAATAAAGAAGAAAAACCAGAAGGCGGATAATGCCGTCAAGCAGCCCAAATTTTATGGTGTGTGAATCGTAAAAGAACTTTGCACCATAATATGGCAGCAGAATGAACAAGCCGATTGTGAGAATAATTGCCATGCCAAAAGTGATAATCCACTCCTTTGTTCCAAGCTCCTCTTTCTCACCCTGCTGGTTGGCGCTCCAAGTCAACGCCTTAATGCCGACAACCATCATCTCCCACAAATGAATGACGCCGCGTATAAATGGCAGATTGAGAAGCATGTGGCGCTGGGTGGCTGAGACAAACCTGTCCTTTTTTGTCTTGATTTTTTTGTTAGGCAAGCGCACGGCAATGGAAATATTGTCAGGCGCCTTAATCATAACACCCTCTATCAACGCCTGGCCGCCCAACGGCTTTAATCCGTTCTTTTTCATATCTCCACGCTCGAGCCCGGCTCAAGTATTTTTACAGGCACCCGCGCCAAATCCCTGAACAAATCAGCATCATCACGCGTACCCACAATACCACCCCAGTGGATAGGAATGGCAAGGCGCGGCTTGATATTATTGGCATTCGCAGCAGCTTCACGTGGCGCAGCAGTATACGTTCCGCCGACAGCAATAAGCAAGACATCCGGCTTCATTGACTCCAATGCAGGCAAAAAATCAGAATCAGCCATGAAATAAACTGTTTTGTTCTCAGAAATAATGGTAAAGCCAATCGCGCTTTCCTTCTCGGTGTGCCGTATGACGTCAACATGAGGATTTGATACAGGCATGCCGACAACTTCAACTCCACCAAAACGCCTGCTTTCCCCAACATTCAGCACGCTGCAAGGATACAACTGTCTTGCAACCTCAGGCGTGCCAAGAACGTGTGTGTGGTCAACCGAAGCGCGGCGCACCTTCTCCAAACTGCAATGGTCAAAATGAAAGCGAGAAATAAGAATCAAATCAGCAGGAGCGTACCAGTCATCAGAGCCCGCATACGGGTCTATGTAGATGATTTGGTTGCCTGTTTCAAGCTTGACAGAAGAATGGCCGAGCCAAGTAATACGCATGGACACAAAAGCGCAAGTGCGTATTTAAATGTTACTTATACTGTCTCAGCACCCACCATTCAATAAGCCACTTCAGCATGCCTGGCAGAAAGCCATTGATAACCCAGCCATTGGGCAGTGTCAGAATGCCTGTACGGTCGCCCAAACTGATAACAAGCGGAGCGCTCCGAGGCCTGTGCGCCATCAATGGCTGGCTGTTTTTCAGACGGCCAATATTTTTGACAATAAGAAGCGCATGCCGCTCTGCATTCTGCGCAGTTTTTTCCTCAGGCACATTATTGATGTCACCGCCAACAAAAATGTTTGAATAACCGTCAAGCTGCAAATATTGATTGACTTTCAAAGCTCTTTTCTCTGTAAAGATTGAGTCCGGAAAACCCTGCATAAACCAGGGATTGCATTTAATTCCGGCGCACCAAATACCGGCTTCTGCATCAATTTTCCTGCCCTTGTCCGTGATGAACGTATTGCCTTTGTGGCCAACCACCTTTTCACCAAAAATAATTTGTACGCCATGCTTTTCAAATAATTTTCTTGCATAACCAGATGCCTTTGGAGGATTTCTTTCCAAAAGACGGTCGTGAGGGTGGACGATGACAAGGCGCTTACCATGCGTTTTTGTCACCAATTCCCCTGCAATTTCTGTTCCAATCAACCCGCCTCCGATAATCAGAATATGCTCGGAATCCAGGATTTTGGCGCCCATGACTGCTGCTTCCCTTCCCGACTTCAGCGTGCAGACATTTTCCCTGTTTTCAAGAAAAACAGGGTAATCAATTCCGGTACTGACGACAAGATAGTCAAAAGTTATTTTTTCATTAACAACCTCCACAAATTCAGGCGTGACCTGCTTCAGCTTTGCAGTTATTATTCGCGTGTTTTTCAGAAAATGGCTGAACGGCACGGTGATTTTCCTGAAATAGCCTGCATTAAAAATCACCTTGTGGATGCTCGGGGTAAACTCAAAATAATCCTTTTTATCAATAAGGATAACTTCAGCATCCTTTCTTTTGTCGAGAATTTTTGCAACCAAAGCGCCACAAAAACCTCCGCCAAGAATTACAACTTTCATTAAATGACAAAAAGAAAAGAAGTATTTAAAAAACTAATCCCTGCTCAGAGCCCATTTTCCAGCGCCTGACAGCCATAAAGACACAAGCCCTGCAAGTATGGCAATTCCAGTCATAAACTGGTCGGTTGTAGTTATGACAACAAGCATTACAATTGCCAGCGGAATTGTTGCCCAGCGTACCTTGAAGCCAAGGATGACAGACACGCCACACAGGATTTCAACAGCAATCAGAAGCCACGCCCAGAAAACAGGACCCGGAAATCCCATGCTGTCGAGCGCGCCAACAACCATCGACGGGCTGAACAGCTTCATAATGCCGGCAAAAACGAATATGCCCCCAATGCAAATGCGCAATGCAAACGGTGCAAATTCCTTCATACATACCACCCGTACGCAAGACAATTCATGGGTTAATAAAGATTACTGCGATGGATTATGCGTTTTCCAACTGACGGTAGACGTGCGCAAGCGCAATCATGCTCAAAGGAAAAGTCACAATTATGCCAATGCCCAGAGCGATGACACCAAGCAAGTTTATCCCAAGCAAAGCCAGCGCGAAAACAATCAATCTTGTCTTCACGCCGGCGGACAATGCTGAACTCTTTCGCAATGCCTTCAGAGGGCCGAGCTTTTCAGTAACGATAACAAAAGGGTAAAATACGAACTGAACCGCCCAAATGACACCGGGCACGACGAGCAGCAGCAAACCAACCGAAACAACAACAACGTAAATTATCAAGGCGAGCAAATACTTCCATAAAAGTGAAAAGCACGAAAACAACTCCTTGAACTCAGGCGTTCTGCCCTCGACTATGTCAAGGGCCAGTTTGGCATAACCAAGAGTAATGCCGCTGACAAGCAGACCAAGAACTATCCTTGTACCAATGCCAGTTGCATAAAAAGACATAAAGGATAGTGAGGCGAACAACAGGAAAATACCAACAAAAAACCAAAAATGCGACTTGACAGACGTCCAGCCAAACTCGATGGCAGTGCCGATAACAACTTTTTTGCCAGAGTGCTTTGGCTCTTCAACCAACTCTTCTTTCTCTGCAACTGGCTCAGGCAGTTCTTCCTCAACCGGCTTTCCAGAAGGAGCTTCCTGCACATCAATAGGAGCTGCCTTCACTTCAACAACCTCCTGCTCGGGCTGAGGCGGAAGCTCGCGAACAGAAATCTCCTTTATTTTTTGCACCTTCAGCGGCTCTTTCTTCTTTGCAGCCCTGTGCAGCCGCCTAATGCTCTCCTGCACCTCGGTCTTTGTAATTTTGTGAGTTTTCGCATGCTTTTTTGGCATACGCACTTTAAAGACGGGATACCTTATAAATATAGTGAACGATTTTTCTTACAAGGAAAGATTTATATTGTGCAAGCAATACGTTACAGTTATGAAACGGGCTGATTTAGTTCACAAACAAGGCAGATTCATCTATTTATAACTCCCAACGAAAAAAACAAGCGTTTGGCAAATATGACAAACGAAATACTGACAAACAAAAGACAGCTTGTTTGACATATATTTATAAACAAAATGCGACCAAACAGAGTTCTATGCAATATCAAAGAATAAAAGGGGCTGAGGATTTTTACCCGAAGGAGGAGGCACTGCGCGAATACATTTACAGAAAGCTTGACGAGCAGGCGAGGAAATTCGGCTTTCAAAGAGTAGACATGCCGGCCATCGAGACGGTAAAACTGCTCACTGCAAAAAGCGGCGAGGAAATCAGGCAACAGATATTTGTCCTTGAGAAAAGAGGCACGGAGGAACTGGGATTACGGTTTGACCTCACTGTGCCAATGACAAGAATGTTTGTTGCGAAACAGCGCGAGCTTCCCAAGCCGGTCAAATGGTACAGCATAAACAAAATGTGGAGATATGAAGCGCCGCAGGCAGGCAGGTTAAGGGAGTTTTCACAATTATCAGTTGAATTATTCGGAACAGACAAGCCGGAAGCAGATGCCCAATGCATCAATCTGATGATTGCATGCTTTGAAGCGCTCGGACTTACAAGCAAAGACATCACCATCAAGATAAACAACCGCAAGCTGCTGGAAGGACTGCTCTTGGAAGTTGTTTCGCAGGACAAACTGGCAGATGTTGTCAGAATAATTGACAAATCAGGCAAGATTGGGGAAATAGAATTTGCGCAAGAACTCAAAAAGCTCGGCATTGATTTGCAGAAAATTGAAGTAATCAGAAAAATAACAAGATGCCAGGGACCTGCAAGCATACTTTCAACGATAAAAAATGAGTTAAAGCCGAATGCTCTTGCAATAGAAGGGCTTGCTGAACTGGAAAAAACTCTTGCGCTTGTTGACAAAAAATACATGACTGTAAACTTAAGCATCGCGCGAGGGCTTGCATACTACACCGGCAACGTTTATGAATGCTTTGACAGAGAAGGAAAATACAGGGCATTGGCAGGCGGGGGAAGATATGACCAGCTTGTGCAGCTTCTTGGAGGAGAGGTAACCCCTGCAACAGGCTTTGCCATAGGCATGGAAACACTCAGGATGCTTCTGGAAGACAAAAAACTCCTGCCGAAAGTTGACATAGGACCTGAATATTATGTTGCTCCAGTAAATGAGAAATTGAATGAAAAAGCACGCGAGATAGTAAATGCGATTCGGAAAAAAACAACTGCGGACATTGACTTAATGCGAAGAGGTTTAACAAAGCAGATAGAATATGCAGCCGCCATCGGGGCAAAAAAAATAGTGATAGTAGGCGAAAAGGATTTGGCTGAAAACAAAATCACTGTCAGAGAGCTTGAATCCGGGAAAGAGGAGAAGGTTCTGCTACGCACTCTTCTTCAAGAATAGGCAAATCAAACACTTCTGCAGCATCAAAAGCGATAAAACTGTCCTGAATATCAACATCAGCTTCCCGAGGCGCACTATTGGCTATTGCTCCAACCATAAATAAAACTGCAAGCCCAAACAGGACAATAAGCCGCAAATCTGCACTCATAATATTGGAAAATCACGCGCACTCTAAAACGTTTTCGCCTGAAATTGCCTGCTCCGGCTGCCTGCCTGTATACTTCAGATGGATATCATATTTCTGGGCATCCTTCAGAACATTGCCCACAACGTGAATTTCAGTATCGCAATTCCCAGGAAAACTTCCAATACCCACGCGCAAATCAGAAGGAAATGGCGCGCTGGCAAGCCCTTCAAGCTTTTCGTACACCTTCTGATATTTGCCAAGCGGAACCAAGACAGCAACACTCTTATTGGAAAACCTTTGTCCTCCGACAAGGTCGCATATATATCTAGTATCGCCCATAATCTGCCCGTTTTTCCGCGCCAGCTCAATGACCACAAGCGTAAATGGTTCATTGGCATTAATGCGGCGCCGCATATCAGTCATTATGCTGTATGGAGGCGCTTTTTGCGGTTCCGGCTCCTGCTTGGGAGAGGTGGCTTTGCCTAGTGAATACGACATTTTAACCATCCTAACCTACCTTAGAAAAGGGCTCCTCATACGTGCGCTCTTCAAGCGTCTTGCCATAATTGGCTACTGTGTTGTCAGCAATTTGCAGCTTATCAATCGTATTCAGCAAACCAACATACGTATTGCAAAGTTTTGCAACGCGGGCGTGCTTTTGCTCAAGCAACGCCTGCGCTATATTGCATCTAAGCTCGCTGCTGCGCTCCTTCAATATCCTGACTGTTGTTCCTATATCACTCATAAGAAAAATCAAATCATCTCAATGCCCAAATCGGCATTGAGGCGCTGTGACTGTGCACTCGGCCTGCGCGGGTCTGACTTGCCCAGAATCCACGGCGATGAAACACCAGTGATAATGGTCATAACCATCAGCTTTCCCTTCATGTCTTCTGAAACGCGGGCACCCCAGATGACGTTTGCATCCTCATCCATGCTTTCCGTAATCAGTTCACCAACGCGGTTGATTTCCTCCAAAGTCATATCAGGGCCGCCCCAGACGTGAATCAATGCGCCTGTTGCGCCTTTGTAGCTTATGTCAAGCAACGGGTTGGCCAATGCGCCCTTGACCGCCTCTTCAACACGGTTATTTGTGTCAGAAGAGCCGACACCAATGGCTGCAACCCCTCCGTTTGTCATAATGGCTTTAACATCTGCATAGTCAAGGTTGACCAGTGATGGAACTGCAATGGTTTCAACAATTCCCTTAATCATCGTTGAAACAAGCTCGTTTGCAACTGCAAAAGCCTGCTGGATGGGGAGGTTCCCTGCAATCTGCACGAGGCGGTTGTTGTCAATAACGACGACTGTGTCGGACACTTGTCGCAACTGCTGCAATCCAAACTCTGCCTTGTCAATGCGTGCACGCTCAATGTTAAACGGCATCGTCACTGTGCCAATCACTATGGCGCCCATCTCTTTCGCAACACTCGCAACTACCGGAGCCGCACCTGTTCCTGTTCCTCCGCCCATACCAGCACAAACAAATACCATGTCACTGCTTCTCAACGCTTCCTTGATCTGCATCAATGATTCCTGCGCTGCCTCGGCTCCTTTTTGGGGGAAACCTCCACAGCCCAGCCCTCTGGTTAAGTCCTTCCCAATCATGAATTTTTTATCACCTTCAGAAATGTCAACATGCTGCTTGTCGGTGTTTACAACAATAATCTCTGCACCCTTGATTCCTTTCTTGTAAAGCCAGCTGACCATGTTGTTGCCGGCACCGCCAACACCAATCACCTTAATATTTGCCTGACCAAAGTCATAGTTTTCTTGTTTCGGTTGTTCGTTCACCAATGCGCTCTTCACGAGGAAATCCATGTTTTTCTACCTCCATCCTTATTGTTAAAGGAAACTGAGTTGTGTGATAAAGGAATTTAAGGAAAATGAAAGGCTCTCCAGCTCTTTGTGGGTTTTGGGGGGTGGTTTATGGGAAAGAAACAGTGGAGAGCCCTCTGATAATGACGATTGAGGACCAATGCTGCAACACCTCTTTTTCCCTCTCTGCCTGCATCGACCGGGCCTTGCGAGCCCAGTTTCACAACATATGACAACTGGTACACCAAAGTTACCAATTGTCATATTTTTGTATACTAGCATAGAATGGCTTATATTTAAAGTTTTTGGTTTTTGTAGTTTCTATCGACGATGACAGTTATAAAGAAAAGGGAGTTTGTACAATAGGAGAGCAAAGCACAACGTTTATATACTGTGCGCCATTAAACCACACTGGGAGTGGTAAATCAACATGGTCATACTTTTCGACAGATTCAACCTGCCGGAGGACATCTACGAGGTAATTTTCTCTACAAATCAGCAGAAAATAGTTGCAAAAGAACTGATTAAATTCATGGTGCAACGCAAAGGCGAGATTTCAAAAACAGACATGAGTTTGTTTGCAACGCAGCTGCACGACGGAAAATATGAATGCGTTCTCGACGAGCCGCCATACAAAGGGAAAAAAGTCAAGCTGTCATACAACAAAAGACAATTCTACGACAGAATATTGACGCCGATGAAAGCGATGGGCCTGATTGACTACGATTTGTACAAGAAAACATACCGCATATCGACGAAATTTTCATCTGATTTGGTCAAAATCGGCAGCATGTGGAAAGCAGAAGTGCAAAAACACGGCATACACACCCAATAACCGATTAACTGCATATGCCATGAAAGTTGTCGATTTTCAATCCAAACATTTGTAACGTAACCACTATAATCGGGACAATAAAAGTTTATAAAAGCAATTTCAACGCGCTTAAAACATATGTGCGCAATCCTCGGCGTGTATTCTCCAGACGGCAAGGCAGCCATCCATGGCCGCAATATTCTGCATTTCCAGCAAAACAGAGGACAGCAATCCACAGGAATGTGCGCCCTGAATACTGATGGAACTATAACGTACAGAAAAGGAGAAGGAAAAGTCCTTGATGTTTTCGGCAGACACATCCTGCCAGAAAATGAAGTACGCGGCAACATATCACGCATAGACCAATTTTTGGGCCCTAACCTCGTAGGGCACACCCGCTATGTCACCAGCGGCAAAAGAGAACGGAAGACAGGCGACCCAGTGCCGGCAGACAACGCACAGCCGTTTGTAACCGAAAACAGCAGATTCATAATAACAATGTCGTACAACGGCCATGTCAACAATTACGAGCAGATAAGCAAAGAGATGGATTTGGAAGCACGGATGCTGGAAGACAGGCATTTCCGGTTCAAATCAGACAATGATGCCGTTGCGATGCTGTACATATTCGCAGACGGTCTGCTAAAGCAAAAAGATGCAATTGACGCCATTTACCAGGGAGTGGAAGACACAATGACAAAAATCCGCGGGGCATACACAGTATCTGCGGCTATCCATGACAAGGAAAACAAAAAAAGCTATCAGACGGCATTCAAAGACCCGCGAGGCATACGCCCCGGATTTTTCGGCATCCAGAACGGCAGCATCGCCATAGCATCCGAAACATACGCACTTGAACGAACAAAATTCTGGGACATCAGGCCAATCAAAAACGGAGAAGTATTAATAATAAATGAAAAAGGACAATGTATCAGAAAACAATTCAGAAAAGAAATGCACCAGCCATGCCAGTTCGAGGAGGGATACTTTTCCCGTGCATTTTCAACAATAAACGGAAAAAGCATAAACCACGGCAGATTCAAGGAAGGAATGACACTGGCAAGAAAAATACTCCGGGAAAAGCCGGAATGGCTTGACGACCTTGACTTTGTAACATACCTGCCGCATACACCAATGCCAATTGCAAAAGGCGTTGCAAAAGGGCTTAGAGTGGACTTCAAGTCATGCATCGAAAAAGACCTGTACGACTACCAAAGAGAATTCATCCTGAACCCGGACATGCGACACATCAAGACACAACTGCAGTCTTACGTGCATTGGGACGCTGTCTGCGGAAAAAACTTTATCCTGGTCGATGACAGCATAATCAGGGGAGAAACAATGCGAAACAACATAACAATGCTCCGCGAAGCAGGAGCAGAACGCATCTATGTAGCTATCGGCTATCCCCGCGTTGAATACACTTGTGACCTAGGAATCGATATGCGAACACGGGAAGAGCTGGTAGCATTCAACAGGAACAACAAGCAGATAGCTGAATTCATCGGTGCAGACGACATAATATACCTGACACAAGAAGAATACGCACATTCCTGGGACACGACAATGATTGACGCTGGAATCAAGAGAAAAATAGCAGAAGGCATCTTCAACAAGGAAATCATTGAATTCGTATCAGGCGGACAAAGATGCGCGGCATGCGTCACAGGAAAAAACCCAACGCATGATTAATTATTTCTGCCGAAAACAACAGCCAACCAGCAACAATTTCATCTTTTAAGCTTCACTTCTTTGCGTCTGTGAGCCCAGCCAAGACCGTAAATGGCAACAATAATCCAGATGATGTTAAGCGTGAACGCGGCGTGCGACTCGTGAATCCATGCCTCATACATCAGCATCAGGCCGCCGACAAGATTCAAAACAAGATATGTGTAAGAATGCGAATGGACAACCTTGTGCGTAAGAAGACAGAATGCCAGCAAGATAAGCGTGGCGCCGCACCAGCCGATAAGGTCGTTTATAAGTATGCCTATCACCTCTTTACCTGTGAAAATAAGAATTACTTTTTATTTCTTCCGCGCTTTTGAACAATTTCAAGACGCGCAAGCACTTTGCCTGCGTCAGGATTGGTTTCCTGATAGCCCCGGATAACTTCCTTCATGCAGTCGTGATAGATTTCATGGTGCTTGCTTTCCAATGCGCGGTCAAGCAAATGAAGATCGACTGCCTTGTCCTCAACTTTCTTGCTGACAAAGCTAAGCCCGAAGTCAATCAAGTGAATTTTATTTTCTTTCAAAACCATGTTTGAAGTTGTAAGGTCTGCGTGGATAATGTCGTGCTTATGCAGAAGGCCAACCTGCATTCCTATTTCCCTGGCATACTTCACATTCATAACATCTCTCAATTTTGGACCGTCAAGGAAAGACATGTCAATCTGCATTGCTTCATCGCATACCTTGAGAAGTTTTGGTGCCGGAATTTTCACTTTTTCCAATGTCTCCAGAATTTTTGCCTCCCTCCGAGTGCGCTGTTTTCTGAGCTTTTCATCAATTATTGAAAGACGATAATTTTTTGCAAAGCGCTTCTTGATAACTTTATCATCTACTTTAAACAATTGCGCCTCTGCTCCATGTCCGATAAGTTCAGTCACTGTAACCCCTCCTGAACTTTCTGTCGTACAATTCAGTAAGTGCGGCGCTCCAAATCATATCAGGCGCTTCTATTACACGAGCTGCATCAGCATGCAGACGCCTGGCTGCCTGCGCGTTCAAATAATTCTGCGCCACTCTTGAAATTCCAAAACCCAAAAAGCCAAAAAGCGCGATAAAAGTATTCTGGGAGTAATCTCTGCCAGCAAACATATCATTTAAGGAAGACAAAATTCCGTAAACCGCGCCCCCGGCACAAGTCAATTTGACAAAATTAAGAAGCTCGTGCGAAGAACTCTTAGCTTTCCTGACAAGAATCTGCGAAATACGCTCGAAATTCTCACGCAATTCCCCCGAGGGACGCTGGTACATGACGCAGCTGTCATACTCGCGCATAAAAGCACGTGCGCGAAGTTGGTCATCCCGTGGGAAACCGTTCTGAGAAATACATTCACTCGCCATATACACTGTTTCAAGACCATCAACAGTCAAACTGACCAGCCGTTCATTGAAAATCTTGTCGTCAAGCGACATAAAGAATTAAGCGGACTGCTCTTGAGGAGCCGCTTCCCCAGCAGGTAAGTTTTCCTTTGCACTCTCTTTTACTTCCTCAACTTCCTTCTTCGGTAGCTCCGGCATCTTTTCAGGAGGCAGTGTGACCTTCAAGCCAAGCTCCTTGATTTTTTCAGCAGGAAGCAACTCCATCATTCTTATTTCGCACGCGCCAACAGGATAAAGCCGGCGCAATAGCTGGTTAAGTCCGTGCTGCAGCTTTTTCTGCACAACATCTCGCACAAAACTCTCAAAGTCCATCTTTGAAATTGTCTTGGCAATGTATGCCCGCTCAAGCTTGCGCATGGCTGCAATAACTGAATGGGTTGTCCGCCCGCGCGTGACAATCAGCGGCTTAATGCGGATAAACTTCTTGTCAGCGGTCTCAACAATGAAAGAATCATCAATCTTGCTCCGCTGGCGGCGCATCAATTTCTTGGCAGCGGAAGGAAGCACCTGGTAGCCAACAAGCTCTGTCTGGGCTACATTGTCCTTCGCGCCTGTAATCCTGAAAGAAACATTAATCACCTGCTTCTGGGGGTCATTGGTCAAGGTCATCAAACTTACAGTGACAGACCTGCCAACAAGCTCCTGGGCTTCGCCTACAAAGGACTCCCCAATAACCTGCTCGTTGAACAGCTTTGGTGCACGTATCGGCACCCATTTCTTCTTCTTTACAACAACTGCCGCTGCAGTCCCCTTCGCCATAAACTCGAGGAAACCAAGAGGGGCTTTATAAAGGTTGCGGATTTATTAAATACAGACATTCACCGCAAATTACAGCAACACGAAGAAATTAAACATCCACAAATTTTCAGAAAGTTTGAACAAACTGCTCCTTGCTCTGCCTCGAGGTTAATTCAAGTTTCTGGTGCCAGCCGGCCGCTCTGGTTCTCTGAACTCATTTTTCTCTCGCAGATGCGGAAAAATGACCTCGGCAAAGCCGAGGCAGGGCGGCAGCACCATTAAGTTGACAGCACTCTTCCTCGAAAAGCATTTTATACACCGGCTCCTTAGGTTGCAGAATAAAAAATTCTCCCGGCTTCACAAAGCAGAAAACTCAAACATCCAATTCACGCACTTCCTTCGCATGCTTCAAAATAAACTCCTTTCTCGGCTCAACTTCATCACCCATCAGAATTGAGAAAATCTCATCCGCTGCAACAGCGTCCTCAATGGTGACTTTTTTCAGCGCGCGGACAGAGGGGTCCATTGTTGTCTCCCACAACTGCTTAGGATTCATCTCGCCAAGGCCCTTATAACGCTGGATGCTGACATCCCTGCCAACCTGCTTAAGAATTTCTTCCTTTTGGGTTTCGTTGTATGCATAATGCACTTTCTTGTTCTTCTCAATTTTATACAACGGCGGCTGGGCAAGATAAATTTTGCCTGCCTCGACCAAGCCAGGCATCATCCTGTAAAAGAACGTCAAAAGCAGACAGGCAATATGGTTGCCGTCAACATCGGCATCAGTCATTATTATGATTTTGTCATAGCGAAGTTTGGAAATGTCAAAATCATCCCCGATGCCCGTGCCGAGCGCGGTGATAATTGTTACGATTTCATTGTTTTTCAAAACCTTGATAAGGCGTGCTTTTTCCACATTAATAATCTTGCCCCTCAACGGAAGAATTGCCTGGAACTCCCTGTTGCGACCCTGCTTTGCACTGCCGCCAGCAGAGTCGCCCTCAACAAGATAAAGCTCGCACTTTGAAGGGTCATTGGAACTGCAGTCAGCAAGCTTTCCAGGCAAAGAACTCCCCTCAAAAAGGCCCTTTCTGCGGACAAGCTCTCTCGCTTTCCTTGCAGCTTCCCTTGCCCTGGCTGCCTCAATGCATTTGCCGATTATAAGCTTTGCAGCAGACGGATTTTCCTCAAGGAAAGTGCTCAAAGCGTCATAAACAACGCTGTCGACTATTCCCTTGACCTCGCTGTTGCCCAATTTCGTCTTTGTCTGGCCCTCAAACTGCGGATTTGGAACCTTGACAGAAATAACAGCAGTCAGGCCTTCACGGAAATCCTCAGAAGTCAGTTCGGTTTTTTCATCAATAAGGCCGTGCTTGTCAGCATACTTCTGCAATGCCCTTGTCAACGCCGTCTTGAAGCCGGACAAATGACTGCCACCCTCGTGCGTGTTGATGTTGTTGGCAAAAGTGAAGACGGTTTCGGTGTAGCCATCGTTGTACTGCAATGCAAATTCCACAATAATGCCGTCCTTTTCACGCTCAAAATAAACCACAGGTGCAAGCTTGTTCTTTGTTTTATTAAGGAACTCAACAAACTCCCTTATGCCACCGGCAAACTTGAAAGTGTCTGTTTTGCCGGTACGCTCATCCGTGAAAACAAACTCAACACCCTTGTTCAGGAAAGCAAGCTCCCTGATTCTTGAGATAAGAATATCATCCTCAAAATTCAATGTTTCAAAAATCTGAGGATCAGGTTTGAACGTAACCGTTGTGCCTGTGCCTGTTGCATCACCGACTTCTTTCACCGGACCGGTAGGAACGCCACGCTTGTACTCCTGCATCCAGATCTTGCCCTCGCGCTTGACGGTTGCAGTGAGATGCTCTGACAAAGCGTTTACAACAGAGACGCCGACTCCATGCAGACCACCAGAAACCTTGTAAGCGCCTTTTTCGAATTTGCCGCCTGCGTGAAGCATGGTGAGAGCAATTTCCATTGCTGACTTGCCGTATTTTGGGTTAATGCCGGTTGGAATTCCACGGCCGTTGTCTTCAACAGAAACACGCCCATCTTTGTGAACGGTGACTATTATTTTTGTGCAATAGCCGGCCAGGGCCTCGTCAACTGAGTTGTCAACAACCTCCCAGACAAGATGATGCAAGCCCCTTACGTCTGTTGAGCCGATGAACATGCCAGGGCGCTTCCTGACCGGCTCCAGACCTTCGAGTACCTGGATGGCTTCAGCGCCATACTGCCTTGCGGCTTCCTCAGTAGATTTCTTATCTGACATAAAAGAACGATTTTACCTTTTTATCGACGATAAAATCAGTTTCCTCTCGATGAAAAAGAAGGACTCTTGGCTTATAAAGTTTGTGGTTGAATCATCATTAAGTTTAATATAGAAAATAAATGTGAACAGATGCCACCAAACAAAAGTTAAGTCAAGTTTCTGGTGCTAACTTGCCTTGTTCCTCTGGCTCATTTTTTCTCTCCTCCTCGCAGGTGCGGAGGAAAAAATTACTTCGGCAAAGCCGAGGCAGAGCGGCCAGCACCATTAAGTTGACAGCACCAAACAGTAAGAGAATTAATATACAGAGCCAAATTTTCCCGCGTAATGATACGCTTATACGACACCACAAAAGGGCTCATCATCACAAACGAGCTGAATGAAAGCATCAAAAAGCCAGGATACAAACTAATTTTTTATGAAATCAGTAACGGCGCAATACGCGGACTCTATACGCGGACGCCGATCCCACTCGAAAACATAGTGGAGGAGATACCAAAAGACAGCAAGCCGGACAGAAACCTAAACCGAATGATGGACGAATGCCAGATAATAAAGCGCTTTGCTGAAATAACCGACACCACATATGCAAAAACTGTCTACGATTACGAGCACCCCTCATTCTTCGAAAAGCTCCTGAAAAAAATTGGGCTTGCAAAATCACTGGAAGAAATTCTGAGGGGCTACCTGCCAAAATGATGCAAGACCTGCCATCATTGAGAGAACGCCTTAAAAAGTGCATTTGAGATACAAATATTTTAACAATGATAAGCCAATATGACAACAGTCAATGCACGCGCATAAAACAATGCGCTTGATTCGTTCATAAAACAGGACCAAAGCAACACGAAAGAACTAATCCACCTTTGTCAGAATTTCAACCTTATCGCCGACAAACAGCGTCTTTTCAAAAACAGCCACCATTCCCTTCTGTTTTTCCATCAAAGGAGGATATGCATGCAGATTGCCGGTACGCAACAACTCATTAATTGCAAGATTGGTCTTCCCAACTCCAAATTCCCTAATCAGCCATCTCGTCGCGAATGGAAGATTTTTGTAATTGACAGCAATAAAATTCATAATCTCCCTTGCATACTGGCTTCTAACCGGCCTTGCATTAACCAAAGAAAAAATATTACCCTGCTCTGCCTCATAAATCATGCCCGCGCCATTTGTTGCAAACGGCTCAATAGCTATAATTTGGTTGCCCTGCAAAGTTCGTTTATCACCGGTGTCATAATTCGGAATAGAAGGTTTGTCGTGAATCACCCAGGGAGAGATGCCGTGACCTGAAAGATTTCTAACAGGAGAAAGCCCATACCCTTCAATAACATCCTGAATTGCCCTGCCGATTTCACCCAAGGTTACGCCGGTTTTTACAACTTTAATTGCCGCTTCCAATGCCTCTTCTGATGCTTTCAAAATATCGGTGTATTTGCCAGACAAATCAACACTCAATGCATTATCGCCAACGCAGCCGTCCAAATGCGCGCCAACGTCAAGACAGACCAGATTATTGTCAAAAACCGTATTATCATCAAAATCAGGAGTGGCATGGGCTGCAACAGCATCAAGGCCGACTTGCGTTGGCCAGGCAGGCAATGCCCCAAGGTCGATGACCTTTTGGTCAATTTTGTCGCAAACCTCCCTAATCACGGCGCCGTTTTTAATGAGAGACTTGCCATATTCCAATGCTTCTGCAGCTATTTTGCCAGCTTTCTTCCACTTGTCAAAATCATCCATAATGCGGAGAAACAGTCAATGGATTAAAAAAGTTACTCAGGAAGCTCTACCAACACAGACAATTTTGAATGCCGGGGCTTGCCTGCAGGCATGCACCAGACCTGCGCGTAAAAAGGCAATTCCTTTTTGAAAAACTCCTGCACCCAAAAAACAAGATTTCTGCTTTTCATACCTTTTGACCGTTCGACATAAAAAGTGAAAACAACATTACTTGTTCCAATACCGTTGCCCTTACCGCCTTCGCATGGAGCGACATCATCAAACTCAACCCCATATAAAGATATTGACGCGTAATGAGTCTTCAAGCGGGAGAGAACTCTGCTTTTAACCCTCTGAACAATCGCCTCTTTCCAGGCATTCTCAAACAGTTCAGGAACCACAGAAGAACCAGGC
This sequence comes from Candidatus Woesearchaeota archaeon, assembly GCA_038868995.1. Lineage (GTDB taxonomy): Archaea > Nanobdellota > Nanobdellia > Woesearchaeales > ARS49 > CABMGU01. The sequence goes on along the minus strand of JAWCRZ010000013.1, from coordinate 6,881 downwards.
GGCTCATAATAAATGCCCAGATTTGACAAAGCGGCTGTCTTATGCTCCTGCATCATAAGCAAAGAACCATGCGGATAAAACAAGACACAACGCTGGCTTTTGTCTTTTTTCCAGGCGCCCATATCAACCTCCAAAACATCATATTTAGGGCACAAGGCAGCATAGCTCATCCGCGGGTCGGGATGGAGCACCACTTCAAGTGTGCCTGGAGTCAAGCGCACACGCAGCATGCCTTCAAGATCGCTGTCATTGCTGCCATGCACAATAAGCTTATTCTGCATTTTCTCAACAGCATCAAGAGATTCTGCAGCAATGCTTCCAGCATCAACGCAAATCCGATTATTCAGATTGCCTTCCTTGAAGCTGTTGAACCAGTCGGCAATGGCTTCGGCATTCGCGACAGAATACCGCATTGGCCCGTCCCTGAGCCAGCCGAATTTCTTAAACCAGAACAGTTGAAAATCAAAAACCCCTGTATAATCCATTCCCACTCACTGCTTCATGGCTATGAATGAGAGAATAAAAAGATTGCGCAATTAAAGAACAAGAATGGCCCCGGCAAGCCGGGTGCCATAAATGTTCGGGAGGTTGGTGATAATAAATCAATAAACGACCATAATTGTGACCCGCCTGACCATGTCAAAGCGCACTTTCCACGGGTCCGGCTGGGGGTTGTTGTCGCCCTTCAAAATGGCATACCAGCCCTCTTCATCATTACCAATCTCAATGACACGGTGAACAATGCTGAATCCCAACGGCGACGCATAGCTCACGATGTCACCAACTTTAATGTCATTCTGCGACTGCGGGATTATCTGGATGAGGTGCGACCCTGCGTCAAACACAGGGTCCATTGAATTGGTGTCTGCCAATATAGCCCATTGCGGATTGTTGAAATGAATGAACACGCCGTCTGGCCTCATCTCAATCTGGCTTTCCTTGATCCAGTCAGACGGTGAATTACGCTCAACAGGCCCTTCCAATGTCTGCGCCTGCACGGCTGATTTCAAAGGTTGAACTTCCGCTTTCGCGTCAGCAAGCTGGACAGAATTGAACTGCAAGCCCCTGCTCGAGGTTGTCTGCGTTTCAAATGAAATAGCGTCCTTCGTAGGCAATTGCAAGCCAATAAGGCCCCCAATACCAACTCCTGCTGCAAACACAGTTAAGACCAGCATAATGAACAAATACTTCATAGCTCCCTTCGTTTTTGTCATCACTACCACCCCTTGGTTTGTAATCACTATTTAGAAGTAATAATTTGTGGTTGTATATAAATGTTTCGTTTTATAGTCACTTTTGGGTGACAACATTGTTTTATTTCAATATTGAAATTAAATCGGTTGATATAGAATACGCACTGCCACATTTGTTTTATAATCGTGAATATGAACAGATGTCCAGGTCGCCTTTACAGCCGGCTTTTGAAGCCCGGCAATAACAGGTTTGCCATTGACATCACGGCTACTTTCATACCTCATATCCATTTCAAGAGCTTTTACAGGAGAAGAACCATCACTTATAGGAAGGACAAGAGTTGGCTTGGCTACCTTTTTCAAACCCATGCTTTGCAAGTCATCTACAACCGCATGCTCATCAAGGCGGCGATCCTCCCACACTGCAGCACGGTTAAGCAGAAAAGACAACACTGAGTTTTGGCTGGCAAAATTTTTAAAATGAACAGAGTTATAATGGTCCTTTTTGTACTCGCACCGAAGAGCGAACAACCTCTGGATACTGCCATTGGTGTCACGCCAGACATAAGTGCTAAGCGTCCTAGGAAAAACAACCTTGTAATCAAAAACCTGTTTTTCATCGACCTTATACTCGAACACCCGCACATCACTTTCCGATTTGTCAGTAAAGCCACCCGCAACCTCATTGAGCTTCTCTATAACAAAAGCAGCAAGACGCTTTTTCGGGTCGGTAATCCTCGGTGGAATCTTTTTACGGTCATCCCCTGCAAGCATTTCCCGCACATTATTGTCAATACCCCTGGCAGTCAGCACCATCTTCCGAAATTCAGCATCATCATTAATATCATAACTCAAATCATCCAGCAAAGAAATTGGAAGATGCGCGCGTGGCACGGTCATAATATCACCGGTTTTGCATGTCCACATACACGCCAAGATTGCCCTTGGAGTTATGAATGTCGACGTGAACCATCACCTGCCTGTTCAAATGGCTGAGGGTGCCGAAAAACGTGTGTGGCTGACTGTCATTGAAAGCAAGCGAGCTGAAATAATGCCTCATCTCCTTCAAAACATCCTCCTGCTTGAGACGCCTTCCTGCCCATCTCTGAAAACTGGCAATCAACTGCTCCAAAGGCAGACACTGCTTATTGCCGGAAAGCTGAGCCTTTGAACTCCAGTCAGGAGCCCATAATGCACCACGCACTATGTGGCAGGCAACACCTTTCTGGTCTCCAAGAACCTTGGCAGCGACAGTTCCAAGAGCTGACTTTGACGTATACACGTGCACACCCTTATCATCAGCATAATCGCAATTTCCATACCGCTGCTGTAAAAGCTCATACGCCAATTGGCGCGTGCGCTTCACAACATCATTTTTCAAGTTCATAACGCGCATATATGCATCATACGGAATCGGAGCAGCATCCGCTTTCTTCCTGAAAACTGAATCATCTGCAAATTTAAAATTCAAGAAATCCAAAAGTTCCAAGCAATAGTCCATATTCACTTTCCTATATGTATATGGTTGTGATGCCCAGGATACTCAACACACAACCCTTCCCTCACAAACTCCTTGTCGTTGAAAATGACTTTAAAATTTTTATTATGCTCTTTTGCATATTTCTGAATGTAACGCAACAGGAATTCGGCTTTTTTCCTGTCCGATTTTTTATATTGCTCTGTTCCAACATTTGCGCCAAAATCGATATCCACAGCCAGCCCCTTGTAATGCTTTGAGTTTTTGCTGTGACCCTGGTCGTCCCACATCGGTCCAACGAACAATTTCTGCTTGAATTCTGTTTTATATGCATCAGCCATTTGCATCAGCAATTCATATAAGTCCCTGTCAACTTGTCTGTATTTCCCGCCCTTCAAGACACGGCTGCCATAAAACTCAAAACCATCGCGATTTCCAACAACCGCAAGGCCGGTTTTTTCATCAATTACAACCTGTTCAAGCGGCGACAACAGTCCATCTTTTTTTCCATCATTGCTTTCAATTTCAGCAACAACCTCCTTTGAAGAAACATAAAGATTTGGAATATTGACGCTGACTTTAACATCCGGCTTATCAAAATTCTGCTTCAGTTTTGCTATGCCATATATTGCTACAGCTGACAAAGCACCTGCCAACATGAGATTTGCCAGTAAATTCTCCTTCTTTTTGTCCATAAAAGCCACTTTGAAAAAACCCCTATAAAAAACTTTGCATTTTAACTACTTTGCAGTGATACATAGTCAAAACACTCACTAAATCATAACGTTTATTAACAAACAGGCATGCCCAGCACATATGGTTTCTGTAGACACAGCAGCGACAATCTCACTTATTGCCGTACTTGCACTAATCGTGTTTGTAAACCGTCACAAATTATCCTTCCACAGATGGGGCATATTCTACGCTGCAATGTACAGGACACAGACGGGCATCATCACAATGGACAAGCTTGCACGCAAGTACAGACGCATCTGGGAAATTACAACACCATGGATAATCGCTTTGGGCTTCATCGGAATGGCACTCGTAACATTTGACCTTGCCAGAAGCTTGATACAAATACTTGCAGGCAGCGCAACACCAACAGTCGGAGTTGTACTGCCATTCAAGGCAAAAGGCGTCTTTTACGTCCCATTCTTTTACTGGATAATCAGCATCTTTGCCATACTAATAATACATGAAGGAATGCACGGCGTCATGGCACGCGCGTACGGATTAAAAGTCAAAAATTCAGGACTTGTAGTTTTGGGCGCCCTGATTCCGCTCATCCCCGGCGCGTTTGTAGAGCCGGACGAGAAAAAACTAATGCAGGCGCCACGCAAAAAACAACTGGCAGTATACGCAGCAGGGCCGGTAGCAAACATTGCCACAGGACTGCTCTTGATGGCACTAATGTTCACTGTTATCACCCCATTAACTGACACTTTTTACTCAAAAGACGGCGTTGTTGTAACCGAATTAATGGACGGCAACCCTCCGGCACAACAGGCAGGCATAGAAGTAGGAGACAAAATAACCGAAATCAACGGGCAGGCAATCAGGGAGACGGCTGACTTCTCAAACGCACTAAAAGATTCCCTGCCAGGGGATACAATCAACATAATAACATCAAACGCCATTTACGACATAGAACTCGCAGAAAACCCATCAAACAAAAAGGCCTGGCTGGGCGTATACGTAGACCAGCCGTTAAAATCACCAACCTGGGCAGCCTACACAGTATTATGGCTCAAAGACCTTATCTTCTGGATGTATTTACTATCATTAGGTGTTGGCTTGTTCAATTTAATTCCACTCGGACCTGTTGACGGCGGCAGAATGTTCCTGACAGCACTGCAGAGCATCGTGCACGAAAAACACGCCAGCACTGTATGGAAGTCGGTCAGCTTTGCAGTATTGGCAGTGCTGATAACAAACGTTGTACTTGCGTTTATTTAATAAAAATTGAGAATCTTCCAATTTTCGAGAAAATAAAACCTTCAGGAACTTCTGTCTTTAATGCCGATTTTTACAAAGACGGCAAGTGACAAAAAAATAATTCTTCAATCGAAATAAATATGTCGGTGCTATCAGGTGCTGTCAACCTTATGGTGCTGGCCGTTCTGCCTCAGCTTCGCTGAGGTCATTTTTCTCTCCTCTGCATTTGCGAGGAGGAGAAAAAAATGAGTCCAGAGGACTTAGACACAAAAACTTGACATCACCAAATATGTCACAACGCTTATAAATTGACAATTATGCAAATTCATTCTCATGAAACGTGGATTGGAATGGGTGCTGACTGGAACTATTTTATTAGGCAGCTGTGCAAAGCTTGAAATCACAGAACAAGAAGCACGACTTGTTGAAGACAAGCCAATAGAAACAAATTACGACATTGGAATAAAACTTACCAAGCTGGCAGAAAACGAGCCGGACAAGAAAAAACGTGCAGACCTTTATGCAAACGCCTTCAATAACTTTGAGATGGCTCGCAAATTCGAGGGAAGACAATACGACGCTTTATTGCGCCAGGCCGACTGCCTTTCAAACCTCGGAGAAATGCTGACCGCAATCGAACTGGCAAACCAAGCACTCGCAATGGATGTTCCAAAAAAGTCCAAATCAGCAGGATACAACGTCAAAGGCACAATTGCAATGCGCCACAACCTGCCTGAAATGGCAGCAGAATGTTACACAGAAAGCATCAAACACGAAGACAACCCTGTAGCCCGCTGGAACAGGTATGACGCAACCATGCGGTTTGCCATAACACCAGACGGCATACGAATGGATTTTATCGACCGCTCGCTTGAAGACCTCAAAAAATACACAGAATTCAAAAAAGAAGAACCGGACGGCTACCTCGCACAATTCATACTACACTCAATAAAATCACGAGCATACCAGTCAGAAGAAAAAGACGCGGAAGCCCTGAACGAGCTAAAAACCGGCTACCTTCGCCTGCGCAGCGCAATTGCCCTCATAGAACAAGGCAAACAACCCAAGCGGAACATAGGCATGACAATAGAACAGTTCAGACAAGCATACGACGAATTGAAAAAAGTGCCTGAACTGCAGCCGAAAGAATTCTAACGGTACGCCAGCTTTCTTGCAGGCTGCAACGTCTCAAACCCACTGCAGTACAAATCCATCGGAACACGATAGGAAGAACGCCTGCCATACCTTTCCTGCAACGTAACAGTATCCAAAACAGTGCAGTCGTACAAAGAATTTCTTTCCGGACGGACAGCATCATAAAAGCCTACCTGTATGAACAACCGGGGGTAATCACGCCAATTATCGTGCAAAGTGAGCCTGTAATGACCCGGGCTTAAAGGACCTTGACCAACCACCCGGCCGTCAGGGGCAACTGCAACAACCGAGTTATACAAACTCTGATAACGCTGCTGGCGTTTTGTAAACAAGACATAGCCGGCATTATCATAAATGCCGCCGTGCAGCACAATGCTGCCCTTGGTTGCGAACAAACCAGTATTTGAATCAAGATTGATTAATCCGGCCAAGGCAACTGCTGCGACCAAGCCCAGCAAAAACAACGCGATAGTTTGTTTCATGCGCACCACACGTCAAGAACGTACTGGCCGGTGTACAGCAATCTCTGCGGGTCAAGAATCCTCGCAACAGCAACACTGCTGCAATACCTGTCGCCGTTAATATACAAATCAATAACCAGATTTTCCCGCCAGGCGCCTGACAAAGTCATCTTGTAAATGCCACCTTGAATTTCACCCCTGCCAACCACGCCAGTATCAGCAACACCTATAATAAATTCAGCATTCGGCGGAGCATTCAACAGCCGGCCAACCAAGGTCTGCGTCTTGTACTGATAAGAAGTATAATATGCCTGTCCGGTGCTTGTGTCGAGCTTTACCAACCCGACAAATGCAACAGTTGCGATTAAGACCAACAGCGCAAGGGCAATCTTTTCCATCATATCACTCTTTTTTGCTTAGCAATACTCTGGCTATTTAAAAACTTATTTCTTTTTAAAATGGCAGCCAAAGCATAAATGCTCTGTTTCCTGCAATGCGCACAATAAAAAGATGAGGGCATAAGATATTTTGCCAGTCCGTGACTTGAGGTAAATTTTTAAACTCTGACTTCTTCCCTTTCAAAGTATGGAGAAAATCAGTTTTCGGGGTAGAGAATGGGTAAACGTCTCCGCTTGGGTTAAATTCTTCTTTTGGTCC
>JAWCRZ010000012.1:0-32771 GCA_038868995.1 Candidatus Woesearchaeota archaeon | reverse complement strand
AATATGGCGGAATAAGGTCGTCGAAGCTTGCAGGAAGCGTGGTTTCTGAAGATAGGGCAATGGCGCGCCAGACTGGCACGAAGAAATTCACACAAAAAGCAGAATACGATATATCAAAACAAGAAGTACTAAGAAGACGCGAAGCCCAAATAGAATTCAAGCGCGATGAACAACGCAAAAAACAACCACCAAATAATGCCGGACCAAAAGAAGAATTTAACCCAAGCGGAGACGTTTACCCATTCTCTACCCCGAAAACTGATTTTCTCCATACTTTGAAAGGGAAGAAGTCAGAGTTTAAAAATTTACCTCAAGTCACGGAATACAAAGAGAACATCCCTTTTGTTTTTAGAATATTCTCTTATTTAGAAAAAAAATCAGAGTTTGCTGCACAGCAAGCCGCACGTTTGCGTTCACAAGGAAAAAGCGGTTTCTTTGAGGAAGCTAAAGCATACGGATACATGTTTATCAATCAACCTGTGGGTGCTTTTACTTCACTTTATGCTGTAGTTAGACATCCCCAAAAAACAGCTGAGGGTTTAAAAAAGACGTTTCTACACCCGCGCGAAGCAGGTGCAAAATTTGGCGAGAGCTTACAACGTAATCCATCAGGCACGATAGCTGCTGTTCTTGGTCAGGTTGCTACAGGTTACTTGTCGGGAAAAGTTACAGGTTTTGTTGTTGAGAAATCAGGCATAATTAAGCCTCGTATTGTCACAAGTTATGACAAGATAGTTACTTCTATTCAAGAGATACCTGTTGGTGAAGGAGAAACTGGTAATGTCTTTTTGAAAGGCAGTCAGACAAGTGTGGGTAAAGTAAAAATTACAAATCCTTTGCGTGAAACTTTGGGCATGAATCCGAAAGAAATTAATGTGGAAATCGTTACGAACATTCCCGCAAAGACAAGTCTGCAAAAAATTGGTGGAATAGCTGCCGGAACTGACGCGAAGATAAGAACAGGATTTACGGTTTACAGGATTGACAAAGTAGGCAAGCGAGTAGAAGTTCTTGGCAAAGGTCAGCAACGCTTTCAAATCACCGGGCTTTCTGATGATAGGGCAATATCGGTTCAAACTGATGTATTGCGCGTGAAATCAAAAGGTAAAACCTTGCAGTCACGACAACAACAAGCAACACTTTTGCTTAATCAGAAACAAATGCCAGCACCAGCTGGTGATGCTTTTGAGGGAGAAATACAACGCGGTCTAGGCTTTACCACAAAACCAACACCCTTAGAGCCTGTTAAGCCTCAGAGACAAGTATTTACTCGCTCTGAAACGCGCATAGCAACAAAGTTGCCTGAGAGTGTAGAGCCTGAACAAATTTTCGGAATTAAAACAAAACAAGTGGCAGAAGTAAACAAGCCTGTTGAACCTTTGATGATGATTAGACGGGTGAAAGGCACGACATTGCAAATAATGGACTATACAGGTGGCACGTTCAAGACTTTCATTAGTAAAGAAGCGAAGGCTGGAGTTAAAGAAGTTAGAAAAGAATTCACAAATCAGGTTGTTGTGGTCGCTCCAAAAGCGCGCGCTGGATTTGTAAGACAGCTTGTAGGCCAGCGCAAAGGTCAATTAATGACTGGCGCGCAACAAACAGTCGCGCCGGAACTAATCCAGATTGAAGCACCAGCAAATCAAGCAAGACTAACAAGCAAACAGATAGGCGCAGGCATCAAACCACCACAAGTTCAGATGGCAGTAGAACAGCCAGAATCTCCCACTTTATTGTTGCCAAGACGCAGAGGATATGCGAGCAGTGAAATGCCCACATTTGAAACACAACCCGAAAAGGTTTTGTTATCACGTTCACGTTTGTCCACTTCTTTTGAAGCGAGAAGCCAGCCACGACAGCGAAACTTACCACTCATTAGAAATTTGCCAGTGGAAAAGCAAGAGCCACGAGTTAATCTATTACCACGCGCCAGACAACAACCAAGAGTTCAACAAGTGCCGAGAATAGACCAAGTGCCACACATAGACCAAATACCGCGAGTACAGCAAGTACCGCGAGTACAACAGATACCGCGCTTGCAGCAAATACCACGAGTAGCACAACTGCCGAGAACGCGACAATTACCACGCGTCCCGCCAAGACCGGGTGTGCCAGTTCCCCCACCGCCACCAGCTTTACCATTTGATTTTGGCGTGCGCGCGCCACCCGCAACTAAGAAACGCAAAAAATTCAGCTTCGACCTAAGACCGCGCACACAATACACTCCTACGATTTACAGCATTGCTTTGAATATTGAAGCACCGCGTGCTAGCGTGAAACAGAAAGGATTGTCAGGGCTTGAAGTACGCCCAATACTTAAAAGCAACAGAAGAAGGGGATTGTTCATATGAGTTCAGAACAATTTTATGCCGGACTACAAGAAAGAACGTATCAAGACGCAAACCTATTACAATTCAGGCTAGAGACAGAGCCTTTAATTAGAGAGTTTGAACTATTTTTAAGCGGCAAACGTGGCGCATTGCAATACAACAAAGAACAAGGAAAATATTTAGAAGTAGAAATCCAATACGGAAAACCACTGGCAAACCCACAAGGCATTAACTCGATACTGAAACTCATAATCAGCAGCGTAAACCCTCAAAACGTCCAAGGCAACTTCAAAGAAGACCATTACAATGACTACATCTGCTGGCGCAGAAAAGAAATCACTGACGCGATAGTAATTAACCGCGCTAAATGGGGAATTCACGAAGACGATATGAACATGATTATTGACAATATCATGGCATTAATTGAACCGTTTATGACGCGCCTAATAGACAACCTTGAACGTGAAAGTTTGGGCAAAAACTTCGGTGTGAAAGAAGTTCACACCATTGACAGCGCAAAACAAAGTTTGCTGCCAAGCCTAAAACGGTGATAAAAAAAATGATGGAAACAATCATAGGATTGGGAATTGTAGCTTTTCTGTTTCTGTACATAATTCTCAACCTGAATAATGAAGAACACTTTTTTTTCAAGCTCATGCTAATATTTTTCTTCTTGATAATATTATTCCTAATTCCGAAAGCAGCACTGGACGCGAAAAAAAACTGCCAGACAGTTCTAGCGAACATCACTGACAGCCCACCAAACCACCTGTATAGTTACACCCAAGTATGTAACACGACCACGACGCGCACTGAAGGCACGTTCTGGAAAGTATTAATGTGGTTCATAGGATTCACGGCAACGTATTTCATCGTGTACACTCTATGGTTCTTCGCACAGAAAAGTAAAAGGTTCATGGACAGCATAGCGAGGTTGAAAAGCAAGTGGCGCGGTTGAGGAGACTGTGGGTTACTGATAAGTTCAGACAGTTCGCTTTCGAGGAAAAAGCAATACGGCCAGACAAGCCATTACACGAAGTTTTAGACGACGTAGCGGAAGAAATGCGAAAACGCAGAGGTAAAAGAGATTTTCCGAAATTCATGTGAAAACAAGCGCGGTAATGCGATAAGCGACACTCTAATAGTCGTGCTTGTACTGATGGTATTCGGAATACTCAGTGTAACCGGGTACAAAGTATTGTACGAAGCAAACGTTGAAATACAAACTGATACTGACATGAGTGTTGAAGGCTGGAACGTCAGCCAAGAATTAACCAACAATTTCCCCTCAGTCTTCGACAATCTGTTCTTGTTCACATTCGTGATTCTGATTATCGGTAGCATTGTGTCCAGCTTCTTAATAGACACGCACCCAATATTCTTTTTCATAAACATATTCCTTTTGTTGTGCGTGTTTTTCGTGCTTATCGCGCTGGCCAACACTTACGACGATATCATGCAGGATTCTGAGTTCGCAACTTTCGCCATAAGCTTCCCATACACGACATGGGTGATGACGCACTTACTCCCTCTGGGAATTGTTATAGGTTTCATAATTTTAATTTCGCTGTTCATGAAGGTAAAATGAAAAAACAACTAGTACTATGGATAATTGCGTGTTTAGTTTTGGTGAATTCTGTTACTGCGGAAACAGAATTAGTAATAAACCAGACTTCATGCAGTATCATAACCAATCAAGGAACTAGCGTGAATGACCACGCGCAGAGCTTCATCTTGAATACTTCTTGGCCTCAGCAGTCTAACGTAATTTTCGAGGTCAGACTGAATAATGGTTCGGGTGCTCCGTACCCAGCTGGAACGCAGTTCAACTGGAGCATTCATCATGGAGAAAGCATATCTACTACTACTTATGTGAAAAACTGCTCGATAAGTTATACGCCCCCTTCAATAACGACAGATAGTTCGTGTTCTGGTGGGCGGACTTTTAACGTGACTTTCCCTTCTAATTGTCTGTTGAATAAGAGTGGTAATTATTCTATGGTACTGACTATATCTGGAGAGGGTACAGGGCAGATATACTCCAGGCATAGTACTGCTAATATTTATCCACAGGGAAAATGTTACAGTTGTGGAACACCTGGCTCTTTCACCGCCTCAGATGATATTGTTTTCAGACTATATGCGATAAGACAAAACCTTCCGTTCAAGATAACCGCGCAAGATATTTACAATGGTTCTTCCATTCAAGAATTCAATGCGACAGTGAATGGAACTCTGTATACTACTACGACAGGAAACATAACCACTGGTTTCTACACGGATAGTGGTAATGTCAGCATACAAGTGAGCGCGATGAATTATTTCAACAATCAGACGAATAAATGGAATATGTCATTAGGAAATACATATCAGGCCAATCTGACAATGTTCACCGGCATTTTCGTGTATGATTACATGACTGGCACGAACTTGCGCAACTTCACAATCAATTACACGAACAACACGGCCAGCGGGCAATACTTCACCCTCAGCGGGGTGAAATACGTTCCTATAAATAACGCGAACTGGAACATAACAGTGTGGAATGTCAGCAATAATGGAAAAAATTACACTTTCGCAACGGAATTATTGAACGGAAGTACATCTGGTTTCATTCGCAACTACACCTTTTATGTTTTCGAAACCAACAGTTATAACATAACATTCCATGACGAAAGAAACAACAGCATAATTTATAGCGAGAACGACACTGCAGAAAACACGATTGTGGAATTTTTAGGAAACATATTTAGCTACAACACCACGATAAACGGCACTGGTTTCGTCAGCCTGCCCATCCCACAGGACTACATTATTCGATTCAGAAAAACTAATGGTGTGAATTATGGGCGGTACAGGCAATTCTACAGCACACTTACAAACCAAACAACGAATAGATTACACTTGTATTTAATACGCGCCGTGGACAGCGCAGACTTAACGATAACAGTCTATGATGAAACCACTCTTAACCCTATTTCTAACGCGATAGTTTATTTGCAGAGATTTAATTTATCATCGAATTCTTACCACACGGTTGCAATGTACGCGACTGACGTGGACGGTAAAGCTTACTTCGATGTTGAACCGCGGAACGAACTTTACCGGTTCAGAGTAGATTATCCATCGTGGCAAACACAGAATCTATTGACCGAACCATTATACATTGAAAGCTCGAATATCAATTTGTACCTGAGCCTCAGCGCACCAGTAGCCGAAGGATTTTTTAACAGTTCTGGAATAACAGGCACGATAACTGCGAACAGCACTCATATGAGCGTGTCATGGCTTGATAGCGCGAGCGTAGCAACACTCTACTGTTTTTCAATGAAAAAATACACGCGGTATGGTAAATTATTAGTGAACACCAGTTGCACGACGAGCAACAGCGGCGGGTTAAGCATACAGGGTTTCAATGGAGACGCAACATATTATGGAATTTTCAACGTTACAATTAGCTCGAAAGAAAGGACTATTGCGACGGGCTGGATTGACGTTTTAACTGACGCGCCACCAACAGCATACGGTAAATACTCAATACTTTTAACAGCTGGAATTTTCGTGACGATGGCATTCATTAGTTCACTACACTTGATTGCAGGAGTGCTGGCCACAGCGGGCCTGATGTTCGCCAAATACTTAGGACTGCTCCCAATAGAATGGGGCTATATAATAATGGCAGTAATAGGCGCGTTAATACTTGCGGCGGTGTTGAAACGAAAATGACGAAACATCCACTGAATTACAGCTTCGTGCTCAGTGGTTTTGCGATAGGTGTAGTGCTGGTCGCTATGTTCGCGGGCTTCTTCGTAGTATTCGCTGGAGACTTCCAAGAAAAAATGAATCTAACTGGAAACATCACCCTCGATAAGTACAACAAAACAAAAGACATAATTCAATATTCGGAAGAATTGAAAAACACTAGCACTAGCATCAAGCAACAATCAGGACTATTCGACATTGTGGGCAGTTTTTTCAGCAGTGGTTATACCGCGTTGAAAATTGGCATACGAAGCTTCGATATTTTCGATGACATGATGGATGACGCGAGCCAAGATATAGAAGGATTTAGTTTTTACAAACAGATGTTCATGGTAGTAATCGTGATAGCTCTATTCTTGGGAGTGCTGATAGCTGCGATAGTGAAATGGGTGATTTGAGATGGCGGTGTATAATGAAAGCTTGATTAACAATGCGAGCAACCTGCTGGAACTTGCAACAGGTGTCGGTAGTGCAATGGGACAAGAATTTCTAATTGGTAATCTTATTCTCATCGGGTTCTTCATGTGCTTCTTACTTATCGCTGTGAAAGCAGATGTGAAAGAGGTTCTGATAATTGATAGTTTTCTAACCACTGTTCTGAGTATCTTACTTTACAGCGCAGGAATGATAAGCGCGGCAGTAATCGCTTTTCCAGCAGTATTATTCTTCATAATGATGGTGGTCTACTTCATGACGGGATGAACTTTCTTTCTTAATGTTTTTCTGCACACGAGTATGGTCATATCTGCTGTTATTCAGTATATTCTTACTTTATACAGGCACTTTGGGCAGGTGGCATAGATTTTGCTTTTTCCTCTATATTTCCACGTATGCCCGCAGTGTTGGCAGGTAAGTTCATGGTTTCCCTCTTTCATACACCTACCTACTACCTACTAATTTATATATTTTTCTATATCACTACCACGTGAAAGCATTAGACACTGGACAACCACTCCCTTAAAATTCTTAAGGGAAAAAAAATAGTCCAGTACTCAAACACAGAGGAAAATATGCTTCAACCAGGAGAACTTAAAAAACCCATCAAGTTCAGTCACGGCAGGTTCGTGGACCACCACACCCTACGCCTATTTTTCAGGGGCTTCGCAGCTGGAGAGGACAAATACCGGCTTTTCTTCTGGCTCCTACTTGAAACAGGCATGCGAGTCAAAGAAGCCTGCGCGGTACAAGAAAGAGACTTCGAAAACGACTACCAAAAATTAAACTTCATAACCTGTAAGACACCACACCCCTCCCACAGAACACTTAGCCCAATGCTCGCACGCCAGATTAAAACCTGGTGCGAGTTCAACAGGCAACGCTTCCAATATGACTACATTTTCCCGTCAGGAAACCCGAATAAATACCTGCACATGACACCGCTTAACGCACGCCAGTTTCTAGCGCGCAAGCGCAAGCAATTAAGACTTGACAAGCCCGTAAGAACCATAACTAGCCCAGTGGGTATAGGCATTGCGAAAAGTAGAATATTTCATTACTACGCGCTGAGCAATCATGCCTTCAGACGCTTCTACGAAACGAACATGACTGACCTGAGCAACGGGAACTATATCTTAATCGCTAGTATCATGCAGTATGATGAACCCGCAATAGTTCGGAAATATTATGATGATATGAAATCCAACCAAGCTGAAAAAGCATTGGCCAAGAGATATCATGAACACATAGTTAGTGGGATATTAACAGACCGTCCAATGTTACCCCGCGAACAGAAAAGACTGGGGGCGTATACGGAAGAGTCCGAGCCTGAAGAAGTCTGGCACGCCATAAAACGTATTTATAACAATTAATTAACTACTTTTGCGTGACACTCAAATTTTAAATATTCATAATGATTTCTACGCTACGGAAAAGACATTCTCCGTCGGAGAGCGCAACGCTTTCTCGGCAAAGTGTCTTTTCTAAAACAAAAAAAGGTGATTTATAAATGTTACCCCGAAAAAACTGGGAAGTAGACAAAAGCCAAAGCGCAGGAGTATTAGCGTTAAGTCTCCCCCAAAAACAGGTCGAGACTCTATTTTTTAACTCAACAAGGGGGCGTGTAACAATGCCTCCTGTTCTTTCTCATCTGGTTTTCATCCAGTGCATGGGCTGCGGAAAAGAATTCGGACGAGTAATAAGAAAGACATCACATGGTCAGCATATAGCGCGCAGTGATTATGGCGTGTGCAGCAGAAAATGCCAGAAAAATAAAAGATTGAACGTGGCTTCTGTCTGGGCGCGAGAAGCCCAAGACCTTCTTAAGATCGCCCTCTCAAAAACATAGGTAGGTAGCACGATATGAATTACCAGTCTAATAATGGTGTATGGCATTGTGGCAGGTGTGACCGAGCTATGGGGAACGAGTTTTCGCGGTGTACGTGCAAATGACGCGCCACCAAAGTCTGGCAATGACTGAAGCGGTAAAATGTTTACGCGCGTGGTTTTCTCAGAACCCGCAAGGCGTCACAATGCAAGAAATTAAGGAATATGAAAGAGTGAACGGAGCGCGCATTGGATTATTCGCCAGCGCGCTTTCTCACTTAGAAATTACAGGACAGGTGGAGATTCTGAAAACAGAAAATGGTCTAAAATACAGACTATGTATTAATAGACGTGCAGATGGGGCGTGGTCGGAATCTCCCCCCGCCACGCCCTCATTTCATTCTCACCCCAAAAAAGTGAGGGACGTGTAACATGACGAGCGAAACCGAAACCGTGAACTATGCAGAAGAAGCCAACAATACGAGAGGAGACTACGTGAAACTCGACGTTGGAGTGCACAAGTTCACGTTCCTGGAAGAATTGAAAAAGCCACGGAAAATAAAAAAAAGTTTCAACGGAAAAGAACAAGAAATTGAACAAACAGATGTTCTCGTCGATTATCAAGGCAAGAGAAAAACATTAACCCTGACAGTCGGACACACTCTGAAGAGCCTCTGGAAACAACTAATGATTCTCGGAGAAGCCAATAAAGGACTGTGCGGAAAAACAATAACCGTTCTCGTCACCGTAATTGATGGAAAAAAAACGCACAACGTACAAGAAGCCCAAGAATTAATCGCTCGAAGACAACAACAGAAAATGACAGGAGTCTCACAATGAAAATAGGACTACGAAGTCTCGCGTGTGAACACCACGGCGAAATTTACAACCGTATGTATGGTTGTGAACAATGCGCGAAAAACAACAAGAGGCTGAACGATTATGAGTGAGGTTTTAGAAAACGGTCAGGTGGTTTTCACGGAACAGGATGAAAAACGTGCCAGTGCTTACGCGGGCCTACGCGGAATGATACCTCATAAAATAATGGATGACTCGACACTACACGCCGCGGTCGGCATTCTACACAACCCTGACTTTCTGAACATCATAATTGATGAACTTGGAAAAAAGATAGCGGGGGAACACTACGCGCGCACGGCCATATTCTTATGCGCTTGCAACATCTGGGTGGAAAACAGCTTGCAGAAAACCCACGTGATAGTGAATAGCAGTAGTAGTGCTGGGAAAGACCACGTTACGAAAGCGGTTTTCGACTTGTTCCCTGAAGGAATAAAAGATTATCGCAGCAAAATAACGAGTGAAACGTTCAGCTATTGGCGTACTGATAAGAAAAGTCGTGAGGAAAATTTCACGTGGGATGGCAGACTATTGTACTTAGAGGATTGCAGCCAAACGCTATTAGACAGCCCTACGTTCAGAGTTATGCTTTCAGGAGGGAGTAAAGCCACAGTGGTGCGAGACCAGCGCGCTATTGACTTGCATATCCCTGGCAGGCCTACCGTCATGATTACCACTGCTACCACTATGCCCTCTAATGAATTGTTGAACCGTTTTGTGCCAGTGAGTCTGGAGGAAACTCAGTGTCAGACCATCAACGTTTTCAGGAAGGAAATCGAATTGGCAATGTGTGTGAAAGCCGAATACAATCCTAATGTTAAGGCAGCTCTCTTGTTACTCCGTAAGTGTAGGGTGAAAATTCCTTTTGCTGAACACTTTTTAGGGCTTTTTCCTGACAAGCCTGTGAGTATGAGGCGTGAGTTCGCGCGCTTCCTTAGTTTCATTCAGAATAGCGCTGCGTTGTACCAGTTTCAGAGGGTGAAGGATGCTGATGGTTATGTGTTGGCGGACTGGCAGGATTATGATAATGCCGTATATGGTTTCGCGGGTATTGATAGGAATCCTGTTAAGCTCACCAAGAGTCAGCAGCGTGTTCTGGATTGTTTCAGTGGTGATGGTTGGTATCTGAGGAGTGAGATTGCGAGTATGGTGGGGATGGATAGTAGTTGGGTGTATAGGATTTTGTTGCAGTTGGTTGAGAAGGGATTGATTAGTGTTAGGTTGGATGATACGGAGGCGAAGTCGAAAGCAAAACAAATTTTTGCTAAAGTTGTTTCTGTCTCGCAACTTCCTAAGTCAGATGTTCTCATAGCTAAATTACCCAATAACTCCGACAAAATTGCTAAAATTGCTGATATTGTTAAGAGAGGGGGGGATTAAAATTTTTTACCTCACCCTTTTTGATAATATTTTTAGCAATTTAGCAATTTTGTCTCACAACATTAGCAATTATATATACAAATTTAGCAATGATGACAATTTTAGCAACTTTAGCAATTTTGTGAAAGAGGAGGGGGGTCTGAAATATGAGTGGACGTTGGTATCACTGGTGCCCAAAAGGGTGCGGTAAGAAAATAAAATACAACAGAACTCATCATCCACACGGGTATTACTGTATGACCTGCGAGTATTACTGTCGCGATAGAACCTCCTTGAAGAACATCGTGGACGCAGTTGAAAATACTGACGAACCCCCTCTCCCTAAAAAAAAACGGCGTGAACACAACGCGCAGATAGGAAAAAAAAATGTTACGAGGTGAAAAAAAAATGGATTATGAAACAGGAAAAGCATTAGAACGACATGAAGAAATGCTGCAAAGCATAATTCAAGTCTTGAAAGACAAGAAGCTGATAGAAGCAGAACAACCAACAGAAGAAAAGCTGGCGGGAAAAAAGAAATGAGTAAACCTCTGAGCAGAAAGACAAACCAGTTGTTTCAACTATGTATGTGTTATTTAGAAATATTTATGCTGGGCGGCATTATTGTTTTTCTTTCACAAGAACCACTGATAAGATATGCGGGCTTCTTATTAGCTGTAATATCAGCAATTTTGGTTACTTCTGATTACACTCGTAGGAAAATAACGGGGTCTGAAATATGAGTGATGGTTGGTTCATATTCTGGCTTGTAGTATGGTTGTTAGGCGGCGGGTCGGCAAGCGCCATAGTGATACTGTGGAGAATCACAGACCGCGTAATAGTAAAAGAAAGAGTGAACGGAAAAACCCAAGTGATAGGTACATACTGGGTACGCGAGAAGAAAGACAAGCACACGGGAATAGTATACTGGGTAAGCATACTCCGCACTTTCAAAAATCCAAAGCCAAGTAGCAATGTAATGGACGTAGACAAAAGCGGTAGAAGATGGGCAACATGTTACAAGCTCGAAGAAGAACAGTACTGCTGGGTGAAAGACGAATGGGAAGCTAACGGAAAGAAAAACGAAGTACTAAAATCATTCGTGCCTTTTAGCGTGACTGACCGCGAAGTGTTAATGGGGCAGTACAAGAAATCAGAATTGAAAAAGCCCACTAATGTCTGGAAAGAAGTTTTGTTGCCCGCTGTCGCAATTCTCGCGCCCACAATACTAGTAATCTTTCTCGTCGTATACTGGCAAGACTTCACAGCGGATGGTAAGGAGATAGCGCGTATGAACTTAGAAGGACAGAAAGTAAACTTACAAATACAACAGCAGAATATGAAATTAATGCAGGCTATTGGGATTAAGATGGGGAATACTAGTTTTGCGCAGACTGGTGAAGTGCAAGAACAACAGGGCGTGATAGTGAGGGCTGACGAAACCCCGCCAGTAAGCGTGATATGAGTATTGATGATAGAGTGAAGGATGAGGATAATAAGGAAATATTAGTGCGGCGTATTTGTCCCAGTTTTTTTTATCATGGGAAGAAATTGTGGGGCGCGCACCTATACCTGACTATTGATGAAAGTCGGAAACAACGAGAAAGATATTGCCCGACACATTATGAAATTAAAAAGAGGTATGATGAAAAAACACGACAAGAATAAGGCAGGTTTTTTTTAAAAAAATGATTAATACAAGAGTCAGCGCGTTCATCGTGATTTCCATACTATTCGGCGTTAGTATGAGAAGAAAGAAAAAAGAGGATTCAAATGAATGAAACAGAACAGAACTTAACCGAGTGGGACAGTAGCAAAGCAACGCTTATGCGGATTGACGCCACTCTGAAGGCGGCGAGTGTGGCCAGTTTCATGGGTGACCTACTAGCATGGTATAAGGAGTTGCAAGTATTGAAGCGTGAAGCTTACCCTAAAATGCCCAAGAAAAACACAATACACGTGAATTGTGACATTAATCCTTCTGACAGAAAGACATATTGTAGACGCTGTCATTGTGACCGAATATTCAGAGAACTTGAAGGAGACATTATCTTGTTGAAACAACATAAAAAAGCAATCTTGCCAGAATTGGAAGCGAAACTCGATAGAGCAGAACTTTTTCTACGCGACTTCATGGATGAGAAAGGTATGTTAATGCGTGATAAGAAAAACGTGATGGCCATGTTCCAACAGGGGTGAACACGATGCCAAAAGGTGATGGGACAACACTGGTGACGGATAAACAGTTCTATTTAGATACGCATCTTAAGAGTGTTCTGGAATTGTGTTTTGAACGATGGCTTAAGAAATGGGATAACCTCATAATTATTGACGGGCTGGAACGCGCAGGCAAGACAACGCTGGGCAAGACAAGTGGGTACTATTATGCATGGCTCATGTCAAAGCATTTGCGAGAGGATAAGGTGAACTTCTCAGTAGACAACGTGTTCTTCGACATTGACGAGATGATAGAGTACGCGAACACGCACCGAAATCAGGTTATTATCTGGGACGAAGCCGCGCTGGGCGGTCTCAGCTTACAATGGCAAGACAAAATTCAACAAAAACTTCTGCAAATGCTAATGATTGCTGGCAAGTATGGACACTTCTACATATTCATAATTCCCAGCTTTTTCAAGCTTAACTGGTATCTGGCAGTTCACAGAAGTCTTTGTTTGTTGCACGTTTACAGCCCGGATAAGCTCACGCGAGGGCTATTCACTTGTTTGAATGACAGACAAAAACAATGGGTATACAACAATAATAAGAAAAGTGGTATGTACACCCAGCCCACATTCGAGGGACGGTTCACGTTAAAGAATACGCAAGATATTTTGAATGAAGAGGCTTACGAAGCCAAGAAAGATGCAGCCATACGCAAGTATATGAACGCAATAGAGGAAAACAAAGACAGTTTCAAAGTTAAGAAGCTTAAGTGGGTTGTGGCCAACAAGTTGAATCTTGAAGAAGCTCAGAAGCTTCTTAACATCAGCAAAAGCACATACTTCGAGTGGAAAAAGATAGACTTTTCCATGCTTTCCAATAGTGTGGGAAAGTCTGTTGTTCTTACGGAAAAAGGAAATGAAGAGGTGATGGAAGAATGAACAACAATAATATGCGCCCATTAAGCGAAGCACAAGAGAGTGCAGTGCGCAGGAAGTTAGAACAGACATTCACACAGAAAGAAGCACAGATACTTAGCAGCATAGGAATACGCAAGACCTTCTTATTCTTTACAAGCCTTGCGCGCAGACTATGTAATCTGTGCAGGGTTAAAATGCAACACAACCCACGCATGAACATACAAGAGTATTGCCCCACCTGCCAAGAACTTTGCACAGCAGAAATAAAGAAGTTCATAGCGGAGAACCAACCATGACCAAGCTCACAAAAAAAGACGTTCTGTGGACTGGTAGGATGTCTCACAAATGAATTGGTTTATTTCTGTGATGTTCAGCGTTTACTTCTTGTCAATGCTTGGTGGCATGATAATTGCGCATGAACTGGGACATCTTTGGGCATTCAAAAGAATAACCGGCAAGAGACCTAGACTATTCTGGTCATGGCGCGGACTGAAAGTAGGCAGTATTAAAGATGGAGATTATGAGAAACTAACCGAAGAACAGTACCGCGCCATAATCTATATTGGTGTTGGCACGGGTTTCTTATTCGAAATCTGCCTGTTGCCTTTCCTATTCTCAGAGGATATAGCAATACTCCTAGGTGCAGTCTATCTGTTCGGCTGCAAAGAAGACTTGCTAATGTTACTTCATAGTTACAGACGAGAGTTTGGCGTGAGATGGTGGAGTAGAATGATGAGGTGAAGGAAATGAAGGTTGCCATATACGCGCGTGTCAGCACTGATGAACAGACAACTGATAATCAGGTCTTGCCATTGACACAGTACTGTGAACGAATGGGCTGGGAATATGAAGTATTCACGGAGAAAGAGAGCAGTAGAAAAACGCGCCCAATTCAATGGGCACTGTATAATCGTCTACTACGTAGAGAGTTTGATGGATTGGTTATTTTCAAGTTTGACCGGTGGGCGCGTAGTACGAAAGAGCTAATAGAGCATATGGAGGCATTGTGCGTGAAAGGTATTAAGATATATTCGTATAGTGAGAATATAGACCTGTCAAGTAGCATGGGAAAAGCCATGCTCACCATAATCAGTGCATTCGCGCAGTTAGAACGGGACATAATACGTGAAAGAACTCTGGCAGGCTTGCAGAGGGCCAGGGCGCAGGGTAAGAAGCTTGGACGGCCAAAAAATAAAACCCCCCCTGTAAACCCTACACTATTTTCAGAGGAGGTGAAAACGTGATGAAAAACGTCCGTTTTTCTTCTCTGGGCAGTATTCGGATGCTGTTCTGCTGGCTCAATTGCTTCTTGTTGTGAGCATTCCTCGCGCAATTGGCTTTGTTCTTTCCAGAGTGCAGGAAGCTCACCGCCAAAAAGGCAAACTATATAGTATTAACGCGTGGTACGCAGGCATAGAAATCGCTGCGTTGCTGATTATGGTTCCTATGTATGGAATTTATGGCATGGTGGCTGCGAAAGGAATCTCTAACATCGCTTACAGCGTTCTGGCATGGAAGAACTTGTATTAGTGTTTCTCAGCGTATACAAAATACCCGAGAGGGTAATTTTCCTGCGTGCACAGTTTTCTATAGCGTGAAGAAAGTGTGGCCAGCGTTGCGTCCAAAAGCCATGCCCATGCTGCAAAGAATGGCCTGAATATTCTCGGAATCGCTCCATAGAGCAGTGAATATCGCGCGACAAATATTCCTTTTCCCAGTGGAATTATTTGTTTTACTTTGAATCCGTGCTTCACGAGCAGTTTTTCAAGGCAGCTGCTTGTGTATCTCCAATAATCATTTGGCGAGCCGTGCACTTGGTGTAAAAAGGGTGTTGAAAATATAAACCGCCCTCCTTTTTTCAATACTCTGAACGTTTCCTTGAATGTTGTTTCAAATTCAGGTATGTGTTCAAATGTGTTGAAGCTTATTGCCGCGTCAAACGTGTGGTCTTTTAGCGGGAATGGCTTGGTTATGTCTGCGATGTGTGTTGGATTCATTTTTTCATCAATGTTTAGCGAGATTATTGTAAAGTTTCCTTTCAGGAGTGGCAGGTACGATGCTTTTTCTCCGCCTCCTAAGTCCAATACTTTTCCCGGGAGCTCGTTTTTATTCAGTTCTTCGTATTCGAGAGCGCGAAGGGGCGAATAAGTAAGTGATTTTGCTGTGAATTGCCATATGTTCATCTTTTCACCCCCACTATAAACATTGTTTCTGCAAGGTTTGGGAATACTCGCCCAAGCTCTACTAATCCCGAAAACAACCAATAAAAAGGATAAACGTTTCCAAAGTGTTCAACTAACGGAATTGGTAATGGCAAATAAATTCCTGTTGTATATTTGATATCAAAACCGTTCTTTCGGAGTAATTCCTGCAATTCTGCTATAGTGAATTCCTGGTAGTGTTTCGGGTCTACTTTGTGTCCGAATAACTTGCCGCGTAATTCTTTTCTGTTTGGTGTTGTCACTACAAATATTCCTTTTTTCTTCAGAACTCGCTTTATTTCTTCGACAAAACTCTTTACTGCGTTGATTGGTACGTGTTCTATGACATCAAAGCATACGACAGCATCCATCGAACTGTCCGAAACAGGTAACTTTTTGTCGTTCCGGATAAACTCAACGTTTTTTTGAGTAACCAGTAATCGTGCAAACTGCAATGGTCTTTCTTGGTTGTCAACTCCAATTATCTTTTTGACGGATGGCGCAAGCAATTCTTCCATCCTGCCGTCTCCGCACCCAACATCAAGTACAATCATCGACTTTTTCAAGAAATTTTTTGCCAAAATAGCCGCCTGTTCATATTTGCGTTTGTAAAATCTGCCCAAGTACCAATGATATGGTCCTGGATAGAGATTAACTTTCACTTCTCACACCGCCAGATTAGCATGAACGAGCCCAGGTTTGGCATCATTTTTGCTATTCCACCTGACATTCCTGAAGCCAAACCTATAAGTTCGACTTTTGGGAAATGTTGCTTAAGAATATTCTTTAAAATTTTATATGAGAAATGGTTTATGTGCGTCCTGTCTTCCAACGGCGTGTTTTTCTGTATTCCAAACAAGTATCTTATTCTGTTCTTGATATTGTACGCATTTGGCACGCTTCCTATAAACAATCCGCCGGGCTTCAAGTGCTCTGCAACTTTCTTGCAGATTAAGTCAGGATAGTACAAATGCTCCACAACTTCTGCTGCAACAATGACGTCAAACTGTTCCTTGACTTCCCATTCGCCGTTTAAGTCCATTAATTTTGTCTTGATTCCCAGTTTTTTCTTTGCCGTTTCAAGCATTTTGGTGTCAATGTCAATTCCAAGAACATCGTTTCCTTCTGTGAAATAGCGTGTAAGTGTGCCATCTCTGCATCCCATGTCCATTATTTTCTTGCCTGTGCCAATCCACTGAGAAAATAATGCCCCTCTTTCTTTTTCAAGAATAGAGAATTCTGTCTTTTTAGTTTTTTCGTGGTGGTATTCGTATATCTTGGAGAGCGACCCCATACCTGCATCGTGCAGTAAATTGCTTTTAAAAGTTTCTATGATAAGGTGCTGTCAACTTAATGGTGCTTGCCGCTCTGCCTCGGCTTTGCCGACGGCATTTTTCTCTCCTCCGCATCTGCGAGGAGGAGAGAAAAATGAGTCCAGAGGACCAAGGCAAGTTAGCACCAGGAACTTGACTTAACCCTATGATAACATTTAATAATCACTGGATAAGCCCTGTGCGTATGCGTTTGTACGAATACGAGGCAAAAGCACTGCTTCAAAAGCATAACGTTGCAGTGCCAAAAGGAGTGCTGTTAACGGGCAAAAAGCCAGTTTCTGCTCCATGTGTTGTCAAAGCGCAGCTTTTGTTTGGCAGGCGTGCTGATTTTGGCGGCATTAAAATTTGCAGGGACAAAAAACAGGCTGATGAAGCTGTTAAAAAACTTCTTGGCGCATCATTGAATGGCGGGGAAGTCAAGAGTGTTCTTGTTGAAGAGCTTGTTGATATGCAAAATCAGTATTATGCCGGCTTCTTGTTTGATACCGACTCCCGTTCTCCTGTTCTTCTTTTCAGCGTGCATGGTGGAACTGGAATTGAAGAGCAGGAAGAAGTTCAAAAACTAATTATTAATGAACTCACCGGCCTTTCAGAAGACAAAGCTGCAACATTCTTGAAAGAAAACAAAGCTCTTGCCCCATTGTTATCCCAGCTCTGGAATGTTTTTGTGAGAGAAGACTGCAAGCTTTTGGAAATTAACCCCATCGCGCAGACAAAATCCGGCTTCATCTGTCTTGACGCTCATATCGACCTTGACGATTTCGCTCTTGGCCGCCATAGGGACAGAACATATCCAGAGCGTCCTGCCAGTTTGGGCAGACCATTGACAGAAAGAGAAAAAGCTGTCAAAGATGCTAATGACCTTGACTATCATGGCACTGTAAAGTACATTGAGTTGGACGGTGATATTGCTTTTCTTGCAGCAGGCGGTGGAGGCAGTATTACCTGCATGGACGCCTTAATCGATGCTGGAGGAAGGCCTGCCAATTATACAGAATTCAGCGGTGACCCGAGTGATGAGAAAATGTACATTCTAACCAAGCAGGCAATCACCAAACCTGGAATCAGGGGTTGTTGGATTGTTGGCGCGATAGCTAATTTTTCAAGAGTTGACACCATGATGGCTGGTATTGTAAGAGCATTTGAAGAAGTAAAACCCAAATTTCCTATTGTAGTCAGGCGTGCAGGTCCATTTGAAAAAGAGGGTCTTGCTATTTTGAAAGATGCTGCAAAAAAGCATGGTTGGAATGTGGAAGTTTATGGTGCTGAAACTCCTCTGACTGCGACTGCTGAGGTTGTAGTGAAAAAGGCATATGGCAATTCTTCTAAATAAAGACACAAAAGTTGTTGTCCAGGGTATTACGGGCAGCACGGGTGTGATGTCAACAGAGCTTATGCTGAAGTATGGCACTAAAGTTCCTGCTGGCGTTACTCCTGGAAAGGGCGGCCAACAGGTGCATGGTGTTCCTGTCTACAATTCAGTGAAAGAAGCCAAAGCCAATCACGATATCAATGCTTCATTCATCGTTGTTCCTCCTTTATTTGCAAAAGCCGCTGTCTTTGAAGCATTGGATAATGATATTCCTTTTGTACTTGTCTTCACAGAAAACGTTCCTTTGCATGATGCCGCTGCAATGATTGCAAAAGCAAGGGAAAAAAAGGCAGTGCTTGTTGGTCCTGCTTCTGTTGGCATGCTTTCTCCTGGTCTAGGCCGTATTGGCCCTATTGGGGGCATGCCTGACATGGTGGAGCGTATTTACAAGCAGGGAAATATTGGCATCATCTCAAAGAGCGGTGGCATGACGAACGAAACCGCATGGGTCATCAGGCAGGCCGGTCTTGGGCAAAGCACGGTTATCGGCATGGGTGGTGAAATATTGGTTGGTAGCGTCTATGCAGACCTGCTGCGCATGTTTGAGAAAGACAAAGACACCAAGGCAGTGGTTATTTTTGGTGAGATTGGCGGTACTTATGAAGATCAAATTGCGGAAGTATTAAAAAACAAGGAGTTTACAAAACCATTGGGCGTATTTATTGGTGGCAAGTTTGCCGAGAGAATGCCTGCGGGCGTGCAGTTTGGCCATGCCGGTGCGATTATTGAGCGTGGCAAGGGCAGGCCGTCTGAAAAAATTGAGAAATTGAGAAAAGCCGGTGCTTTGATTGCAGAGAAGCATCATGAGCTTGGAAATGTGATAAAGGGTGCGTTATGAAATGGGAGACAAAGATTTCAAAGGTTTCTGAAAAAGGCGCTGCTGTCCGCGGATATGATGTTGCCGGTTTGGTTGGCAAGATAACATTCACTGACATGATTTTCCTGCTATTGAAAGGCGACCTGCCGAAAAAGGGCGAGCGTGAAGTTCTGGATGCGATTTTTGTCAGCGCTGCAGAGCACGGCATACAAGTGCCGTCAATTACTGCTGCGAGAATAGTGCAAAGTGCCGGAAACGCAATTAATACATCCATAGCGGCAGGCATTCTCTCCATTGGAGATTATCACGGCGGAGCAGTGGAGCAAGCCGCAAGATTGTTCCAGGAAAACGCTGACAATGGCGTTGCAGAGCTGGTGAAAGGCATGGTTTCAAGAAAAGAGCGCATTCCTGGCTATGGGCACAAGCATTATGAAAGGGATCCGCGTGTCGCTCCATTATTCGCGCTTGCTGAAAAGCATAAATTGGCCGGAAAGCACATTAAGTTTGCGAAAGAAGTTGATAAAGAGCTTTGCAAACAGACAAAGAAAACTCTTCACCTCAATATCGATGGCGCGATTGCCGCGATTATTTCTGATCTTGGCTTTCCGTGGCAGAGTGCGCGCGCGTTTTTCATTATTCCGCGAACAGCAGGCATTGCCGCGCATGTTGTTGAAGAGCGTATGTCCGGCCAGTGGTATAGGCGCGAGGATGAAGAGAATGTCTACTATGCAGGCCCTGCTTCGCGGAAGCCGTAAACATGTTGCCAGCGTGTGTTAAAACAGAGGTTTGGCGTGAGCTTGCAGAATCTTTGTCTGCTCGTCTGAATGTGCCTGTTGTCTGCGAGCAGGCGGTGTTTGGAAAGCTTCCTTTCTTCCAGGAGTTGCGCAATCGCAAGAGCGATGCTCCTTATTCAACAGTTCCAGGTATCCGCTATGAAATAATTCCGGTAGACAACAGCCAGGTTGTTGTTGGTCCTTTTAAAACAGTTGAGACGCATGCTTTTGACGAGGAACTGGCAGATGCGCGTCAAAAATTGCCGTTATGGAAAGATGAATATTCAGAATTGATAGAACTTGCAATCAAGCATGCCGCTATTGCAGGTAAATCAGAATCTTTGCTTAAAGAGTCGCTTTCTCGCGCAAAGCTCCTGCTTGAATTTTCCCAGTCAATTGCGCACGTTCAGGATGTTGACCGTGCACTTTACACGGCAGTTCAATTTTTGGCGCACAAGTTCAAGCTGTGCAATGTATATCTGTATGCTTACAATAGGAAAGCAAGAAATTTTGATGTTTCTGATTCAGCTGCAGCAGTGGAGCAGCGCGTCATAGCTCAGGTTAAGGGAACAAAAGCAACGTGCACGATTCAAAATGTTCAGTCCGACTTTCTGCTTGAAGGTATTAAGGATCGTGATAAGTTGCCTAAATGCATTGTTGGTTTTCCACTGACTCAAAATCGCGAACTTGTTGGCTATGCTGTTTGCACTGCTGAGCAGTTGCCTCAGATTGACTGCATTGCAGAGGTTTTGTACGAATTGGTTGCTGAGCTTTCCCGTCTTTCCAGATTTGAAAAAGTACAGGAGTCTGCTGTAACAGACGCACTCACTGGTCTCAGCAATCGTGCCGAGCTTGCAATGAAAGTTGATTCATTGATTGCTGACCTTGCATCCAAGAACGCTCCAATAAGCATTGCAATGATGGATGTTGATAATTTTAAGAACTTTAACGACACCAAAGGTCATCCAGAGGGCGACCGTATTTTGAAGAGTGTTGCAGAAATCATCAGAAATGTCGCTCCCATGGGAACGTTGTGTTGCAGGTATGGCGGGGAAGAGTTCATGATGGTGTTGCCGAATTATGCGCAGCCTGAAGCCAAGGATATTGCTGAAAAACTGCGTGCAGAAGTTGAAAATAATTGTGAGCTGACAATAAGCATTGGTCTTATTACTTGCATGAACAGCTCTGTTTCAAGGGAAACTCTTATCAAGGAGGCGGACCGTGCTTTATACCGTGCAAAGAATCTGGGCAAGAATAAAGTTGTTGCATTTCTTATTGTTGACAAGAATTTGGGGGTATTGGATGCGTAATAGTTCTTGTCCGCTCCACCCTTATGAAACGTACGAGCGTTTTCTCGCTGTTTCCAAGACAGCGCGTGGTCGTGCATTTCTCAAACGCGAGCACGTCATACCTGTTGAATGTTTTCACCAGCGTTCTTCTGTTACTTGTCTTGCCGCTTGTGTGAGAATGGTAGTGCATTATTATGGAAAAAAAATTGATGAAATGAAATTTTATAAGGAAGCGCAGTTAAGCCCTACTTTTCAGGGTCTTTGTGATGCTTGCATAGCTATTCCGCTTATCAAGCGCGGCTTTAAAGTAACAACGTATTGGAACGGCGCATTGGAGGACTGGGGTGTCTGGACTGCTGAGCTTGCAAGTTTGTACAAGCAGCACGAGAAGCGTGCTTTAAGGACAAAAAAATATTTTCGCAGAAAAAATGCAACTGTTGAGCTTATCAAGCATTACGTCCGTCATGGGATTCCGGTTGTTGCAGAAGTTCTTGCTGGAAAGTTTTACCGCACAAAAGAAATAGGCACTCACATGATTTTAATTCGTGGCTATAACAAAAAAGGTTTTCTCATTTGTGACCCGTGGGGTCCGCAATACTTTATTTCATACAGGCATTTCAACAAGGCGTGGATTCCAAGCAAGAAATTCGGCAGAAGCATGATTGTGATTGAGCCTATTTAGACGTCATTATTTCAATAACGTCTCTGTTTTTGAGAGGCGTGTCTTTTGCTATTTTCCTCTTGGTTTTTACGTCAATTGCCGCTACAAAGTTTTTTGCTAAATCTGTGTGAATGTGCGCTGCAAAGTCAAGTGCTGTGCTTCCTGGCGGAAGTAAAAAGCAGTCAGGCAGTATTCTTCCTTGGCTGTCGCCAAGTTTTCCTACTCCTCCAGGGAAGATTGCAATGTATTTTAATAATTCAATCACTGCCGTATCAATTGCTTTTTGAACTCCCGTGCTTCCGTATTTGTCAAGTACTTTTTCTTTGATGAACAAAAGGGCTTTTTTTTGTTTGTCATTCAGCTTGTCGCTCATTTCAAATTTTGATTCTCCTGGGATGTAGCTGATAAGTCCTGCTTTTGCTGCTTCCTTTAGCGCCAATTCGCTGTCTCCTGAGCACGGTATTATCTTATAATCAGGAAACTCTTTTTTGCACCTTTCAAAATTTTCCGCTGCAGTGGGCAAGTCCATTTTGTTTGCAGCAATTAGCATTGGTTTTGTTCTTTTTCTGATGTATCTTGCGATGTCCAGAAGATTTTGGTCTGTCCACGCTGCTGGCTTTTCGGGGTCTAAGCCAAGTTTTGCCATTGCCTCTTCAACAATTGCTTCTGTTACATTCAATCCAGACAATTGTCTTGCCATTGCTGTTGACAATTTTGATTTTTCCTGTTGTACTGTTCTTGCAAACTTGTCCCATCCTCTGTGAATGATGCCTAATATCCACATATCCAGCTCTACTTCAAGGAATCTGATGTCAAATGCCGGGTCGTAGCTGCCTGGCTCTACCGGCTCGCCTCTTTGGTTTGTTGTTCCCGCCATGTCCACAACGTGGATGAAAACATCCGCTTGTCTTAAATCGTCCAAAAACTGGTTGCCCATTCCTTTGCCTTCGTGTGCTCCTGGCACAAGGCCTGCGACATCCAGCACTTCAATGGGCACGAAGCGTTTGTTCTGCACGCAATACCCGTATTTTGGATTGCACTGCACTCCGAGTTCCTTGTCAACACAATCGATTTTGATGAACGCGAATGCCCTGTTTGGTTTTATCGTCGCAAATGGGTAATTTGCAATCAGCGCTTCAGCTAACGTTGCTGCTTTGAAGAAAGTGCTTTTTCCCACGTTTGCCTTTCCTACAATGCCTACTAGCATATGGTGCTCCCCAAATGTCGTGTTTATTAATTTTGCCTGTACGGGTGCTGTCAACTTAATGGTGCCGCGCTGGCCTGACTTTTCTTCTCCCCTTGCACTTGCAAGGGGAGAAAATTCACCTCGACAACGTCGAGGCAGCGCGGCCAGCACCAGAGAGTTGACTTAACCGCCTGTACGTCATCTTTATAAACCCGAATGGCTTCGGTGTGCGCATGGCATTCCAGCAGCCGAATGATTATCCGATTATTCACCGGTGGACATATTTGAATTGTGAGCGCCTGCCGGTGACTGAATGGACTATTCAGGTGCGTGATGCGTATAATTTGGGATATGTTTACACGATGGTGCACGACTGGATTGTGGAGGAGGGCTGGGCTGACCGCGATGATTCCAAATTTCCGGAAACTTATTACATGCATCGGGAGCCTGCGTTTGGAAAGGAAATCTGGCTTCGATGGCGCCTTGAAAAGAATCCCCCTGGGCCCGGGAAGAGCATTTTCCGTTATATGATGGACGTTG
The DNA here is from genome assembly GCA_038868995.1 of Candidatus Woesearchaeota archaeon. Taxonomy (GTDB): domain Archaea; phylum Nanobdellota; class Nanobdellia; order Woesearchaeales; family ARS49; genus CABMGU01. Next base: position 8,944 of record JAWCRZ010000012.1, on the reverse strand, counting down.
ATTGGAAGATTATTGGGCTTAAGGATACGGAGATTGCGTGGAAGGGGCAGAAAGTGAAGGCGGACAAGGGCGAGTTTGAGGTCACCTGCCGTGCGCATTTGCTTATAGACAAAGAGGGCGAGTGGAAGGGCTGGCCTTTTGAGAACATCAAGCAGTTCTATATAAGGCGCCAGCTGCGCAACAAGATTACGATGCACAAGAAGAATATTTATTCGGACGCTTACAGGTTCCGCGACCTGATTATGAACTATCTGAAGCTTGAGACGTTTATGCCCACAAAAGAGGCGGGCGAATTCTTCCTGAAGCGTACACTTGAATAGTAAAGACAAATGTTTATAAATGGTCTTTCGTATTTTTAAACCATGGTAGATTATCCGCAGCCGGTGCAGATTATAAAGCATCGCGGTTTTTTCAATTATTCTGATTTCTTGCAGGCAGTCCGCAAGTGGTTTGTTGACGAGGATTTTGATGTTTTGGACATGCCTATGTACAAGCAGAAGTTTCCGGGACCAACCGGAACCGAGCATGAATTCAAGATGAGAGGCGAGAAAAAAGTAACTGAATATGTCAAATATAAAATTGATTTTTTTGTGCGCGTGTACAATATGCGTGATGTGGAGATTATTCAGGATGGGAAAAAGCTGAGGGTGCAGGATGGGCAGGTGCAGATAGAGATCACTCCTGTTTTGGAGCTTGACTGGCAGAAGCGCTTTAAGGGTCCTCCTCCTTGGAAGGATTTTCTAAATGCTCTGGACAAGTTTTACAGGAATTACATTATTAAATACACCATTGTTGACTACTGGGAAGACAATTGTTTGCTTAAGGCATTGCAGTTGTGCAAGATTATCAGGCAGGTGCTGGGGCAAGAGGTTATGTAAATGGCGGAAAGAAATATTGTTGTTGACAAGGAACGCCTTGACTATCAGGGTGTTTTTGACATGAAGGACTTGTTCAAGGTGATGCAGGACTGGGCGACCGACAAGGGTTACTGGCTGATTGAGAAGCGTCATGGTGAGACCACCAAGCCTGAAGGAAAGGTAATTGATATGGAGTTTGAACCTTTCAAGAAATATACTGATTATGCGAAGAGTGTTATAAAAATCAAGGCTCAGTTTCAGGACGTTAAGGATGTTGTTGTTGAGCGTGATGGCAAAAAAGTGAAGCTGCAGGAAGGCAAAATTGTGATGATTTTTGACGGAATTCTTGAGACTGACTATGAAGGGCGCTGGGAGGGCAAGCCGGTTTTCTTTGTTTTGAGGACTGTTTTTGAGAAATACGTGTACACTCCGTTTATCAGCGGGTTTGAACGTGGCGTCAAGGAGGACTTGATGGCGTTGAAGAACAATGTCAAGTCGTTTCTCAATCTGGCAAAGTTTGTTTAAAGCTCTATCAACCGGCCTTTTTTGCCTACATTGATGACAAGCGTGTTTCCGATTTTTTCCTCTATGCCTTCTGCCTCGTGAACGTGCCCGCAGATTACAACATCCGGTTTTGTGGCTTCTATTGCTTTTCTCAGCCCTGTGCTGCCTTTGACAAATTGTGAAAATTTCTCCATTTTGCTGTTTGCGGGGTGCACGTGCGTCACCAATAATTTCTTTGCAGCGTTAACTTGCTTGTCCGTCTGCAATATTGTTTCGTAAATTTCGTTCTCAAACAACATGTTTAATCCCACATTTGCTCCTCCGCAGCCGAGTATGCCTACATTGCCGCTTTGCATGCTTTTGCCATGCAGGTTTGTCACATTATATTGCGCAGCCAGAAAGTCTGTTGCAAGCCAGTCGTGGTTGCCCGGCACCAAAAATACCGGTTTTCCTGTTTTGACAAAATGGCACATGATTCCTTCAGTGTTGTCTTCTTCAACAATGTCGCCGTTGAGAATGATTATGTCTGCCTTCTCAGCCACTGCTTTTTGCGCCAGGTATGCTGCTGTCTGCCTGTCTCCGTGGAAGTCTCCTGCTGCAAATATTCTGACCATGTATGTTCTGCAGTCAACAAGTCATATAAAAATGTTTACCAAAGCCAGCTTAATCGTCTTTTGTTCTGCCTGACAATCTTGTTCAGCTCAATTTCCAATCTTTCCGCGTCTGGAAATCTTGCTTCATCCCTCTTGAATGCAGCGCTATGATGAAGCTGTCTTCCCGGCTTTGCCTTGTATTGGTGTTTTTTGTGAAGCATTTCATGATACATTACATAGTCCATAAGCTCTTCATTTTCCATTAGAATTTTGCTTATTGTGATGGTGTCCGTCGCATATTCGTATGTTCCTAATCTGTTGATTCCATTGCCTATTTTCAAATTTGGCTGCGGCATCATCCCATTGAAGAACCGATTATTCACCCTGTTGAAGCTTTGTTCAAGGACAGGATGCGTGTGAGTTTTTGGTGCAACATTTGGCAAACTTTTGATAAAGTTGTGATATAGTTCCATGTTTATTGTTTGTTTTTTTGTCTTGAACAATCTTGTCAGCAGTTCCTGGATAAGCCCTTTTTGGATGTCGGGCGATACTCCTTTCCACTGTTTGCTTAAATTGACTGTTATCTCTCCCCACCTCATTTTTATGTTGCCATTGTATCCTTTGAACCGTCCGCTGTATTTCAGAATGAAGTGTGAAGCTGTTCCGTCTGGATACAATTCCCGGTATGCTTGTTCCAATATTCTCATTCGATTGGGTATCTCAGGATTGCGCCTATTTTGCCGATGTCCCTGAGTTGCGCGCCTTCGCGTGTTTCTGTTGAGATGATGCGCACTTCTGTTGAGAATGCCTTGGCGGTTGTTTCAAACTGTTCTATTTTTTGCTCGTCAAGTGCTTCTGATAGCAGCACTATATTTACTGCCCCCATTTCCAGCGCCTTGAGCGTGTTTGCCTCCCCATATGTCACCATGTCCGGCTTTGTGGCGAGCATTTCCAAAAATTTTGCTACAAGTTTCTTTTCCTCTGCAACGTCCTCATGAGCAAGAACGTCTTGGCATTTTTCAAGCAATTCTTCAAGCCCGAAATCTCCTGTGTAGCTCAAGTCCTTGATGGCAATTATTTTCTTTTTTACTTCGTTTGTTATCAGCCCGCTTTCTACAAAGTCGTATTTTGTCGGCCCTGGGCCTCCGACCAGTATTCCTTTCAGCCCTTCCATAGTCAAAAACTGTTCTTTGACGATGTCCGCGACTTTCTTGAAGTGTTCATTGACTGCAATTTCCCTGTTGCGTGCAAATCTCACGCTTGACTGCCCGCCTGCCTTCATCTTGCCCGGGACGTGCGAGTGCGTCTGTACCAATGGGATTATTGTCTTGCCTTTGAGCAGTGCCAGGGCAGCATCGCGGGAATCTATTACAATCATGCCGTATGCTTCTTTTGCTTCCAGCATTGCTCTCAAAATGTCAAGTTGGAAATTCTTGTCGCACCGGTAGATTCTCGTCTGGATTGGAATTGGGGGCTCGATGCTCCAGACCTTTACGTCTGACATTCCTTCTCTTGCCGCCACGTTTCCTGAGAATGCCGCGAGCCCGTTTTTTGGTGTCTTTCCAACCAATCGTAAATGAACAATCATTCTTTCCAGCGCATCAATCACGTTTTTTCTTGTTTGTGCGCTCTTTATGTTTGTTGCTGTTCCCTGTTCCTGCTGTAGGTGCTGGATGATTTTGTTCAGGTCGTACCCTGCCGGAACGTACACCGTGACGAATTCTGTATGGCGCGCGCTATGTGAATCTAATTCCTTTATGAATTTTTTCAGGTGGAATCTCTGGTTTTCTGTTAGTGACATATCGCTTTTGGGCAGCGACACGCTATATAAAGGTTTATGCTCGTAATCGCCCCTCGGGTGTTGTCAACTCAATGGTGCTGGCCGCTCTGCCCCGGCTTTGCAGAGGTCATTTTTCCGCATCGCGAGAGAAAAATGAGTCCAGAAGACCAAAGGCAAGTTAGCACCAGAAACTTGACTCAATCTTCCCCTCGAAAGCTTTTTAAACCCTTTACTTCTCCGCACTTGTATGGCAGAAGCGCAGAAGGGTTTGGGTCCTGTTAAGCGGTATGGCACGCGGTATGGTCGCACCACAAAGCACAAGGCTGCCCAGATTGAGATTGAGCAGAAGAAGGCGCACAAGTGCCCTTACTGTGCAAAGCCGAAAGTGCATCGTGTTTCTTACGGCATCTGGCAGTGCGAAAAGTGCAGTGCAAAGTTTACGGCAAAAGCCTACACTGTTGGAGCCAAACTTAGTTTGGTTGAGCAGGCCGCGCAGATGGTTGCAGAGGCTCCTGAAATCCGCAGCAACAGGTTGGTTAAGGAAGAGGAATTGTAAAATGGTCAAGTATACCTGTTTTTTGTGCAGCAAGAAAATCTCTGAAGAGATGATGGGTAAGCGCGTTCGTTGCCCGTATTGCGGCAGCAAAATTCTTTACAAATCACGTTCTGTTGCAACTAAAGTCAAGGCAGTTTAAGAACTATGAGTACGTCCAAGGAAGCTCAGGAAAGTATTCAACGTTTGCAGATTATGGAGCAGAATTTGCAGTCCATTAACGTGCAGAAGCAGCAGTTTCAGGCACAGTTGTTTGAGATTGAGGGCGCTTTGAAGGAGCTTTCCACTTCTCCTGTTGCGTACAAGATTGTTGGAGGCATCATGATTGGTGCTGACAAGGATGCTTTGCAGAAGGAATTGCAGGGAAAGAAGGAATTGCTTGAATTGCGCGTGCAAACTTTGGAAAAGCAGGAGAAGCAGTTGAAGGAAAAGGCAAAGAAGCTTCAGGAGGAAGTTCTTGCTTCGGCAAAGGAGTGATGGTGATGGACCAGTTGGCTAATGTTATTGTTGCTTTGCAGGAGTTGGAGCAGGATCCTTCTACTCCAAAAAACGTCAAGGCAAAGATTCAGTCCACGATTAAGGTTCTTAATGAAAAATCGGAAATGTCCATTAAGGTCAGCAAGGCATTGCACGAGTTGGAGGGCATTGCCGAGGATGTCAACGTGCAGTCCTACACGCGCACACAGATTTTCAATATTGTTAGCTTGCTTGAAATAGTGTAATTATATGTACTTGCTGGCGTACAGGTGCGGGACATGATGTTCTTCTTTTTCTATGACAGTACTTCCCACTATTCCTATGTGCTCAAGTTTTCCTGAAATCATTCCTATTCGCACTTTTTTTCCCAGTTTTGCTTTGAGTTTTTTTCTTATTAACAATCCTATAATTGCATTCGGAATGAAATCACGTACCGTCAGAGTCAGGGAGAATATGATGACAAATGCTGCAACGACTCCGATAACCCACAGAACAATATGGGCAAGTCCGAACTGGTGTAGCAGTACTCCGAAAGTTGCAATGTATATTGCGTATTCAGCAATTGCCGCTATTGAATCGCTCATTGGTGCGAAGTGCGCTTTTGCGAGTATTTTGTTGAGTTCTGCCCCCGCCAGCACGCGTCTGATTATTTTGCCTGCCACTTTTGCAATTATGAATCCAGTGAGAAGTATTAGTAGCACAATGGCTACTTTTGTGTAGATGAATTGTATTATTGTGCCCACATCCATAATGAGAATTTTAATCATGTCAGTTATAAAGTTTTTTATATCAGCATAGTGGGAATAAGCATCGTGGCAGACTTGCACGCAAAAATCAAGGAAATGGAAGATGCCATGTCCAGGGCCAAGTACAATAAGGCCACGGAACGCTGGTTTGGCCTGATGAAAAGCCAGATTGCCAAGCTGCGGGAGAAGATTGAGAAAAAAGCCGCTGGCAAGGGAGGTGGCGAGGGCTGGTTTGTCAAGAAGACAGGCAACGCAACTGTAATTCTTGTTGGTTTTCCCAGCGTTGGCAAATCTACTTTATTGAATGCTTTGTGCGGCACCAAATCAAAGACGGCTGCTTACGAATTCACGACTCTTGACTGCATTCCCGGTACTTTGAATTATAGGAATGCAAAAATTCAGATTCTTGACGTTCCGGGGATTATTTCAGGCGCGGCGTTTGGCCGTGGTCGCGGCAAGGAAGTGCTTGCAATGGCGCGCAACGCTGATCTTGTTCTATTTGTCATTGATGCCTTGCATCCTGAGCATTTCGCTGCATTGCAGAAGGAATTGTATGATGTTGGAATTCGAATCAACCAGCGCAGGCCGGTGGTGAAGATTGTCAAAACACCGAAAGGCGGCTTGAGCATGAACTCAACCGTAAAATTGACAAAGGTTAGTTACGATACTCTTTCTGCTATTCTTAAAGAGTTCAAGATTGTGAATGCCGATATTGTTATCCGCGATGATGTTGACATTGACCAGTTTATTGACTGCATTGAGGGCAATCGCAAGTACGTGCCAGCTATCGTATGCGTTAGCAAGGCGGACTTGCTTGATGAAAAGCACAAGCGTCAGTTGAGTGAAATTCTTCCGCACCCTGTTTTTGTCAGCGCTGAGAAGGGCAGCGGTCTTGAACATTTGAAAGAGAAAATATACGATTCTTTGAATTTTGTGCGTGTCTATCTGAAGGAAATCAACAGGAAGCCGGATATGGATGAGCCGATGATTTTGACGCGTCCTGCTACATTAAAGGCCGTTTGCGAGCATATCCATCGTGATTTTGTGAGAAAGTTCAAGTTTGCCAGAATCTGGGGTAAGTCAGCCAAATTTCCCGGCCAGCAGTTCCGCAATCTCGACAAGGAATTGGAAGACGGCGATATTGTGGAAATTCATATAAGGTAAGCTGCATAATCCGCCTGTTTCATTCCTTTCTTGTGTGCTAAATGCCGCATTGCCTTGTCAAATCCGCTTCCATACTGTGCCGCCTGCTTTGGTCTCCATGCAAGCTCTTTTGGCAGTCCTAATTCTTCGGCTATTTCACGCAGAATAATTTTCCGGTTGTCAGAATTCACTTTTCTTTCTCCTGGAATTCCCATTGCTGCTTTAATCAAATCATCATCAAGAAAAGGCACTTTTACAGAAATTCCAAGTGCTTTTGCAACAGCGGCATCTCTGACCAAATCACGTTTCCACATCGCTTTTAATCCGCGCCAGCATTCTTCATTTATGTCTGCTGCTTTTTCATGCCTTTCATATCCTGCAAAGATTTCCTCGCTGCCAAGTCCTCCGAAGAACGTCTTTACATTCGCGAGTTCTGTTGCCGCTACTACAACGCTCGCCACCCCAATGGCCACACAGTCATCATTTTTCAATATTTGTGCTGTTTTTTTGAGCGGACCTTCAACTTCTGCCTCAGAATATTCTCTGTAAATTAAATCAAGCTTGAATCTCTTTGCGAGCTCTTTTGCCGCTGCCAAATCCTTGCTTCCTTTGATTCCAACGTTGTAGCATGTAAAATTATCTGTAAACTTCTTCAAAAGCACTGCCAGCAGGCTGCTGTCCACTCCGCCGCTTAGCCAAAGTCCGAATCTTTTCTTTGGCACGCGCTTCTCAATAGCCATGACCAATGCCCGCATGACGTCTTCTTTGGTGCTTGGAATTGTTTTTTTCCTTAATTCATCTATATGCGTTTCCCAGTCCTTCTGTGCAGGAAGTTTTCCTGCTTCAAATTGTTCTATCATGTGTCGTGGGGATTTGCAAAAGTTTTTAAAATCTTCCTCCGACGGCATTCTTGTGAAAAAGCAGCTCTCCAAATCAGATGTTGAGAAGATTAATTTGGAAATTGAGCAGCAATTGGGCATCAAAAACTTCTTTGGCAAAAAAGACCAGTTAATGCTTGCAGAATCCGACCATAAATTGTATGTTCTCAAGGACAACCTGCCTTATTTCTTTTATCAAGGTGGCAGGATTATTCCGACATTGAAGCTTTTGCTGCAAAAGCCTATTCTGAAGCAGGTGGTTGTTGATATGGGGGCAGTGAAATTTGTCTCGTCCGGTGCTGATGTTATGCGCCCGGGCATTGTGGATTTTGACCAGTCAATCAAAAAAGATGAGTTGGTTGTGGTTGTTGACCAGCAGCACAAGAAGCCGCTGTGTATTGCACGCTCGCTGTTTTCTGGCATTGACCTTGTTGGTATGAAGTATGGCAAAGTCCTGCAATCCGTTCATCATGTTGGCGACGATATCTGGAAGTATGTTCTTTGATTGCGTGTGCAATTTCTTTTATTTGAGGCCTTTTGCCCGGTTCCAGAGCAAGTCCTTGTGTTATCAAATCTCCCAATCTGCCGAATGCGTATAAACTCAGTGGCGTATAGCACTGTACAGAATACATTTTTTTTGTTCTTGGCTTGAATGGTTTTTTGCCTGTGAGTGTCCAGAATGCCATGTAGCAGAATGAGAAAGTGTCTGAGCGTGGGGAGTATTTCCATTCCATAATGTATTCTGGCGCGCCGCAATCCTCTGTTGCGCAGATGAATTTTCCTGCAACTGGATGATGTATGCCTTGTTCGCGTGCCGCCCCAAAGTCAATCAGTATGCCTTGTTTGTTTTTGACAATAACGTTTCTCTCTTTTATGTCAAGGTGGATTATGCCTTTTTCATGGCAGTTGTCGACTGCGTTTGCAATGTCTTCCAGTATCATCAGGCGTTCTTCGGTGGGAATTCTCCCGCTTTCTAAGTGGTAGAACAGGTTTTTTCCAAGGTTTGGGGTGACAAGGTAGTGCCTGCCTTTTTTTTCTATTACGCTTTCAACAGGGCAGATGTTTTTGTGCTTGGAACGTTTTTGCAGTTCTGCTTCATATGCAAGGCAAATTGTTCCTGAGCGTTCTGGGTCGTATGGCAGTCCTCTGACATATATCGGCTCTGCCCGTTTAAGCACAACTTCACGTCCTGTTTTTTCTTCTTTCGCAAAATAGACGGGCTTGGCATGTACGTGGCCGTGTACGACAAAGTCGTCTATGTGTGTGCCTGGCTGCATGTATGACCAGCAGTTTTTGTTTTTCTTTGGGTAGCATTTCTCCATAACTATCACTCTTTATAATTTATATAAATTATAAAATAAAATTGTTTGAGAAGCCCGCTTATTTATATAGCTTGTGTTTATTGGGTGCTGT
>JAWCRZ010000011.1:0-35394 GCA_038868995.1 Candidatus Woesearchaeota archaeon | reverse complement strand
GAGCAATGGTATCATATCCTGGCGACCTCTTGCAATCTTTCGTAACAAGCAATATCCTGTCAGCGTGAGATTGTGAAATGGCTTTTCTTATTACGTTCTCAATCTCCTTTTCAGGATCAAAACCTGCGACAATGTCAATTCCGCGATGGTCAAGCTTTGAATTATTCACAATGCGAACAAGATTTTCCTCCTTCATCGGATAAAACACTCCGGTGTGCACATGCTTCAATTCGCGCAAAAGCTCGCGGGTTTTATCCTTGACACAATTATGAGCTCCAGTACCCAACATATCGAGAAACTTCCGATAAGCGTGCAACGACTCGCTGCAGTATCCGGTTCTTGCCAAAATGCGGCCGATACGCTCAGGATTTTTCTTCTCAAGCGGCTCTGCATATGCCTCTCTAATAATTCCTAGAACGTCAAGATTGCTGTCAGCCAAGCGCTCAAGAATTTCCTCGTGCTCTATTTTTCCCTCAAGCGCCTTATCCAGAGCGATAGCGTATAATCTGGGCATATTCATTAAAACGTCCAATGAGAACAATACAAAACTTGACATTTCAATTGCTAAATCTCACAAGTACAAAAATTTACCCAAATGTTTAAAAATGAACGTATTGAAGCTTCAATCCACGCCACTGCAGCTTAGGTAGCTGTCCTTTAAGAAAGGATAGAACCCAAACCACTCAGGTGGGGCGTAAGCCACACAACATACGGCTCGTGCTTTCGCACTTGCTGTTTCACAATCAACGCCACCGTAGCTTAGTAGCCATAGCGCGACATTGGTAACAATGCCAAAAATGTCGAGGTCGCGGGTGCAACTCCCGTCGGTGGCTTCAGCACCCCGTTCGTAAGCCCGCACATCAATGGGCGGATGAACGGGAGTTTTCTCTTGCCCTAATTCATAAAGCGGGTGTCCGCAGAGTGTCCTCAATGCTTATGAAATCAAGCAGGCGAGAACAATGCCCATTCACCTTTTTTAAATGAACTTTTTATCAAAACGCAAACTTTCTTTTTAAATGTTGTGTCAAGCCGGTGCTGTCAACTTAATGGTGCTGCGCCGGTCTTTGACTGACTTTTCTTCTCCCCTTGCAAGTGCGGGGAGAGAAAAATCATCTCGACAACGTCGAGGCAGCGCGGCCAGCACCAAAGAGTTGACTTAACCTGCCAAGCCGTACAATATGAACGCAATAGTAATAATGTCAAACTGCCTGAACATCCAAATCACTCGTGGAGGTAGATAAAATGGCAGACGTAAAAAAATGGGCGCCGTGGCTGCTTTTAATAGGCGGTCTTGTCCACCTGGTGCCAAAGCTCTATGCCTGGCTGAGTTCGCTAACCGGCGGAACGCCGTGGATACAGATTATAGTAGGCGCGCTCTCAGTCATTGTAGCACTGTTGAGCTTCAAGAAGTAAGATTTTTTTCTTAATTATTTTTGTTTATTTTTTATTTATGAGCCCGCCCAGATTCGAACTGGGGACCTGCTCGACGTCAACGAGCCGTCATAACCGCTAGACCACGGGCTCCTGCGCTATTCACGCCGACATCTGCCTTATAAATATTGCGCAGGCGGTGCTGTCAACTTAATTGTGCGGGCAGCTCTGCCTCGGCTTTGCCGGGGTCATTTTTCTCTCCTCCGCACCTGCGAAAAATGAGTCCAGAGGACCAGAGCGCAGCCAGCACCAGAAACTTGACTTAACCTACGCAGGCAAACGTTTATAAATACTAATGCGAACAAATAAGTTCATGCTAAAAGAGGGTTCGCCGAGCAAGTACTTCTTTTTAGGAATGATTATTCTGGTTGCCATTATAAGCATAATAACAGTTTTCCCATTCCTTACAAGCCTCATTGGCGGAGTAATCTTAGCATTTCTTTTCTATCCGTTTTACCGCTGGATGCACAAGCATGTGCGCTCACGCAGCATAGCGGCATTCATAACAGCCGTCATAATAATACTCGTAGTCACGATTCCTGCAATTTTCATCATCCAGAATGCAACCAGTGAATCACGCTACATCTACCTTCGTCTCAAACAACAAGTATTCAGCGGAGAACTGATAGAAAGCCGCTGCTATGAGGACACCTTTGTATGCCGGCTGGTCACAGACATAAACAGTTTGCTCAGGGAAGAAACAGTCAGAACATACCTCCTCAACCTGCTCAATGACGTTCTTGCATTTGTCACCAAAAAAATCAGCAGCATAATATTATCGCTGCCCAAGCTGGTGCTTTACCTGCTTGTAACCATGTTCACCACTTATTATGCGCTGAAAGACGGGGAAGACCTCATCAGGCGCGCGGCAAAAGTGGCGCCATTAAAAGTGCATCACCAAGACCAAATTATCAAGCAATTCGCCGACGTCACCTACGCAGTCATCTACGGAAGCTTTGTCGTCGCACTCGTGCAGGGCACGCTGGGCGCATTCGGCTTCTGGCTGTTCGGCATTCCAAATTTCATCTGGTGGGCAATAGTAATGACGTTCTTGGCGCTCATACCATTTATTGGCACCTGGGTGGTCTGGCTGCCGGCAAGCTTTTTCCTCGGCCTAACCGGCTACCTACAAAGCGAGCCAACAATGGTGTGGAAAGGCATAGGGCTTTTCTTTTACGGCCTGCTGATAATTTCAACAGTAGACAACATTTTGAAGCCGGTAATCGTGGCAGGCAGGGCAAGGGTTCACCCTCTGCTAATCCTTATCGGCATCCTCGGCGGGCTGTTCACTTTCGGCTTTATAGGCCTGATTCTAGGTCCCTTGATTTTAGCCCTGTTGCAAAAACTGTTTGAAATCTACGAGCGAGAGCGCATCCACCACGTAAAAGAAGATAAAACAGATATTCTCGGTCACAAAAACCATCATCAAAAGCAAAGATAGCGATGAAGCGCAAAAGACAATGGAAGCAAGGCTTTCAGGAATTAACTTACAAAGAGGCAATATCAAATGAACTTCAAGGTTAAAGTCAAAAAAAGATTTTTCGAACCACTTAACTTTCAAAAGAGTGATGCCAAATGGAATTGAAAGTTAAGGACATGGACATAGCAACAGGAGACGTACAGGTAGCCATACTTAATGAAAAAGATGCGCACGAGCTCGACCTGCACCACATGGACAGAATTGTCCTGAAAAAAAACAGCAGGAAAACAGTCGCCATTCTTGACATTGCAGAAAGCAAAAAAGCAGTGCCTCCCGGCTCAATCGGGCTGTTTGAGGAAACACTCAGTGCGTTACACGCGCAAAACGGCGACCGGGTTCGCCTTGTGCCGGCGGAAAAACCTGAAAGCGTCATATATATCAAGCACAAACTTGACGGCAACCGCCTAACTCCAAAAGAGATACGCACGATTGTAGACGACATCGTCAACAACAGGCTGACTGACATAGAGCTCACCAGCTTTGTCGCTGCAACATATACACGCGGCATGAACATGGAGGAAATCGCCGCTCTAACAGAGGCAATGGCAGCGACAGGAGAGCGGCTGACTTTCAAAAAATACCCTGTTGTAGATATCCATTCTATTGGAGGAGTGCCAGGAAACAGGACAACAATGCTGATAGTGCCAATACTTGTTGCAGCAGGATGCATTGTTCCAAAAACAAGCAGCAGGGCAATCACCTCGCCAGCAGGAACGGCAGACACAATGGAAGTCCTCTGTCCTGTAAGCTTGCGCATAAGCAAGCTAAAAAAAATAATTGATGAAGTAGGCGGCTTCATCGTCTGGGGAGGAGCAGTCAACCTTGCCCCTGCAGATGACAGAATCATAAAAGTAGAGCACCCTCTAAGCATCGACCCTGAAGGGCAAATGCTTGCAAGCATAATGGCAAAAAAAGCCAGCGTCAGCGCAACCCACCTGCTTATGGAAATACCTGTAGGCCACGGAACAAAAGTCCGCACAAGAAAGGATGCAAAGCACCTTTCAAAACACTTCTCAGAACTCGGGCACCGCCTCGGCATCAATGTCAAAACAATAATTGTAGATGGCTCTGAACCTGTAGGCAACGGAATAGGGCCCGTGCTGGAGGCACGTGACGTGATTTGGGCTCTCAAGTGCAATCCGCTCGCTCCGGCTGACCTGATTAAGAAAAGCGTCGAGCTGGCAGGCACTGCCCTGGAATTCGCCGGCAAAGCGCGCAAAGGCACAGGTGTTGCAATGGCACGGCAGCTGCTGACAACAGGCGCGGCATATGGCGCAATGGCAAGAATTGTGGAAGCGCAGGGCGGAAAAATGGTTGAGCCGGAAAACTTGAAACCGGCAGACAAAACATTTGTCTACAAAGCAGAAAAAACAGGAACAATAAGCCACATAGACAACTCTGCCGTATCAAAAATTGCACGACTTGCAGGCGCTCCGGTCGACCCGGATGCGGGAATCTACCTGCACATCCACCGCGGCAGCCGCATCAAAAAGGGAGAGCCGATACTGACTATTTACTCGCCCAGCAGCCACAAGCTCAGTTATGCGGTGAAAGAGCTGAAAAAACGCGATGGCATCCATATAGTATGAAAATCTAAATGTTCTGAGAAGAAAGGCAAAACCTTTTGAGCTTACTGGCGCAATAGGAATTATGCTCTTTCTGGAGAGGAATCTGCATCCGACAAAATAATACATTTGCCATTTGACAAGATATACACAAAAAATAGCGAATGCAGTTGCAAAACAGGCAAAAACGAGTTATAAGAGCTTCCTGACAGAATTAATTATTGCTTTTGAATCAATTTTGTACGCGCGCATCAATTCTTCCGGCTTTCCAGAACGCGGAATGTCTTTGATGCACAAATGTGTGATGGGAATTCCCAAAGAGGCGACAGCTTCCCCCAAACCGCCTTCAGGATAATGGTCCTCAACGACAATGACTTTTCTTCCTCTCGCTGCTGCGCGGATTGCACTTTCGTCAAGCGGCTTTATTGAGTACGCATCAATCACTCGCACATATATTTTTTGCTTTTTCAATTCATCAGACGCCTTGATTGCCTCGTGCACAGTCACGCCTGCAGCAATTACAACTGCTTTGTCACGGAAACTTCTTCTTACCACTTTACTGCCGCCAATTTTGAAACTTTCACTATTGTCATAAATGACTGGCGTTTTTGGCCGTGAGATTCGTAAATAGCTCAAGCCGTTATGCTTTGCCATCAATTCAGTGCATTTTTCAGCAGAAACGGCATCGCACGGGTAAAGCACGATGCTTTCAGGCAAGCAACGAAACAAGGCAATGTCTTCCAAACCCATCTGCGAAGGACCGTCTTCTCCAATGGAGACACCAACGTGCGAGCCGGACAACTTTATGTTAGCGCGAGAAATAGCGGCCATTCTCAACTGATCGTGCGCCCTTGTGAAAAACGCGGCAAAAGTAGACACGAAAGGAATAAAACCCTTGGTTGCAAGACCAACAGCCATTCCCACCATGTTCTGCTCTGCAATATAACAGTCAATGAAGCGCTCAGGATAAAACGACTTGAATTTCTCAGAGAATGTTGAATTTTTAACATCGCCGTCAAGCGCGACAATCCTTTCGTTAATGCCGAGCTTCTCGAGCATTGTGCCGTATGCCTCTCGTGTAGCTACCATCTCGCCTGATTTGTATTTCGGACCGGCAGGTGTTCTTTCATGCAGTTTTTCAGGACGGGCTTTAGGCGGTCGCGTGACAAGCTTCGACGCATCAATTTCCGGCAAGGGACCCAGTTCAACAAGCGCCTGCACCAACTCATCCTGCTTCAACGCCTTGCCGTGCCAGCCCTCCCTATCCTCAAGAAAAGGAACGCCTTTGCCCTTTATCGTTTTTGCAATGATAATGGAAGGACCGTGCGCAGTCCTCGCCCTTGACAATGCCTCCAAAATCTCGTGAACACTGTGGCCATTGCAAACAAAAGTATTCCAGCCAAAACTTGCAAACTTCTGCTGCCACTTCCTAATATCGTGCCCGTGCAACGACTCGCCCGACTGGCCCAAACGGTTGCAGTCCATAACCGCGACAAGATTGGAAAGGTCGTATTTTTTCGCAATTGCGGCAGCTTCCCAGACACTGCCTTCAGCGCACTCCCCATCGCCCAACATTACAAAAACCCTGCTTCCCAATTTCCGCATTTTAACAGCAACAGCCATTCCGACACCAATAGATAATCCCTGCCCCAAACTTCCTGTAGCAGCTTTAACCCAAGGCATGTTGGGCGTAGGATGACCTTCAAGCGGGGATGCAAACCTTCTGTATTCCTCAAGTTTTTTGAAAGGAATAATGCCTGCTTCGGCATAAGCAGCCCACAAAATAGGGGAGGCGTGCCCCTTGCTGAGAACTAATTCATCGTTAGCCAAATCATTAGGGTCTTTAATGTTGTATCTCATCTCGTCAAAAAACAAACAGGACATCAACTCGGCCATGCTCAGGCAAGTTGTCGCGTGACCGCTGCCGGCTTTGGTCGTCATGCGCAGAGAATGAGCGCGCAGACGTTTAGCGATAGAACCCAACACTTCCTCTTTTTGCATTGCTTACTATTAAGAATTACTATTTATAAGAGTTACGCCGGCGCCCGGATTTGAACCGGGAAATCCTTTCGGAAAGCAGTTACCTCAACCTGATTCGAGATTCGGCTTTACATCTGCCGCAGTACCAGGTTGTGCCACGCCGGCATATAGAACCTGACTTCAAATTGCTCAGAGATACCGCATCATATTATAATTCTTGCGCATTCCTGGTGTTGGCAACCAAATGGTGCTGGCTGCTCTGCCTCGGCTTTGCCGAGGTCATTTTTCCCTCCTCATCTGCGAAAAATGAGTCCAGAAGACGCGGCCGGCAGCACCAGAAACTTGGCTTAACCCGCATTTCTGAAATTTGTGTATCCTTCTGTAATGGGACTCATTAAGTTGTAGCATGATTCAATGAATGCTTTAATGGGGACATGTTTACAATAATGGCGTAAGCGAAGCAAACGTTTAACATCAACAACATACGAAGCATTCTCATTTGGCCAAGGAAACTTTGTTGGAATGAATATAATTCCCTTTGCGGCTTCAGCAACACCATAATTTAGTGCGCCAACATTGCTTTTGGCGTTTCTACTCCGAGGCGTGCTAATAATGTTTGTAATAAGAAAAACGAAAAACGCAACTTTTTTTCTCGTAAAAGCTTCTTAATGCAATTCGTCGGCTGTATTGAAAGGTTCAGCGCAGACCACGCCTTGGCAAAGCCAAGGTTCCTTTTTTCCCCCATGCGGGCGAAAATATTAATGCCGGTTGAACAGACAACAAGTGACGGGTATATAATCCTTGGAGAGAGAAACAAGCATGTTGTGGCTTTTGCTACTAATACTCGCAATCATTCTGCTAATAATACTAGCTATGCTTGCTTCAATGCACAAAAATGAAAAAGGGCGAAAACAGCGCAGGAAGTAGCTAATAAAGACGCAAAAACTTTAAATACTCCCCTAACAGAAAAATTCAATATGGAAAAACGAGTGATTGCTGTAACAGCAATATGCCTTTTATTGCTTCTTGTTGCGTGCGAGTCAAAAACGACCGGAAAAAGAGTGGCAATACCTGAGACAAGCGCGCCCAAAACAACAGGCGTGTTCACAACGAACACAAAACAGGCGCCTGAATCAACCGTAGAAACAGGCAAGAGCGCAGCTGAAACTCTGAAAGAGCTCAAAGCAACGAGCAGCATTGAAACAACAAGCAGCCAAAAAAGCGGCACATTCTACCCGCCAATTGTCACGGATGCAGCAGAAAAGGAAGCGTTAAAAGCAAAAACACGCGCCCTGATGAGCAAAGGCACACCAGTATCCGGCAGCACAAATACGAAAGGACAGTTTGGCGCAAAATACCACGACTCAGACGGAGACCCCATAAACTTGCCTGAAAAATATTCCGACAACGAAGGCGACTGATTACTTGTTGTACTTCTCCCCTTTTAAAATTGTGAATGCACGGTAAACCTGTTCTGAAAGAATAACCCTTGCCAAATCGTGCGGAAACGTCATTCTGGACAATGAGAGCAGCATATTGCATTTGCTTTTCACATCTGCAGACAAACCGGCTGGAGGGCCTATTACAAATGTAATTTCATTGTGCTTTTTCAAAAAATCAGAAAATTGCACGGAAGAAAACTCCAAGCCAGACGCATCAAGGCCAACAACAAACCCTTTTAATTTCGACAAAAAATCAGACGCTTTGGCAGAATCCTTCAATTCGAACAATTCAAACCGGCAGTATTTGGGCAAGCGTTTCTCAAATTCACGTGCAATTGCAAACTCCCTTGACAGGCGACCGACAACAAAACGAACAATCATGACGTACTGTACATACAAATACCTTATATAGCTATCTGCAGTTGGAAATGCCATGGAAGAAATACATGCAATGCTTGGAATTCTCATTGTTTCAGCAATAGCACTAACAGGTTATTTTGTGTTATCCGACGGCGGCGCAGGCGCAGCCGTTTCCAGGGACTATCTCGCGTGTTGCTGTAACATACTGGCAAAAGACAACGGCCAAGTACTTGTACGCTCACAAATACAAACATTTGCAGACAACTGCAAGCAGGCGTGCGACTACAACTACGCGGGCCAAGGAAAAATATTTGCACAGGATGGACTATGCGCAGCAAATCCGTAAGCCACGAACGCCATGAAAAACTGGCAGTCTTTGCCTTTCTATTAACATTAGTCATAGCAGCCGGAGCATTCTATTATGTCTGGAAAGTTAATGTTGAATACGGCAAAACAGTTGAAGGAGTAAGAGCACTCGGAGAAATAATGTGGAAAAGACAGCAACTGATGCAGATGCAGGCACAGGAACAGGCAGCCATGGTGCAGGATTTCCAAGCAAAAGATGGATGCTGCATTTATATTGAGAATCCCTGGCTTGGCTCGCAAATAAAGTTTGACGTAATAAAGGGCTCATCAGGACTATGCACAGACCATCTTGACGCAATGACAAAAGCGCGCATAAGGAGCAAGGAATTGCTCATCGTGGACATAGAGAGGGGAGAATGCCAAAAGACCATAAAACAATAGAAGCAGTCATGCTGATCATAGTGCTGCTCACAGCAGCAATCGGATTATACTATATGTACAGCGTCAGCACAGGAAGAGCTTTCATTCAAGCACCAACCATTGCTGTCAGACAAACAACCCTTGAGTTTTGCTGCTGTGCTCCAATCGCGCGCCCCGACCATCCATTCACTGTCTATGGCAAGATACTCAAGGACGCGACCATAGAAGAAAAAGTAATATCGTGCAATAAGATTTGCGAAGAGCACAGCACCCAGAAAAACCCTGTGAATCTCGTTAAAGTCGGCAAGTGCGGAAGCATTTAACGACTGTAAAAACAGAAAGCTTTATATACCAGTTCTAAGATTGCATATATAAATTTAATTGTGGTGTAACCTATACGTTCTCCTTTCAGGAGATGGTGGCGAAATAATGGGTTATATTATGGGTTATTATAGGGCGGGTGAATGCGAATGTACTACGTTAAGAAATGCACTGAATGTGGAAGCATCAACCTTTTCGTAAACCGCGAGAAAGGCGAAATAATCTGCAAGGACTGCGGACTTGTCATAGAAGACAAAATGGTCGAATTCGGCCAGGAATGGAGAGAATTTGAAGGCGACGGAGGCGGCGACAACTCACAGCGAAGAACCGGCGCACCAATGACCTACACACAGTTCGACCAGGGACTTGGAACAGAAGTCGGGCAGAAAGCAGACCTGTTCCAGCTGGGCAGCAAGGACAGAAACAAGTTCTTCAGATTAAGAAAATGGCAGTATCGTATTAGCACTGCAATTGAAAGAAACCTCAAATTGGCACTTGCAGAACTGAAAAGAGTCAGTTCATTCCTGAAACTGCCAAAAATGGTGGAGGAAGAGGCAGCAATGATTTACACCCAGGCAGTCCAAAGAGGGCTTGTCAGGGGCAGAAGCATGGAATCAGTCGTATCAGGCGCATTATATGCTGCCTGCAGGCGCCACGAAGTTCCAAGAACGCTTGACGAATTGTCGGAAGCATCAGGCATTGAAAAGAAGGAAATAGGCAGAACTTACAGATTTGTCACCAGAGAACTTGGGATAACAATATTGCCAAGCAACCCGGCAGACTACATCGCAAGATTCGCTTCATCTTTGAAGTTGACAGCAGAAACGCAGTCAAAAGCAGTTGAAATCCTCGAAGATGCACAGCACGAAGAACTAACTTCAGGCAGAGGACCAACAGGAATTGCAGCAGCTGCACTCTATGTTGCTGCCTTGATGCACGGCGAGAAAAGAACACAGCGTGAAGTAGCTGATGTTGCCGGCGTTACAGAAGTCACCATACGAAATCGCTACAAAGAACTTTTGGACAAGCTCCGCCTTGAGAAAGAACTCAAGAAGCAGAAGAAGAGAAAGAGATAATCTCTGACTCGACTTTATTTCCCTTTATTTTTACACCTTCTTTTATCAATAACGCGATTTTTTCCCGAACAGCTTTTCCCTTTATATTGCCTCTAAAACCGCCAATACTGCCATCGGCAGCGACAACGCGGTGGCATGGCACAACAGAATACGGATTGCACCTCAATGCCTGGCCGACAGCGCGCGGACTGGAGTTGAGCGCTTTGGCCAATGCGCCATAAGTAGCGACTTTACCCTTTGGAATCTTTTTACAAAGTTCGTACACGCGTTCAGCAAAGCTCGGTTCCATTTTTGCCAAATATAATTTTCCATCTCGTGCAAATATTAAACAATAAGCTTTTTGCCTTATATTTCTTCTCAAACTTCTTCATCCAATGCAACTTCCAGTCCCGTAAGCATACATGTTTTTTACGGCTTTTCGGGCTCACCGCCAACAGCTTCTCAATGCGCATCAAGCATCACCAATATTTTCTGCAGCTGCTGCCTTGATGGATTTTTGCTATAGTTTCTTGCCAATTCTATCCATTTCTTTTTGTTCTTCTTGTCAAAATGATTGGAAACAAACTGGCAGAACTGCGTCACATTGCGGTGGGAGTCCTCAGCCCTGCGCGCACGCTCGAAATCAATGAAAGTCACCCTGTTTCCTTTTACAATTACGTGCTTGTAAGGACGCGTCATTTCCCCCTTGCAGACGTGCAACAAGTCAAGCTGGAAGCATTGCTCAAACACTCTTCTCAGAAGATGCCCGATGTTCTTTGCCTTCATCGCATCGCGCAGATATTTGCCCTCGACAAACTCGTACACCAAATATTGCGGTGTATGGAACAAATATTTTGGACCAATTCCGTGCCTGTTGACATACTGCAGAATTTTTGCTTCCTTCTTTATTGTCTCCCTTGCCATGCTCTCCGGGCGTTTGACCTTGATTGCAACTTTCTTGCCCTTGTAAATTCCGGTGAACACAATTCCGCGGTTGCCCCTGGCAAAAAAACTGATATTGCAAACACCTTTCTTTTCCAACTGGTTAAGAATAGGATTGCGCTTGATCAGATAAACGAGAATATCCTCGAAGAAAATGTGCGTCCTGCCCAATTCCCTGCCAACAAGCAAATTCTGCTGCAACAACCGCTGCACCTCAGGCGTCAAACTGCTGAAAACAAGCAAGATAATGCCGTTGGGTTTCAGATAATTGTTAACTTGATTAAGAAAACGCTCAATAGTCTCATGGCCTCGCCTGCCACCTTCCAATGCGATGTCACGGACTTTGTGGTCCTGCGGCAGATAAGGAGGATTAAAGACAATTGTGTCAAAGTAATGCAGGTATTTTTTGACTTTGAAAGGAGAAAACAAGTCTCCGACGAGCCATGTAATCTTTTTGTGGCGCCTGTGGTCAGCAGTTTTTTTTGCAAAAACAATCGCCTTCTTATCAATATCGACAGCAAACACTTTTTTGGTTTTTTTGGAGTGCGCCAGCTCACGCGCCTGCAAGCCAGAACCAGTACCAATATCTAATGCAATGCCTTTTGCATACCTCTTTACAAACTCTTTCAGCAGAAAGCTGTCTTCCTGTGGCTCGTAAACCATACTCAACATTATTTGTGTAAAGATTTAAAAGCGTTTGGTATATATGGGAAGCCATGATTGAATTTGAAAAAACCTACCTGGCAAAGTTTCTTCCTAAAGGAATTGAAAAATGCAGAAAAAAGGAAATTCTTGACATTTACATCCCAAAATCAGAAAGCCATCCAACCCTGCGCATCAGGAAAAATGGTGACAAATACGAAATGACAAAAAAACGGCCGGTTAAAGGCACGGATTCCTCAGTTCAGAGGGAAGACACAATAGTTCTATCAAAAGAAGAATTTGATGAATTGGCAAGGCTTGAAGGCAAACGTGTGCGCAAGATACGTCATTATTATGATTATAACGGAATCAACACTGAAATTGACATCTTTCAGGACAGCTTAAAAGGACTTGTGCTGGTTGATGTCGAGTTTGTTTGCGAAGAAGACAAGAACTGCTTCCAAATGCCGGAATTCTGCCTCGCAGATGTCACACAGGAAAAACTCTTTGCCGGAGGAATGCTGTGCGGCAAAACTTATTCGGACATTGAACTGTTCCTTAATGAAATGGGTTATAAAAAATTATGAAACAAGACGGGCAAGGCAAATACATCGAGCTTTGCGATTTTCTAAAAGTCATTGGACTTGCGCCAACCGGCGGGCAGGCAAAAATATTGATTCGCGCTGGGATGATTCTGGTAGACGGCAAAGTGGAAACTCGCATCAGAAGAAAATTGAGGCACGGAATGACTGTTGAACACGAAGGGAAAAAGTTTACTGTCGATACTGCAAAATTACTTTAGAACACCAATGCACTTCATCTCCTTGTGATTGCAGACCTCGCATTCCCAAGTCATATATTTTGCGTTTCCACTGATAGTTGCGAATGCCTTATTCATCGGGCTTTTGCATTTCGGGCACTGCTGATCCATCTTTCCACCTCTCGCGCTCTACTGCCTCGCAATATTCCTTCACACGTGAAACAATTGTGGGTAAATAAAACTTTTCAATTCGTTCGGAAAAAACCTCGTGCAATGGAGCGTCTTCGGCTATTCTGTATTGTTTGCCTATTTTTTCTATCAAAAAAGCATCTTTTAAGCGCTTCACCTGACGCCTGACATTAGATGAAGCAATACCTGTCATTGGCAAGCCATGCTGTTTGCGCGACAATCTAACCGTCTTCTCAATATGTGAAAGCGGCACGGGCTCTGGTGATTTGAGCAATGAAAGAAACACGTCAACAACAACATCACGGGAATCGGCTGGCTGCAGCAAACCAATGCTCAGGCACAATTTCTTCACCAATTCCCTGCCTGACAAGCGGTATGGCTTCTCATATTTCCTTAATGTAATTTCTGCCAAAGGTTTTTCCTTATGCCTCATATGGAATGCACTTGAACTGCATGGCAAGATAGCCAGCAAGGTCTCCTTTGAAATAATTCACGTAAAACGCATAACTGATTCCCTCAAACAAAACTTCTTTCAAGCGACGGACGTATTTGCAGTAGACGTATTCGTCAACAACTTTGTACAAAGTGTCGGTATATGCTGCTGTAAACTTGCTGTTGTCCTCGGCACTTATTAATTTGGCTTCGAATGGAGGATAATCAGGGCCGTAACTCACAGTGATGCCTGGTCCAAATGTCGCGCCTGTCAAAGAAATAATCTTGTTGTCACGCCAGTAGCCAATAATCATTTTTGTTTCATCAGCATCAAAATTCCTAATTCTTCCCTTGTCGTCCATAAAGACGTTTGTGGTTACTTTGCCTCTGGTGATATATTTTATTTTTCCATGCTTGTCATAATCAATGCTTGTTTCTCCAGCAACACCCCTTCTAATTCCGCGAATCAGGTCCAAGCTGTCATAGTCCATATACAATGTTTCCTGCGCGCCTTTAACCTCGACAAGCCGTCCCCGGCTGTCATAGCGAAACTGCAGCTTTGTCGCGCCAAAATCAATTGCACTCAGCTTATCTTTTTCGTACAAAAATTCTATTGTTTGAGGTCCGCTAATCTCTGCAAGCCGGCCGTTTTCGTATTTGTACTGCCATTTCGAACCTGTTTTCTCAATATTGACAATCCGGTTATCTTCTGACAGCCCGTAAACAAAAGTGCCTATGGTGCCTGTCTGCTTAACCGTACGCGTTGCCGGCTCTGTTGTCTGCAGTGTTGCCTGCGGCTCGCTGGTTGCAATAATTGGCTGTGTTTCGATCGGTGCCGGCGCTTCCGCAGGAACGTACTCAGGTCTGCACGCAATAATGAACAGCATCAGGAGAACAATAATCTTTTTCATCAGCTGAACAGGCCAACAAGCCAGGCCCAGAGACGTGAGAAAAAGCCGGGTTTTTCCTCGGCTTCCGGCTCAACAGTGAGTGTTGGAGTAACATTTTCCGGCATCTCTGTTGCATTTGCCGTTAAGTTTGCTTCGGCAGGGACGGGCGTTGTCTCCTCCTCATCCAACTGGTCAGGACTAAGGCATTTGCATTTTTCCGTGCATATGCCCGGCTCTTTGGTGGAAGTCGTACAAAGCGTGTTCGGAGGATCACAGTCTTCATCACGCTCAACCTTCTTGTCACCGCATTTAGAAGCGGCCTGTGTTGCGTTCTGGAACCGCTCAATCACTGCAGGGCTGTAGTCGACAGGCACATCAACAATGTCACATCCGCAAGTTTTAGGGTTGCACTTGAGAGTGACATTTCCCATTATTTCCGCAAGCACGTGGCAGACATCCTCCCCGCTTCCGTCACACATTTCATTGAAATCCCTCCTGTTATTGCCGCAATAGACGGGGTTCACACGCGGCACGCAAGTGCAGTGCTGCTCATAACAGCCCATGTCAATGCCCAATTTTTCCGCAAGAATGTCGCACTTTGAAAACTCAACATCCTTCTCGCACAGCTCAAACTCGTCCAGCTTGCCATTGCCGCAGCGCAAATCAGTTATCGACCAGTCCAACTGTGCATAGGCAAACGGAAGAAGCAACAATGCCACAAATATCACTGCTTTTTTCATGCAATTCCAAAGTGACGCCCTTTTATAAAAAGATTATGGTATTACTTTTTCAGGCAATGCTTAATCCGCGACCACTCAGCAAGCGCTTAACTTTTGTATTAATCCTATTTTCTCTTACATACGGGTCAATCCTTACCCTGTCCTGCCACCCACGCTGCAGATGGATTACTTGACCCTTGAGAATTTGCCAGTGCTGGTTTATGGGGATGGCACTATTGTGCCTTGTCAAGAAACAATTTGAATACCTTATCCTTAATCTTCTCTTCAGCGGAATATTTGTGCTTCTTCACCGGATTTTTTGAGCCAATGTTTACGTGCGCGCCGCACTTTTCTGCAATTCGACCTTTCCAAGAGTCAATAATTTGCACGCTTTTTTCATCCGCCTGTATGTAGACAAGCGCCCTGTCAACCTTCTGCATTCCTGCATCCTTGCGCATCTGCTGTATACGCCTCATCAACTCCCTGGCAAAACCCTCGGCATCAAGGTCGTCAGAACGCTCTGTGTCTATATAAACAAAACCATCCCTGAACTCAACTTCAGCATATTTCTTTGGAACATCGCGCTCCACGATGATGTGGTCCTTGCTTAAGTATATGGTTTCCTTGTCAATCATAACAGGAAACTTGTTGTCTTTTGCCAGCTGGGCAAGAATGCCATTGGCGCTCATCTCGGCAAGCTTTGTCATAATCCTTGGACTCTTTGCGCCAAATGACTTTCCCAGCGCTCCTGCATTTGCCTTGACCTTCATCCGAACTTCAGAAAACTCCTTATGCCCGTGCACGTCCTTGCAATTTGTCTGGTATTTGATGACGTCTTCAAGCTCTTCCACTGCCTGAAGCAATTCTTCATCCGGGGAAACAACCTGCACGCTTTTAATCGGCCACCGCAACGTTACTTTAATCTTTTCGCGCCCTGCAAGCACTGCCTGTACAACCGAATCTGCCAGCAGCATCTGCTTTTCAAGCTTCAAATTGATGTCTTTCTCGTTCGCCTTCGGCCAGTCACACAGGTGAATGCTTTCGACATCAAGCTTAAACTCCTTCCTCAAATTCTGCCATATGCTTTCGGTAATGAACGGCGCAATCGGGGCGAATATCTTCAGGCATTCAGCCAGGCACTTGTAAATAGTGTACAAAACCGCCTGGCGCTCATTATCGTCTCCAACAGCCGCCTTGTCCCTGACCATCTGGATGTAGCTCCTGCTCAAAGTCAGGAACAAATCCTCAATAACAGAAGGAACCTCATTCAAGCGGTATTCATTAAACAAGTTTGTTGCTGATTTAATTGTGCTGTTCAACTTTGAAAGCATAAACCGCTCTTCAACACCCCCAAGGGATTTCATCACAACATCGTCCATTTTTGAGGGATCAACTTTCAACTCCTTTGCCAGCTCAACAACAAACTTCTGCAAATTCCAAAGCACGATAAGATTTCTGTGCTTGATTTTCGCATCCTCGTGGTTAAAATTCAAGTCAATGCCCGGCTGTGCGCCGCCAATCTGGTAATACCTCAAAGTATCCGCACCATATGAATCAATTATCTCGTACGGTGTAATGTAATTCTTCAATGACTTTGACATCTTCCTGCCCTGCGCATCGTTAATGAATCCATGCATATAAACCGCCTTGAAGGGAATTTTCCCCAAACTTATCATACTCATGCACGTCAAGCTGTTAAACCAGCCGCGAATCTGGTCCTTGCCCTCCAAAATCAAATCAGGAAAACCAAGCATTTTGAACTGCTCCTTGTTGGAAGGGTAGTCCAAAGTTGCCCAAGGCGCAACTCCCGAATCAAGCCAGACATCAAGCACGTCAGGCACTCTTGTCATCCCCTTGCCACACTCGCACGGCAATTTCACCATGTCAATCCATGGCCTGTGCAGGTTTTCAAGCTCCCTTCCAGTTAGAGCTTTCAGCTCAGCATTTGAAGAAATTACCCTGTACTTTCCGCATATGCACATCCAAATCGGCAAAGGAATGCCCCAGAATCTTTGGCGTGAAATGCACCAATCCTGCAATGACTTCAGCCAGCTGTCAAACCACCTGCTGCCAGCCCAGTCCGGCACCCAGTAAACTTTTTCATTCTGCTTGGCCATTTCATCCCTGAGACGCTCAACAGCCAAAAACCACTGGTCAGTCGCGCGGAAAATAACCGGCGTCTTGCACCGCCAGCAATGAGCGTACTCGTGGGAAACCTTAACCCTGTCAACAATCGCATTTTTATCTTCAAGCAGCTGGATGAAATTGGAGTCATCGACTTTTGCCACCATTCCAGCAAGCTTGCCCATCTTTTCGCCAAAACAGCCGTGCTCATCAGTTTCGTTAAAAGCAGGCAATCCGTTTTCTTTGCCAACCTCAAAATCCTCAGGACCGCAGCCAGGCGCGCAATGCACCAAGCCAGAGCCGGCGTCTGTTGTAACGTATTTTTCTGAGAGCACAACTTTGTGAATATTCTTTGCATCGGGGAACCTGATTTCATCCTTGAACGGGTGGATATATTTTATGCCGGCAAGTTCTTTTCCCTTCAACTTCTCCAGCACCTTGTACTGCCTGCCGGCAACCGCGCCGATGACACCAGGCGCCAACGCCTCTGCAAGAATCCAAGTTTCCCCGTCAACCTGCGCCCTGACGTAATCAAAATCAGGATGCGCCATAACCGCCATATTGTAAGGAATCGTCCACGGCGTTGTAGTCCAGATTATAAGAAATTCATTCGGCTTTCCAACAACCTGAAGCTTGACAAAAATCGAGTCATCGCTCCTGCTTTCATACTCCAGCTCGTGCTTTGCCAAAGCAGTTGCACATCTGGGGCACCACGTCATTGATTTCTTGCCAAGATAAAGCAGCTTTTTCTTGTCCGCTTCCGCCAATGCCCACCAGGCGCCCTCAATGTACCCGTTCTTAATGGTCATATACGGATTCTGCCAGTTCATCCAAACGCCCAAGCGCTTGAAATCATTAACCATAGGCCACAACTGGTCCAATGCATACTTCTGGCACGCCTCAATAAATTTGGCAAGGCCGAACTTGTTGATGATTTCCTTCTTGTCCTTGATGCCAAGCTCTTTCTCAACACTAACCTCTATGGGCAGGCCGTGCATGTCAAAGCCCGGCTGGTCCCAGGTGTCAAAGCCGTTCATTCTTTTGAAACGGAGAATGGAGTCGCGCAACGCCTTGCCCCACGCATGCCCAATATGAATCCTGCCAGTAGTGTAAGGTGGGCCGTCAAGATAATAGAATTTCTTTTTGCCAGAATTCTTTTTGACAGCTTTTTCGTAAATCTGCTTGTCCTTCCAAAAGTCGAGGACAGCGGGTTCTGATGCCTTGAAATCATACGGGTGCATACCCTTTGCGGAGAAGCAGAGAATTTAAAAAAGTATAGGAAAAATCAGTTTTTTCTTTTCAGCATCCCATACATAAACGCCAAAGCGCCGACTGATGCCAGCAGAGCTCCGGCGCCTGCGTATGCGTTCTTCGCATTCACCGGCTGCTCAATCCTGCGTGCAGGATAGCCCTGATGATAGCGCGGCGCATCATTGTCCATCAAACAGCTGCCAAATGTCAAAAAACCGGCAAGTATCCCGGCAACGCCTGCAATCTTAAACGCCTTGCCGGATGCTTTGTTGCTTTCAGCATTTTCAACTGCCTTCTTTTCATACTGCTCCTGGAGAGTTGAAGCAATGCCTGCAATGAGGTTCTTTTTTTCATCTGCTGCCAAGTTGGAATATGCAGGGTCGGTGCCGTATCCGTTCTGTCCTGGCGCGCACCTTGTTTCCTGCGGTGTTTCCTTAATATCCTCAAAAAAACGCACTTTCCCGGCAGTGTCGTTCTGGTAATAATTTTCCCCAACTGCCTTCTTGTAAACCTCTTCCCTAAAACCAGGCTTGATCCTGACATCCTTCAATATTTTTTCAAGGTATGAATCCGGCATTTAAACCACCTGCATGTACAGTTATTTTTCACTTTATAAATTTTTCTATTTTAACTACTGTATGGTGGTCATTCTGAAAAGTTGGGCTTAAATAGGCATACTGTTTATCACCCCATATGAAAAGATGGATATTGCTGCTCCTGGCTGCCTGCACGCCAGTCGAGCCGGAAGCCATCGACCCGGACATATGGACAAAACACCCGGGCCTTGTGCGCGATGTCCTGATACGCGCAGGATTCGAGTGCGGCGTCAAGCCGACCATCCTGCCTGAAAAAAACGGCATTCCACGCTCGCCGGAATGGACCTGCCGGTACACATGGGAAAAAGGATACGCAGAGTTTTACATACACCAACTAAAAGATTAAATATCTTAAAAAATAACCTAACAGCATGTTCAAATGCCATTTGTGCGCCAAAATCTACAACAAAAAAGGAATATGCTGCGGCAAAGCCCTTGAGCCGGTCTGCAGAATGTGCGGATTTGGAAAGGACTTCTGCACATGTGAAGTGGCGAGCACAAAAGAAGGATTGAAGCGCTAATTGTCTGTCGGATGACAGTGCCGCCTTCGCCTGTCAACACCATTCCATTTTTCATACGCGGCGTACTTTCTTCGCATCTCCTGAACTTCCAGATGCTTCAGGACAGCCTGCTCATAGGCGTACTGGTAAAGCAGGGTTTCGGATTTTGCATTCAGAATTCCAATGTCCATATCCTTTTCCATTGCAGCATCAGCTGCCTTAAGAATATCCTCCATATCTGAAATTCTCAATCGGATATTCCTTTCAGCAAGATATTTGTGAAACCTTTCAGCCGTCAATGGCGAATACTCTGCCATTTGAAAGAATAAGATTTACCGCTTTATTTGACTTCGGTATTTACTGTACGTACTTGCCACTATGTCACTTTAAGAACTTACCAGCCTGTGCTTACGTGTTTCTGCCCAGATGCAGAGGAGAGAAAAATGAGTCCAGAGGACCAGAGCGACCAGCCAGCACTAAAAACTTGACTTAACCACTTTTGCGCAAGATTTAAAAACAAGCATACTGCAACCCCGCCTTATGTCCCAAGAGGCGATAACAGAAATTGACATGGACGTGTTCTCACGAAGAATCGGTCCATACTTCACCTGGCTCGAAAGCAGAATAGAATCCGGCTGGCAGCAGAGCGACTCAGTGCAGAAAGACGTACTCAAAGAGGTGAAATATCTGGCAACAACAATGAGAGCCAGATTCATACTCGGAGTGTCAAAAGATGACTTTACAAAAGAAGTCCAGAGAGCGGTTGACTTGTTTGAACTCGCTGCAGAGGCATTTCCAGGAGAAAGTGATGAAATTGAGGCAAAATTAAAGCACTTTGCAAAAGGTGTACAGGAGGAGCTCGGAGCGCAGTTTTTACCTTCCGAATACAGAACAGAAGGACCAAGGCCTCCAAAGCCGCCAGAACCGCACCCGTTCCCAATGCCTGAACCTGAACCAGTGCCAGAGCCGGACAAGCCGGAAGAGCCGGAAGAAGAAAAAATATCCAAACTTGAACCGGCAAAGCAAAAAGCCGACACGAAAAAAACAGTTGCCGAACCA
Source organism: Candidatus Woesearchaeota archaeon (assembly GCA_038868995.1). Taxonomy (GTDB): domain Archaea; phylum Nanobdellota; class Nanobdellia; order Woesearchaeales; family ARS49; genus CABMGU01. The sequence continues at coordinate 14,930 of JAWCRZ010000011.1, read as the reverse complement.
CCGAAAGAGGAAATAAAGAAAATTGATACGCAAAAAACAGAGATTAAGAAGCAGAAACCAGAAGCCAATGTGACAAAAGCTAAAAAATCAGGGGCACAAAAAACCACACGAGCGAAAGAAACAGCAAAGACGCCAAAACAGAAAACTGCAGAAAAACCAAGAAAAACAAGAAAAAACTTCCTTGTTCGCTGGCTAAAGGGATTTATCTGGGGACCGGAAGATTAGCACTCTTTCTGCATAATCAATGTTGCTATCAACTCGCCCAATTCTCTTTTCCTGTCATCAGGAAGCCCGGCGCAATGGTATGAGTGGTCAACCCAATAAAGCAGATGCTCGCCACCAACAACATCCATCGTGCCTTCCTTCAAATCATACCTTGCGTATTCAAGAACTTCACTTCCAGAAAGCAACAGTAATTGGCAGTATTTCTCTCTAAAATTCCAATTAGCGCGAACTTTCAACTGCTGCATTCCACCAATGAACAGCTCATAAGTTTCCAGCTTGTACCACGGCAGACGAAACCACGGCATACGCCCGTGCTGGGATTTGAACCCAGGTCTAAGGGACCGGAACCCTCAAGCCTATCCGCTAGCCGACACGGGCATTATCTTAATGGTGGTAACGAAGGCTTTAAAAAGATTGCATGCCACGGGCAGCATATGCGCGTCTCACTCTGGATTGGAATTATAGTGCTGGCATTAGGCATCGTCCTGTCCTACCTTGCAGACGCACTTATTGATACGGTAACTTCAGGAGTTTTGCAGACAACAGCAGTACTTGTTGCAGCAATACTATTTGTTATTTTTTCAGCTGCAATGCTCGGCACAGGAGCAGGGCTTGTCATCCACTGGATAATTGGCTTTGCAACACACTGGAAGGCATTTGCAGCTGAAATCATTCTCAGCTTTGCCATCTTCTTTGTCGGCATAGGCGCAACAATAATGAGCGGCAATGTATGGACGGGAGTGCAGGTGTTTTTCACCTTTTTCATTGCAAGCATAACCCTGTTAGCCCTATCATTTAACAACCTGTTCGGCGGTGTATCTTCCAGCTTTACAAAAGGCGTTGCCTATGTAAAATCAAAGTTCACGAAACCAAAAAGAGGCGGCAAATGGAAGAAAAGAGGCACCTTATACGTTTCATAGAAACATCACCTGCCTTTGACAACAGCGCAAAACTCAAAGCAATTCTTTTTGTTTCAGGAGCAAAGCCAAACACATATATACATTTCCGCGTGCAAGAAAACATACACGACAAGCACGAATTTGAACGGCTGCTAAAGCTAAACGGCATTGTTTTCAAGACAAGCAGGGCGAAAGGATTCGAAGAGATAACGCGAGTTTCAGGAAACAAGGTCGTCTGGAAGCTCAAAGGAATATGGTACGGCTATGATTTGTTCAGGAACAAAAAATCGCAAAACGAATTTGAAAGGTATGTTGCACTTGTTAAAAGGCAAAAGCACGAGGCAGCGGACAAGTTAGCAGGAAAAATATACGGGTATCCCTCCTGTTGCATACGAAAATTCATTGCAGAACATAATCCTGTGATTTTACCAAAAAAATACAGCTATTACCAGTATTACAAACGGCTGCGCGACTCGGACAAGGCATTTCCCTTCATCAGCCACACGCCCTGCAGCCCGCACTGCAACCAATCAGCAGTCCAGAACAAAAAATACTCCGCAGCAATAAAAAAATGGGCGCCGAAATTTTACAAAACATATTCACAAAAGAAAACATACCGCGTTCCAGTCATAGTTGACATTGAGAGCGGAACAGACCTGTGGAAAAAAAGGGACGGGCACGATTATGTGCTTGTAACAAAAAAGCCAATTGAAGGCAAATATTATGAACTAAGCTGGCTTTCCAAAGCGGCATTTCCGCGCGGCACAGTGCTGGATGCAATAATTGCCATTCAATACGGCTATGCAAACGTAACAATTCTGAAAAAACTCGGAATGCTCAAAAACTTCCACCACGAAAGAAAATTCACAATCCCATGAAATTCATCGAACTTGCACGCCTGTACGAAAAACTGGAAAAAACCAGCTCGTACAACGCGATGAAAGATATTCTCAGCTCTTTCCTCAAAAAAACCCCAAAAAACGAGCTTGAACACGTTGCCTACCTGACCTTGGGGCAAATCGCATCACAGTTCCACGATATCAACCTTGGAATGGCTGGCAAGATGGTAATAAAAAGCATTGCGCTGGCTGGAAAAGAAAGAGAGGAAAAAGTACTCCGCCAGGCAAAAAAACTCGGCGACATAGGAAAAGTGGCAGAACAATACGCCGGCAAAGGGGCGCTCTCGGTGAAAACTGTTTTTGGCATGCTTCATAAAATTGCTTCAGCAACCGGGGCAGGAAGCCAGGAAAAAAAGATTTCACTCCTCGCACAGCTGCTCAAGCAGGCAAGCCCGATTGAAGCGCGCTATCTAGCACGCATTGTACTTGGAGACCTGCGACTTGGCATTGGAGACAAAACAGTCCTTGACGCACTCGCAATAGCTTATACGGGAGGAAAGGAGGCGAGAAAAGAACTCGAACAGGCATACCACGTATGCCCTGATATAGGCGAGATAGCCCGAACAATAGCGCACAAAGGAATGAAAGGCATCAAAAGAATAGGTGTGAAGCTTGGAGTGCCTATACAATCAATGCTCTGCCAACGGATAAAAGATATTGATGAAGTTGAGAAAAAAATTGGCTATCCGGTGATTGTGGAGGAAAAATATGACGGTGAACGCATACAAGTCCACAAGAATAAAGCAGAAATAAAACTGTACTCCCGCCGGCTTGAAGACATCACGCTCCAGTTTCCCGATGTTGTTGCAGCCATAAAGAAAGCGGTGAAGGCGAGCACATGCGTAATAGACAGCGAAGCAATGCCTGTGGACAAAAGAGGAAACCTGCTCCAATTTCAAGTCCTTATGCAGAGAAGGCGAAAATACGATGTTGAAAAATACGTCAAAGAAATCCCGGTAGCACTATTCTGCTTCGACCTTCTTTTTGTCAACGGAAAATCAGTCATACACTCGCCTTACAAAAAAAGATATGCGCTCCTGCAGAAAATAATCCGGCAAACAGGCAAAATAAACCTTGCACTGAGGAAGGAGTGCAATGATGCGGACTGCATTGAGGACTTGTTCAACAAAACAGTCGAGCACGGAGGGGAGGGTGTTGTCATAAAGAATCCAGATGGTCCATATGAAGCAGGAGTGCGCGGATGGAACTGGATAAAATGGAAGCCGGAATATGTAAAAGGACTGCGCGATACATTTGACCTTGTGGTTGTGGGAGCGTATTATGGCAGAGGGCGCCGGGCAGGCACTTATGGAGCATTGCTGTGCGCTGTTTACAACGACAAAACCGACAAATTCGAGACATTCTGCAAGCTGGGCAGCGGATTTACCGACAAAGAATTAGCAGGGCTGCCCAAGAAATTCAAAAAAATTTCCCACAAGCCGGCGCGATTGGAAATCTCAAAGGCAATGACGCCTGATACATGGTTTGACCCGCGCATAGTTGTGGAAGTTACGGGCGCAGAGCTGACAAAATCACCAAATCACACTGCGGGGTACGCTCTGCGCTTCCCGCGCTTCCTGCGCTGGCGGGAAAAAAAGCCGGAACAGGCAACCACAAAGAAAGAAATACTCAATCTGGTATGAGCCGGTCTTTCAAGTCCTTCGCATATGCATCACGAATGCGCCGCAACAGGTCACTGCCTGATTCTGCCAGCGAGTCCAACAAACGACCGTACTTCATCAGTTCACGCGTCTCCATTTCCCGCAAACGGACGGCTGCCTGCTTATACCTCTCATCAGGCCTGAATGAACGGCCCTGCAAACAAGCGTTTGCCGCGTAAATAAATTCTTTCAGAAGAGGATGGTCTTTCTTCAATAAACTCTCAATATCCAAATATTCGCTGCTCATTGTCTACCTCACTTGCGGGATGGTGAAGCAACACCCTTAAATGCGTTTTCATTTTGGGATGCTGTCAACTTAATGGCGTTGTCACACCGCCTCGACTGTGCAGAGATTATTTTCCTCCCAACAAATGCAGAGGCGAGAAAAATGAGACCAGAGGACCAGCTCGGCAGCACCAGAAAATTGGCTCATTTTGGCAGGATTTTTAAATAATGTCGTAGAGCTTTTCGAAAACCGTATTCTGCAGAGCATTGATTTTTTAGGAAATGCGCCTGAAAAACTGCGCTGTTCAATAATTGGCCTCAAAAAAATGATACATAAAGCGAATAGAGGCAAAATCCCCACTGGACACCTGCGCGCAGCGTATTTAAGCTAAAATTTTCTGCAATGTCCTGTGAGGCAGAGCACCCTTCTTGAGTTTGAACTAACAGTAATAACAGAATACATACCAATGCGAAAATATCCCTACAAGACACGGCACGGGCTTGCAGAGCTGCAATTGCGCAAACGGCTTGAAAAACAGGGCTGGCAAGTCTGGAGAGGGGGATTTGTAAACGCGATTGCAGCAGATGCCTATCCAGCAGTCAAAAGAAAATATGCGCAATTGTCAGAACTAATTCTTGAACTTTATGGAGAGCGGGCGCTTGACTTTCTATGCTATCTCTGCGCAGTCCAACACGGAATGCCGGATCTTGTATGCTATCACCCTCAGAAAAAAGAATTCAAATTTGTAGAATGCAAATTCGGGCACGAGCAATTAAGCAGCAGACAAATAATGACAATCAAGCATCTAATAGACGCCGGCTTTGTTGTTGAGGTGCACAAGCTGGTAGACGATGCTACAAAAACAAGAAAAGCAGAGGTCAATTTGGTAACCAAAGAGAAAAAAGTGCTTGAAAAAGAAATGAAACTGTCTGAGTTCAGGAAAACCTATTTATTTCCCGTACCGCGTTGACGGCGGCATATAGTTCTGCTTCTGGTACAATGAGTCAAAGCGGTTGTACGTCTCGTAATTGCGCAATGTCTCTTCCTGGTCTGCCTGGCGCTGCGGCGCAGGACAACCTGTCTGGGTTCCTGCTACTGCCAATACAATAGCTGCCAAGCATCTCTTTATTTGTTTCATAGTAGTCATCAAGTGGTAGTGATATTTAAAGCTTTCTATTGGTGGGTTAAGTCAAGTTTCTGGTGCTGGCTGGCCGCTCTGGTCATAGGGACTGATTTTCTTCTCACCCCCCAACGCAAGTCGAGAAGAAAATTGCCCAAGGAAAGCTTGGGCAAAGCGGCTTAGACACAAAACTTGACTGCACCCTATTGGTGGAACAGCTTATAAATGGCCCTATTACGCTCTTCACGAGTGATATCCTGATCGTAATTCTCATCCATAAGCGCCTCTATGGCTTGCTGGTACATCTCATATTGGGAAATCAGCTCCTCAAGCTGGCGCTCATCATTTTCAGACGGCCGGGGAGCAACCTTTGGACCACGATACTTGCTCGCCAAGCGGCCCATAGGCGTAAATGGATTCAAAGTATCATCAATCACTTTCCTGATATTGGCATCCATAACAGGGGTTCCCTGCCGTGCCAGAATATCGCACCAGTTGTTCCAGACGCCGGCATTGTGCCAGCCGGTTTTGCGCGCGACCTCAGCCAAGCCGCGCTCAAGCATATCATACTGCTTTTTGCTCAGGTTCAAACGACCATATTTTGTCAAAATTGATTCCTCTTGCACCACTTCGTCATTTTTTGTGAAAAATTTCATCAGGTGCTTCTGCTCGTAACAATAAGACATTGCCCCAATTCCTATGCCAATGCCGCATAAGAAAGCAACAACCTGCTCTCTTAAAAAACTCGGCCTTCTTCGCTCATTATCCAGCATCCTATAATCCGTTTCTTTCATATACATCTTTAAGCAAATTGTACAATTGCGGGAAGTATTTCCTGCACCTTTCAGAATAACTCATTTCCGGTTTGCTCTCTGGCAAATTAGCCTGTGGCAAATAATCCACACGCATTGCTGTATGTGTTTCAGTCCCATCCGGCTCAATCTTCCGCACCAAAACTTCCAATCGCATTTTTTCCATTTTACATCACCGAAAGAATTACAAGGCAAACCAATTAAAGGGTTTGTCGATGAAAAAATTGGAAAGGTTTCAAGATTGTTCGGAAAGTTGGCGGGAAATGAGAGAAAAACCGGAAAAATGAATTTGACTGCGGGTTAAGTCAAGTTTCTGGTGCTGGTTGCTTTGGTCCTCTGGACTCATTTTCTCTCCTCCTCGCAGGTGCGGAGGAGAGAAAAATGACCTCGGCAAAGCCGAGACAGAGAGGCCAGCACCATTAAGTTGACAGCACCTTGACTGCGAAATGCTTAAAAACAGACAAATTATTGAAATCATATGCTTGAAAACCCAACAGTCGTATTCGGAATCGTCGGCGGCTTAGGCGGACTACTAAGAGCGGCAGTTGGTGTAAGAAAGGCATACCTTGCAAAAAGAAAGTTTGTTCTGAATTATTTTCTTGTTACAGTAATCGGCGCGATAATTATTGGCGCAATTGTCGGCAGCGTTATCGGCATCAACAAAGCAGTCGCCCTATTTGCAGGATACGCAGGCACTGACCTTTTGGAAGGGCTGGCAAAAAGCTTCAAGCTTGCGCCCATAAGAATAGGATAAGTTTATATACTTAGGTATATAAATAAAAAACGGTGGGTGCAAATGACATTGCTTTACAAAACAAAGTGCAGAGTATGCTCTCAGTTTAAATTCCTGAAAGCAAGCTGGGGAGCCTGCCTGCACTGCCACGAAAAACGCGTAGGCAGGTATACAGGCGCAGACAGGATGAACTATCTGTAAATATTATTGACTGCTCCGTAACAAACAAAGTTTTTAAGCTATTCATATGTCATTGCATTCATGAACAAAACCGCAGTTGCCAAATGGGTATGGTGGGTGATAGCAATTGTCATCATCATACTTCTCTGGTGGTACTTCAGGTAATCTCGACATTACCTGAGCAAACAAATATTAATGAAGCGCACATTCTTCGAGTAATGATAAAGGCAGTCTTATTTGATTTGGACAACACTTTAATAGATTTCATGAAAATGAAAAAACGGGCGACAGATGCAGCACTGGACGCAATGATAGCAGCGGGCGTTAATCTCGACAAGGAAAAAGCACACGCAATTCTCAATGAGCTCTATGACCATTACGGCATAGAGCACCAGAACGTATTTGACAAGTTTCTGATAAAAACACAGCAAAAAGTCAATTACAAAATACTCGCGGCAGGCATTGTGGCATACAGAAAAGAAAAACTTGTGCACGCAGAAGCATATCCAGGAGTCGTACAAACGCTTTTGAAATTAAAGCAAAAAGGGCTGAAACTGGCAATTGTTTCAGACGCGCCAATACTTCAAGCATGGACAAGGTTGACAGAAATGAGAATACAGGACTTCTTTGATGCCGTAGTAACATTTGACGATACGGGAGAAAGAAAACCGAGCGCTACACCGTTCAAAAAAGCACTGGAGAAATTAGATGTAAAGCCGGAAGAAGTGCTTCACGTGGGCGACTGGCCGGAAAGAGACATAGCAGGAGCGAAAGCACTTGGAATAAAAACAGCGTTTGCAAAGTATGGAGCGGTAAAACCAACGGCCGTCAAGGCGGATTATGAGCTGAACAAGATAGAAGACCTTCTTTCGATAATAAATGTTTAAAAACCGCGCTTCTTAACCAATCAAGTATGGACACAATGCACAGGATATACGGGCTGTTTCTCAAAAGCAAGCGATTAAGATTTTCCGACATTGAAAAAGCGCTCGGCATAAAGACAAATGTTCTGGCATACCATTTGAACAATATGGCAAAGAAAGGAATGCTGCAAAAGGAAGACGACGAGTACATGCTCACTGCGCATGGCGAAAAATTGCTTCCATTCTTCGCACACATCACACAACAGCTTACAGGCGGCTGCCTGCCTGTTGTGCTGGCAGCAATCATCAAGGACAACCAAATATTGTTGCTGAAAAGAAAACGAAGACCATATCAAGGTTACTGGGGGCTGCCAGGCGGAAAACTGCACTTGGAAGAAAGCATTGAAGAATGCGCGGTCAGGGAAGTAAAGGAAGAAACAGGACTGGAATGCAAATTCTCGCACATAGCAGCCATAGTGCACGAACGCGTCAAGGAAAACAGCGTATTCAAGCACGCATTCCTGCTATTCTTTGTTCTCCTAAAGCCAATGAAAGGAGAGGTAAAAGAAAGCGAAGAAGGCACTTTAGAATGGTTCCCGCTCAAAACACTGCAACCCGGCAGAATTATTCCATCTGATTATCATATGATTAAGAAACACCTCAAAGAAAAAACACGAATCAATTGCGTAATAATGGAAGAAAAAGAAGAAAGATTAATCAAATACGAGCAGACTAAAATTTAGAAGCAAACCTGCCTATCAGCGGAGTTGGCTTCATCTTGCCGCTCATTGCATTGACAACACTGATAATCCACAACACCAGAACGGCAATGTTCCACACAAAAATCAGCGGTATTGTAATGACCAGAATGGTCAAAAGCACCTGTATGACAATTGCAGCAATGCCAAGAGCCAATCCCTGCTTTCCATAAAACATCGCGTACTTGTCGCTTTTATTTGCCAAATACACCAAAATAAAACCGATTATCGGCAGAGTGCCAATAAACGCCCAACCTTTAGATTCCTTTGCCATAGCAGATACCTCTTTTTGTTCATGAAGAATAATTTTACCGCAGGGTATAAAAGGATTGCGGTCAAAATCTTTAAATAGCAAGTTAACGAGCCAACAACAAAAGAGGCACAATGCTGGTATTCAATTACGATAACGCACTGATTTCAAAGAAAAAAATATTCTCAACAGCCAAGAAAGCACTGCGCGGCGGACTAAACTTCAGCTGCCTTGACCTGTGCATTGATGAGCATAATTTGCGAGTAGCCATTGCAGCTGCATCGCTCAAGCAAAAGCTAAGACCACAACTGGTTGTAGTTGTGGGAATTGGCGGCAGCAATCTTGGCACGATGGCTGTACAGGAAGCAATACTTGGCAAGCAATGGAACCTGCGCCATACACCGCGAATACTTTATGCTGATACTGTTGACCCTGACGCATTGCAAGTTATTATTCAGGAAATGCAAAATGTTTTGCGACAGGGACAGAAAGCGCTTCTGATTGTAATCAGCAAAAGTGGAACAACAACAGAAACAATTGCAAATTTTGAAATATTATTGAACGTGCTTAAACGGCACAGGAAAGACGCTGGAAAATATGTTGTTGCAATAACAAACAAAGGAAGCAAACTGTGGAATCTGGCCATAAAGAATAATTTCTCGGTGTTAAGCGTACCTGAAGACGTTATAGGAAGATACAGCGTATTCTCTGCGGTCGGGCTTTTTCCTCTCGGCATTCTTGGAATTAACCTAAAGGAATTGATGGCAGGCGCTGCATGGATGAGGCAAAAATGCCTTTTAGATGCAAAAAAAAATCCGGCTGCTATAGGGGCAGCACTTCTTTATTTGCACTTCAAAGCAGACAGAAACATATATGATCAGTTCTTCTTTGCAACAGACCTGGAAAGCATGGGGAAATGGTACAGGCAGTTAATGGCGGAAAGCGTGGGCAAAAAAGAAATAGGCATAACGCCCACAGTCAGCATAGGCAGCACAGACCTGCACAGCATGGTGCAATTGTATTTGGGAGGGCCAGACGACAAGCTTACAAACTTTGTATCAACACACTTCAACACTGAGTTGAAAGTTCCATTATATCCCGAATACGACGCATTAGTACCACACTTGCAGAAAAAGGAGATAAACCACATAATGCATGCGATATTATACGGGACAAAAGCAGCATACAAAAAGCACAAAAGGCCTTTCACGGAAATAAGACTTGACGGAAAGAACGCTTATGCGATTGGTGCGTACCTGCAGTTAAAGATGACTGAGATAATAATGCTGGCGCATTTGTTCAAGGTCAATCCATTCGACGAGCCGGAAGTGGAAAGCTACAAAAAAGAGACAAGGAGAATATTAAGTAAATAATCCCACCAGCCAACTCCAGAATCTTGCCCACCAGCCCTTCTTTTTTGGCTTTGGAATCTCGTCAAGTGGCTCGTACGGTCCCAGAACTTTTTTCGGAGTCGGTGTTGCCATTATTTGAACAGCAGTTATGTTTGTAACATTAACCTGGCCGGTAACATTAGTGGCATTCTTTGCCTTAAGCTTCTGCTCAAAGAACGAAGGCACAGAGCCGGAATTGGACGGAACAAGATATTCCTTGGCAACAATATGCGACAGGTCACGCTCGGCAAGATACTTAGCAGCGGCATGCCGGTCCTTTTCATCAAGGCCGGTAATCAGCAACTGCTTCACATTATTGTTCTCGTACAGCTTGATGTAGCCAACGCTACCTGCCAAATCCTTATAGCACGGCTCAGGGCTGCCCATCAACTGGAAGGCAGCACGATTTTCACAAGGACTGCCAATCACGATGGCATTAATATTTGAAATATTTGCAATTTCTATGTCAAGCGTGGAAGTACCGACTTCTGTTGTGACATTCTCATACCGCGCCAAACTTGTAGAGATAATTGTGGCAGAAACAACGTCCAATGCAGGCGCCTCCTCACCAACAACATATTTCGCCGAGAATTTTCCATTGCTGACAAAAAACATCGGCCAGTCAGAAATTGAGGCAGCACTTACCAACGGAACAAGCAATAAAGCAACAAGCCACCATTCTTTTTTCATATTGCTTGTTTTAAGCGCTACATATTTAAAGATTTTTACTTGACTATATAGCATGAAAAGAGTTGTTCTGCTGTTGCTACTTGCTGCGTGCACCTATTACCCTGATGCCGCACGATACATAATAGATGGAGACACTTTTGTCCTGAACAACGGCGATACAATCCGGCTTGCAGGCATTGATGCACCTGAAAAAAGTGATTTGCATTACGACAGGGCAGCATATGAACTTCAAAGAAGAATAGCAGGAAGACAACTGGTTCTTGAAGGAAACGAAGAAGACAGATACGGCCGAAAACTTAAGCATGTATTTGCAGAAGGAACAAACGTAAATGTTGAGCTTGTCAAAGAAGGATGGGCACGCGCTTACCTGCATGAAAATTCAAAATATCAGGCGCTGCTTGACAAAGCGCAGGAAGAGGCGCGCACTGCAAGAAAAGGCATTTGGAACGTTGATGATTCCTCATACAAAAGGCTAAGCGCACGATGCAGCCAGCTCGGATGCCCTGCTGGAACAATTGCAGTTGCGAGCAAATATGGAGACGTTTATTACAACTGCGGATGCGGCGCAGCGCTAATAATAACACCAGAGAATTTGGCCTGCTTTGGTTCAATCCAAGATGCAATAGCTATCGGCTTACGGGAAACAAGAAAATGCTAATTCTTCGGCACAACACCGGTTAATTTAGTTTCAGGCCTGTATTTCGGCTTATAATCATCGGCAATATACTGCGGAAACCTTGCACCTGGAATCTTGACTGCGGTCGGCTCGGTTACCTGCTCCATAGTAACCCCTGGCGGCAACAAACAGCACCATCCTTTTGAAGCATCTTCCTGCATGCAAGGAAACGGGCCATCGGATGTTTTGAAACCGCACGTCCACTTGTCACGATTTCTCAACATGTACTCTTGACTGCGCTGAATAATCAACGCCTCAGCAAACCCTTTGCCAAACACAGCAGGCGTCTTGTAAGCATTCTTCAATGCAGGACCGTAAATCTTGCTGGCATAGCCATACCCTCCCAAACCGGTAATGGAAGATGAATCATTAATCAATACAGCGCAGATTGAAATGGCTACAATAGCAAGAATGCCTATAATCACCTGCTTTTCCATAAATTTGCCATTGCGCAATAACTATTTAAAGGTTTGGCATGATTGGTTAAGTCAAGTTTCTGGTGCCGGTTGCTCTGGTCCTCTGGACTCATTTTTCTCTCCTCCTCGCAGATGTGCGGAGGAGAGAAAAATGACCTCGGCAAGGCCGAGGCAGAGCGGCCAGCACCATTAAGTTGACAGCACCGGCATGATTTGTTCAAGATGCTAACAGTGCGGCGGACAGGATTTGAACCTGCGAAGGCACTAAGCCACTGGCTCCTGAAGCCAGCCCGTTAGACCACTCCGGCACCGCCGCGCGATAAGAAGACCTTTGATGACTGTATATAAACTTTATTCCCTGCGGAACATATCCTTTGGCTTCAGCAGAGTAACAGAAGCACGCTTGTCAAACAGCTCTATTCTCAAAATTTTCATCGGCCTGTCAACAATTCTGCCTTTCAGGAATGGCTTGATGGCATTGAGAATATCATCTGTTTTCAAAGATGTCCTGTGCTGCAAAATCTCGATGGCGTACTGGTCATCCGCAACGAACAAGTCCTTGATTTCCTCTTTTATCACGTTCTTAATTCCATCGATTGTTGCATCACACCAATTGTCTGCAGGCACCCATTGCGTCGTGCATTTTATCGCTTCAGGGTCATTAGCAGCAATCTCGTGCAGTTCTTCAACCACCTCGCGCGATTTTAAAGCGGTTGTTACTGCAATAATTCCCGGCACAAGCAACTCCTGCCTTGACTTCTGGTCTCCAAAACGGGTCAGAAGATTATGAATTTCACCCTTGGCAGCAAGATAGCCTGCAGAGGAACTGTACGAAACAATCAGATTAGAGTCCATTGCTCCTCCTTCAATCTTGCTTGTTTTAAACTTTTTCTGTCAGCCAAAGAATGAACGCTGATTCCAACCAGGCGGATTCTGCGCTCGTCTTTGAGAAAAGGTTCCAATTGTTCTGCTGCCGTAGTGTGCAATATTTTCACGCTGTCGGAATATTCTTCCAATGTCCTGCTCTTCGTATGGGTGTCAAAGTCCTCGTAACGCACCTTTAATGTTATATTCTTGAAGACAAAGTCCTGTTCTTTCAATTCACGATAGATTTCGCGAATCATGTCATCAATCATCGCCATAATATATCTTTTGTTTTTTGTATCCCTCTCAAAAGTATACTGCCTGCCAATGCTCTTGGTAATCCATTCCTCGCTGACTTCCCTGTTGTCAATGCCGCGCGCCATTGCATACAGGTCTTCGCCAAATGAGCCCAACTCCATCAAAAGAATGTTTTTAGGGGTTTTAACAACATCTTCAACAGTGAGGATACCAATGGAATTCAGATGAGATTCGGTTTTTGGACCAATGCCGTATAACACTCCGACTTTTTTGGGGTTAAGAAAAGAGGCAACTTCCTCAGGCAACACAACAGTCAATCCATCCGGTTTATTTTCACCAGCCGCAATCTTGGCAATCAACTTGTTCGGACCAATACCAACGCTGCATGTCAACTTTTCTTTTTCAAGAACTTCCTTTTTGATTTGTTTTGCAACTTCGCGCGCTTCCCCAAATGATGCGCATCTTTTGCTAACATCAAGATATGCTTCGTCAACAGAAACCTGTTCGAACCTGTCAGCATATTGGCGTAAAATGCGCATTACATTACGGGACGTTCCATAATATAATTGGCCGTTCACCGGCAGAAAGATGGCAGACGGACATTTTCTCCAGGCAGTAGAAATCGGCATCGCGCTCTTGATGCCAAACTTTCTCGCTTCATAATTGCAAGTGCAGACAACACCCCTGCCCCTGCCTTCTTTTGGGTCGGCGCCTACAACAACCGGCTTGCCTTTCAACGAAGGATTCTCGCGCTCCTCCACCTGCGCGAAAAAACAGTCCATGTCAATCAGCATCAAAATGCGCATCACCCTCGATGTGTCCAAATAATTTTTAAACATTGCGCACAGCTGTCCAGTGATATGGAGCTGATGCCAATCGTCAAGGAGTTGGAAGGAACGGATAATGCGCAGCGGCTTCTATCATTGAAACGCATTCTAAAAAAGAACAAAATAAAGTATACTGCAGAATCATACGGCGGTGGAGAGAACATACTAATCGGCAATGGAAATGTCCTGTTTGTTGCGCACCACGATACCGTAAGCGGCAGCCCGGGGGCAAATGATAATGCGTCCGCAATCGCAGTGCTCATCGGACTTGCGAAAAAAAGGAAAGCAGCTATAGTAATATTCGGGGAAGAAGAACTCGGGTATGTCGGCTCAGCAGCATACATAGAAAAACATCCCCTGCCAAAAACAGTCATTGACCTTGAATTGATGGGAATGGGAGATTTGATGGCAATCTGGCCGGTATCGGAAGAACGCCCCTTGCTTGACAAGATCAGGAAAGGACTGCGCAAGGCAGCCATTCCTTTTGAGGAAGCAAAACAAGTACCTGCATTCTGGGCTGACTTTACAGCATTCAGGAATGCAGGCCTCAAAGATGCGTGGTGCCTCACTCTGGTTCCATCATCAGAAAAAAACCTGATACGCACATTTGCAACACGTCCAATGCTCGCCGCTTTGCGCGTAATTTTTGGAAGAATGCCTAGATTTTTCAAATGCTACCATTCTCCTGAAGACAAAAGCGCACACCTTTCAGAAAAATCATTGCAATTATCGTTAAAAGCAGTTGTTTCGGTGTATGATGAATTACACGGGAAGACCTGAATGCACCCTTTCGCTTCCTGCCTGGCGGTGCAAGTCCTTCAAAATGCCAGCGAATGTGCGGTCTTTCAGCAGGAAAATTATTTTCCTAAAGCCCATATTGACTTTCACGCCCCGCTGCTGCAAAAGTGACTTCAGTTTTATGCATTTCTGGTTGCTTTTCCTGTCCCCGTCATACAATAGAATAACCGGGCGGTTATAGCCGGAAACCAAGTCAGCAAAATCCTCCAATGGCTCCAAAGAATAAACAACATTCTTGCATTTCAGGGAACGGAGAATATCCCTTCCCTTCTTGTGCTGGCAGACAATTGTAAATTTTCTGCTTGCGCGCTTGATGTGCTGCATCCAGTGAATTAATTTATCGATATCACCCACTTTTGAATAGTTTTTCCGCGCCATCCTCTT
>JAWCRZ010000010.1:0-41838 GCA_038868995.1 Candidatus Woesearchaeota archaeon | reverse complement strand
TGAACAAGACAACATCACAAACACTCCCACGCCTACGACCACTTGCAGCAACCCTTTCAGCATGACAACCACGATCACTCATCAGCGTACAGAAATCACGCTCATACTGCAAATGACTCTTGAGCCTCATCGTTTCAACCTCACCAACTGCTCAGGCGTAACCTTCCCCAACAATACATTCTCATGATTCTGATACTTCTCAAACAACTCAAACTCCTCACGCAACTTCGACAACACCGCATCATCACTATACTTGATCCCCAAGCTATTCACAAAATCAACAACCTTCTGAAAACGAGACCTATAGAAAACTTCACAATTAATCTTGTGAGCAAAAGAAAACAACTTGTCACTATTCACACCATTCACAATCAACACAGGAGTCAAAGCACGCTTCGGCAACTGACGACAATCCAAACTCATACCAAGAGAAAGACAACCATACATCGCAGCAATGTAACGCTTCCCAGCAGTACCCAAATACTTCCGATTCTGATCACGCTTAATAGAAATCACATACCCCTCAGACGGAGACTCCAAAACATCATCATACGTAAAAATCAAGTAATCAAAAGGCTCATTGTCAAACTTCCACACATCAACCAAGGTCTTCCCTGACGGATTCCCTTCCTTGTCAAGCACCACAAACGCAGGATTTCTCACATCATCACGAGAAAACCACGAAGGAATCTTCTTCGGAAAATCACTATTCAACCTGATCTGACGACCACGCTTCAAAATCAAATACCACACAAAATAGAACACCGCCTGCTTCTCAAAAGCATCACCAAGCTTCGAATTCTCAAGAATCGAATTAATGACAATCTCCTCATGAATCTTCGGAACACGCTCCGCAACAAACTCCTCACTCATCGCAGGATTGTAAAAATACCGACGCTGCTTGTGAGAGTAAGTCTTCACCCAACCAGCAGGCAAAATACGATTGTAATACCACATACGCAACGTCTGATCATCAATACCAAAACGCTTCGACAACACATCAACAGGATAGATCTCATTACTCTGAACAATATCCAAGAAAGACTGACGAACCTCCTTGGGCATGAGCTTCAACACCTTGTCAAAAACAGCCTTCTGATCACGACCATACACATACCCTGGCTTCCTGCCATGAATCATAGCATTCGAAGGCAAACGAAAAGAAGAACGACAAATACTCTTGTCCAAAACAAAATCACGAATAGTCCACCCCACATAGTCCCAATTTTCATACTCCTTCTTGCACAACCGCTTGCGCAACTCAAACATGACCTCCGCAGTCGTCAATCCAAGAGGGGAATCACGGATCAACTCAAGAATCTCCTTACGAATACCAGAAAGAAAAGAATCCTCCTCAACAGAAGAAGTCAACTCATACGCCCGCTGCTCAATCAACTTCTCATTCAAACCATACACATACATCGAAGCCTCCTTGCGCACAGGAGACTGAAAACGCTTGGCAGAACGAACAATCAAACCCTTCTCAACCAAGAGCGAAAAATACTTCGAAATATGATGACCATTCAAATCAGGAAAAGACTCCTGAATGTCAAGCCTCGTAAGAGCTCCCTTCTCCAAGAACAACTGATAGATCTTGTATGTCCTACTTCCCTGAACCAACCTGATGTCGTGACCTGTCATGGTGTAACAACCTATTTAAACCAGAACAGCCCACTACTTTAAAAGAGCCTTTCATACTCTTCATAGCAGGTTAACTACAATGCATACAAGAATTCATACAAACACAGAGACGAGGCGATTAACCGTTGAATACGATTAAGGCAAAAGCTTATATACAATTCACCACTTTTAAGTAGTATGAAATATATTGCCCTGCTCCGGCCACAACAGTGGTACAAAAATCTACTCGTATTCCTTGCACTTGTATTCTCACGCAATTTAATGAACATCTCTGCACTTGAACAGGCAGCAATAGCGTTCCTGAGCTTCTGTGCGCTTTCATCTGCAACATACATCATAAACGACTATGCGGACAGGAACAAGGACCGGCTAAACCCAGAAAAAATTAACAGGCCGCTGGCATCAGGAAAAATAAGCGTGCTGACAGCGTTAGGAATTGCGCTAATACTAATAATAACAGGATTCGGAACTGCATTTCTCCTCCCAACGAGCTTTCTATATGCCGCACTGGCGTATTTTGTCTTATCACAACTTTACACCGCATGGCTAAAATACGAAGCATTTGCAGATATTTTGGTGATTGCAACAAACTTTGTCATCAGGGCAATGGCAGGCGCATTTGCAATTGATGTTCCAATATCACCATGGCTTATCCTGGGAGTATTTTTCCTCGCATTATTCCTACTTCTTGGAAAAAGGCGAAGTGAAATAATGCTGCTGAAAGAAAAAGCAATACTGCACCGAAAAACACTTGACACATACTCAATTGAGATTGTTGCACGTTTAAGCTCGATAGCAACGGCGGCACTGGTGCTTTCTTACACGCTTTTTGTGTTCTTTGGACAGCACCACTTACTGTACATCACACTGCCCATAGCTCTTTACGCAATATTCCGATATGACGGGCTAATCAGTTCAGGAAGCAAAATAGCACGGCATCCTGAATATGCCTTCGCGGACAAGAAAATAATATTTGCAATGCTTCTCTGGGGAGCGCTGACTGTTGGAGTGCTTTATTTTTGAGTTAGGGATGCACAATCACATTCAAAGGGGTCCAACCACCGTTCATTTAGAACCCTGCGGTCAACGTTTAGCACCAAAGTAAAACATCTTCTGAATGTCAACGTCGGCACTCGAAAACTTTCCCTGACGAGGATGGTCCTCCTTCGGCTCTGTCTTCAAAGGAACCTGTTGCTCCTTCTGCTTAGGGGCTTCATGCGCCTTCTGCAAATCTGCTTTTAAAATCTCGACCTGCTGCGCCAAAGAATTCAAAGCAGAACGCAGCAAACCAAGTTCCTGCTCATACTTCCGGTTATTCTGCTCAAGCAACAATTCAAACCTTTTCTCAGCAAGCACGTTCGGCTTTTCAACAACCACCTGAGGGACATCAGGAGCAACAAGAACTTCCTTCTCTTCAAAAACCTGCTCTGCCTGCTGAAATGCATCCTCACTCGACTGCGCGAAATTATGCTTCTTAAGCTCAGCGGCCAAACTATTCATACGCTGTAATTTGAACACATCCATTATCACTCGCCTCCTTCCTGCTCCAGATACCCGTTTCTCAATACAAACCGCCTTCCAGTGGCTGGCGGACGTGGTTGCACGTCAAGCCGAGGCAGCCGCTCACGGCGAATACCGCCCAACTGAACAGAACACTTGTCGCAATACAACTTTATTCCCTCACGCTTGGCTATGCAAAACTCACACAGCCGCCTTCCGCACCACATACAACCACCAATATGGTCTTTCCGATGCTTATCGCACTTCATACTCATAGTGTGAACTGGCTACCAAAGTTTTCTTTGACAAACTGCGCCATCATCGTGTTACCAGCAAGCATATATGACTTGTAAGCTGTCGCGAACAAGCCCTCACGCAAACAAGTATCACCAAGCGTTGAAAGCCGCTGTGCATCACCTGCCATCTCGTATGCCTTGGCAGCATAGCCAATCTGCCTTTCGCGCAGTGCCTTGTCACCAACCTCTGCAAGCTTCTGCTTGTTGTTGACAGCACTAAAGACCTCTATCGCATAGTCATACTTTTCCTTTCTCAAACAATCCTCTCCAACGCGTGTAAGCCGTTCCACATCCTTAATAGCAAGAAAGGCGCGAATTGCATCACCGCTTTTGCCCTCCTCAAGACAACGGTTGCCCACTTTGAAAAGCTTTTCAGTATTGTCAGCCAAGCGATAGCATTCGATAGCATTGGTAAACAGGCCAACCTTCTCATAATCCTCGCCCAGTTGCGTGAGCTTCTGGCGGTTGCCGGCAAGAATAAATGCCTTCATCGCCTCAGGCAGACGACCCTTCCGCACATATTCGTCACCAAATGCATTGAGCAAAGACAAGCGGGTCGGCTCGTCAAACATTGACAAATTAATGTTTTCCAAACCTTTTTCCAATAATGCAGGAAGAATCTGGCGGAACTGCGTTAATTTCTGCTCTCTTGCACGGATTTCGTTCACGTTTTCCGCAACATTTGAAACAACCTTCTGAAGAATCTTATCCTCCATATCTCAACACCTCTTTTGAACACTCAACAGTGAATTAATTTCAGCGTAAACTGATATATAAATGTTACTATTTTGTATACTAAAGCGTTTTATCGACGAAGCATATTTAAGTGGAAAGCAATCAAAAAAAGCACGCGCGGCAGTGGTCTACCGGCATGACAGAAGCTTCCCAAGCTTTTTGAGCGGGTTCGATTCCCGCCTGCCGCATATTTTTTATTCTAAACACACTTTTTTCAACGTATGAACCTGCTTATCGCAGTTTTTGGAGCATGGATGATAAACCAAATTCTAAAAATAATCATTACACGCGACCCTTCAATGTTCTTCAAAGTCGGAGGAATGCCAAGCAGCCACGCAGCACTGTCAGGAGCAGCAGCATCAGGAATTGCACTCCAGGCAGGATTTGCCTCGGCACCGGCAATTATAGCATATGTTCTTTTGTGTTTTACAGTGCACCATGCAGTTCACCAGAGAAAACACCACACCATGGCTGAGACAATAGTTGGGGTATTGGTGGGAATTATCGGCGCGGCACTGCTAACCTACTGGTAAGCAGGCACCATTGAAAACAAACTTTCCAAACCTCTTTTCAAAGCAGAACTGTCAGTAATCTGATTATGGGTGAAAGGATACAAAAGCCACTTGTCATTCGTCTTAGGATTAACAAAATAAATGCACAACTTCTGAAGCTTTGCCAGCTTGTCCCAATTTGAAACAACAAAATCAACATTCTTTTTTGTATTCAGGACAACAAGTCCTGCACTGCCCTGAACTTTGCTGACAATTTCGCCAATATCATGCAACTCAGGACGCACCAAAAAAAGAACATCGCCCGTTGTTTTTTTGACGACAAAATCGCCATTCAAATTTTCAAAACCAATTATTGATTTCTGCAAAACATCACGACTCTTGAGAAAAATCTGCGCCCACTCCTTCAACTCAGCGGCAACATCCATGCGGTGAACAGCAAAACATTGCTACTTAAACTTTTATCAGTCCAAGAACGTGACAACAATCAATATAAAAAAATCAAGCAGTAATCTGCTCGGCAGGCGTTTCATCCTCAGAATAACTCGGCACAGCCGCCTTGCTTATAATCATAATGTCGCCAACCGCCTTAACAAGCTGATGCGGCACGATAACGCCCTTTGCACTGCCCAAAACCTTGCTCAAAAACGAGTTCTTCGTGGCGCGAACCCTCCACCCCTGCACTTTTGACTGCGTCAAAATAGCTTCTTCAATATCACCAAAATAATCACCCTGGTCGGTGAAAACCTTCATATCATACGTTTCCTGGATCTTTTTCAGCCTGAGCATGCAACATTACCTCCTTCTGTTCACCACTTACGAGAGTTAAAACTATTTAAAGATTATGGTAGCACATTAATATAGGTCTCCAGTACAGAAAAAACGTGGCACGCATCAAAATAATTGGAACGTCGCATATAGCGACTGAAAGCTTGGCAAAAGTAGAGAAAACCATAAATGAACTAAACCCAGAAATCGTCGCAGTTGAGCTTGATCGGAAACGGTTGTACGCACTTCTCAGCGATAAAAAACAAAAACCAAGAATCAGGGACATCAAAAGAATCGGCTTAAAAGGATGGCTTTTCTCATTAATAGGCGCATGGGCAGAACGCAAGTTAGGAGCAAAAGTAGGCGTCTCGCCAGGCGCAGAAATGATAAAGGCAGTACAGCTGGCGCACAAGGCAGGCGCGAAAACAGCACTGATTGACCAAGACATCGAGATAACTCTCAAAAGATTCTCCAAAACACTCACCTGGAAAGAAAAATGGACATTCGTAAAGGACTTATTCAAAGGAATAGTGCTAAGGAAAGGAATAAAATTTGACCTGTCGAAAGTACCCTCCCAGAAAATAATTGCAGAACTAATCGAAGATGTAAGAAAAAGATACCCAAATGTCTACAAAGTGCTTGTTGTGGAAAGGAATGAGCATATGGCGCACCGGCTGTACCACATTGCCAAACATTACCCCGAAAGCACAATAGTAGCAGTTGTAGGGGCAGGGCACGAAAAAGAAATCGCACGCCTGCTGAAAAGTTATTTAAAGCAGGAAAGCGGTGTAAAAAGAGATGAACTTCCGCAACTACCTTGACAAACTGAAAAGATACTTCTGGTTTTCAAAAGAAGAATGGCTGGCATTCTTGGTAACAGTATTTGGGTTGGCATTCATCTACTCATGGGACCAGTGGGGTGGAATAAGATTTGACCTGATTGCCGGATTCAAGAATTACAGCATTGCAACCATATTTCTCTTCATCACAGTATTTGTACACCACGCAGGCCAGAGAATGATGGCACTCCAGCTCGGCCTTCGCGCAGAACAACGCCTCTGGTGGTACGGATTCCTAATCGGGCTAATCGTTGTCATCATCAGCAATGGAAGCATAAAATTCCTTGCAGCAACATCAACCATTGCATACATGCTGCCAGCACATCGCCTTGGTGCGTTCCGCTATGGACCAAACATAAGCACAATCGCAAAAATTGTCATGGCAGGACCATTGCTCAACATATTCTTCTCTGCATTCGTAAAAAGCCTGGAATGGGCAGGAATGCTCAACCCGTACATTGCCCAACAGCTATTTGTACTCAATTTAATCTATGCCGGCTGGAATCTAATTCCCGTTCCGCCTCTTGACGGCTCAAAAATATTCTATTATTCACGGCTGACTTACGCATTCCTTTTTGGAAGCATTGCTTCGTATGTAATCATGGTTTATTTCTTCAACATATATTCATACATCTATTCCCTGCTCATAGGCGGAATTGCATGGCTGCTCTTCTACATATTCTTTGAGAAAAAAATAAGAGGATTCTAATGAAAGCAGACGTCATGTTTGACTGGCCGGAAATGATTGCACTGATTTTTTTGGTTTCAGGATTCATTGCAGCAGTATTCTCAGGAAGCGCTGCAGCACTCTATACTGTCAGCTTCCTGGCAGGACTGCTGTTCGGAAGAGTCTGGTACAAATACAGATTAAGCCACTGCATACCTGTCTTTCTAATAATCATGGCGTTCTTTCTGGGATTCATACTGGGAGGAATACTCTACAACCTGAGAATAATTGCGCTAACATTGCTTGCAGGCATACTAATCGGCTACTGGTTGCACGCCAAAAAAATAATCAGGACCGCGTAAGCATTAAATAGAGAAAAAAACGCTTGGCTATTTATGCTCAGGGGGTTTACACCAAGATTATACCAAGAGACAATACTCGCCACTGCGGCGATGAAAAACACACTGGTAGTGCTGCCAACAGGCATGGGAAAAACAGGAGTTGCATTGCTATTGGCTGCACAACGACTGAAACAATACCCACAGTCGAAGATTCTCATTCTGGCGCCTACAAAACCGCTTGCAGAACAGCATTTGATGACATTTACGCAAGCACTAGATTTACCAAAAGAGAAGTTTGCGCTTTTTACCGGGGATGTTCCACCTGAAAAAAGAGCACAATTATGGGGAGCAGCACAAATTGTATTTTCAACACCACAAGGACTGGAAAACGACGTAATAGGAAGCAAGATAGACATATCAAAAGTAAGCTTGCTTGTCTTTGACGAAGCGCACAGGGCAACAGGCGATTACAGCTATGTCTTTATAGCAAAACAATACCAGAGAAAGTCGGATTACCCGCGCATCCTGGCACTAACTGCAAGCCCTGGCAGCGAAACAGCAAAAATAGAGGAAGTATGCACAAACTTAGGCATAGAAGCAGTCGAAATCAGGACTGAAAAAGACCCGGATGTCCAGCCGTACATACAACCAATAGACATTGAATGGATAAAAGTGGAACTACCAGAAAATTTCAAGAAAATACAGAATTTATTGCAGCAATGCATAAAAGGAAAAATCAACCAGCTTAAACAGTACAACGTAAAAGCAGCATTTACGAGCAAAAAAGACCTGCTTAAGCTCCAAATGCAGCTGAACGCCCGCATCTCAAAAGGAGAAAAAGATTTTGAAGCAATGAAAGCGATATCGGTTCTGGCTGAAATCATCAAAGCACAGCACGCCCTTGAGCTTTTGGAAACACAGGGAATCGCTCCGTTGAACAAATACCTAACAGGACTTTTTGAACAGGCAGAAAACAGCAAAGTAAAAGCAGTCAAGAATCTGACAGCGGACTTGGCATTCAAAAGCGCATACATTCTTGCACTAAAACTATTTGAACAGGGGATAGAACATCCGAAAGTGGGGGCGCTGGCAGAGTTCATCTCAAAGGAAATAGAACAGAACAAAATGATGAAAATAATTCTGTTCACACAGTACAGAGATACAGCAGTCACACTTTCTGAAGAATTAAACAAAAAACAGGGATGCCTTTCAAATATATTTGTAGGGCAGGCAAAAAAAGGAGAAACAGGACTAAGCCAGAAAGAACAAAAGGAAATGCTCGACCAGTTCAGGGATGGATTGTTCAACATTTTAATTGCTACAAGCGTTGCGGAGGAAGGACTGGACATCCCAAAAGTGGATTTGGTAGTTTTCTACGAGCCGATACCCAGCGCGATAAGACACATTCAGCGACGAGGAAGAACAGGAAGGCAGGAAAAAGGGAGAGTGGCAATATTCATTACAAAAGCGACACGAGATGAAGCATACTTATGGAGCGCAAAGCACAAAGAAAACAGAATGGTGCACGTACTTGAACAAATGAGGAAAGATTTGACAGTTAAACTGGCACCAAAACAGCCAACGCTTGCACAATTTGAAAACAACGTAAAAATATTCGCAGACTACCGCGAAAAAACGACTGGAACCGTAAAAGAGCTCGTTGAGCTTGGCGTCAGCGTGAAACTTGACATGCTACAATGCGCAGATTATGTGCTAAGCCCACGCGTTGGAGTGGAACTGAAAACTTCTGCTGATTTTGTTGACAGTTTGATAGACGGCAGATTACTTGAACAGCTGAAAACTTTGAAAAGAAGCTACGAAAGACCGCTGATAATCATACAGGGAACGCAGGATTTGTATTCCTTGAGAAATGTGCACCCAAATGCAATAAGAGGAATGCTCGGAGCAATTGCAGTCAGCTATGGAATCCCAATATTATACACGAAAGACGAAAAAGACAGCGCAGGATTGCTATTATCAATTGCAAAAAGAGAACAGGATGACGCCAAAAAGGATTTCTCACCACACGCAGACAGAAAACCAATGACTTTGAAAGAACAACAGGAATACCTTGTTAGCGCACTGCCGATGGTAGGCCCACAACTTGCAAAAGAACTCCTGAAAAGATTCGGCTGTGTGCAGGCAGTATTCATGGCATCAGAAAGCGGCCTGCAGAAAGTGCCTGGTGTAGGAGAAAAAATAGCAAAAGCAATCAGAGAACTCGCGACAGAGCCGTATCGCTAAACCAATGAACCAAGAACGTCAGATTTTGTTATAATCCCAACAAGAACTCCCTTTTCCACAACAAGCACGATAGGATAGTGCTGCAAAAGATTTGAAACAACAGTCAAATCAGCATTCGGAGGCACCATTGGAGGGGTGGCTTCCATGATTTCACCAACTGTGCCATTAAGTGCGTTTAAGTGAGACATGACAGTGCCTTCTGTTATTATCCCAACAATGCGCTCGTCCTGCACAGGAAGCTGGGAAATTGCATGCTTTTTCATCAGTTTGACAGCATCAGCAACTTTAACAGATGATTTCACAGAAACCACACTCGTATGCATTATGTCCAACGCCTTTGGAGCTCCTGACATTCGGCGCTGCTCCAATGCTGCCAGGATTTTCTGCGCAATTGTATAACTCGGGTCAACCCTGCCTGCCTCTATTTTGGCAACTATAGATTGCGAAACGCCTGCCTCTTTTGCCAATTCTGACTGCGTCAAGCCAAGACGGACACGCTGCTGCTTTACTGCTTTCAAGTCCAACATACGCATATAGGCATGTTTGGAATATTTATTCCTTTCGGAATAATTTTGTCAAGAGTTTATTTAAGCACGTGCATGGAAGACCACGAAAAACGAGGTGAACATCATGGCAAGAACATTATTTACATCAGAATCAGTAACGGAGGGGCACCCTGACAAGATATGCGACCAGGTAAGCGATGCAATACTTGATGCGTCATTAGCACAAGACCCGGACAGCAGGGTAGCTGTGGAGTGCTTAACCAAAACAGGAGTCATTGTAGTAGCAGGAGAAATAACCACACGCGCAACACTTGACATTCCAACAATTGCGCGTAATGTTTTGAGGGAGATAGGATATACAAAATCAAGCTATGGAATAGATGCAGATACATGTGCAGTATTTGTACATCTTGAAAAACAATCACCAGATATCGCACAAGGTGTCGATGCCTCAACAACAAAAGAACAGGGAGCAGGAGACCAAGGAATAATGTTCGGATTTGCGACAAATGAAACTCCTGAACTCCTGCCCCTGCCCATTCTACTCGCGCATAGATTAGCGCAAAGATTGGCATACGCGCGCAAAGCAGGGGTGATTCCTTATCTTGGACCGGATGGAAAGACGCAAGTTACCGTGGAATATGAAAATGACAAGCCATTGAGAGTTGACACTGTGCTGATATCGTCACAACACGATGAAGGAACAGACCAAGACACTCTGCGCAAGGACATCATTGCCAAGGTCATCACGCCTGTCTGCGGAAACTGGCTGGACGCAAACAGCAAAATATTGACCAATCCAACAGGAAAATTCGTCAAAGGAGGACCATATGCAGATGCAGGCGTGACTGGAAGAAAGATAATTGTCGATACCTATGGCGGTGCTGGAAGGCACGGAGGAGGAGCGTTTTCAGGAAAAGACGCCAGCAAAGTGGACAGAAGCGCGGCATACGCTGCACGCCATATTGCAAAAAACATCGTCGCAGCAGGATTAGCAGACAAATGCGAAGTGCAATTAGCTTATGCCATCGGAGTTGCTGCCCCTGTAAGCATACATATCAATACTTTTGGCACTGGAAAAGTGAGCGAAGAAGTTTTAGTTGACTTGGTGTACAAGCATTTTCCACTAAAGCCAAAACAAATTATCGACCATTTTGGACTTAAAAAACCAATTTTCAGAAAAACAAGCTGCTACGGGCACTTTGGAAAAGAAGAACTGCCATGGGAGCAGACAGATAAAGCAATAATTTTGAAAAAAGAGGCAGAAGCGGTTGTGGTGCGCTAAAACTTCATCTGGGACAAACGCTTCACACGCTCGCTTGTCGGAGGATGAGTTGAGAACATTGCAACAAAGCCGCGCATAGTAAACGGATTCACAATAAACAAAGAACTTGTAGTTGCATTGCCCCGCATAGGGCGAACCTTGCAGCCATGCTCGAGCTTCTGCAAAGCGCTTGCAAGCCCTGAAGAATCTTTAAGAGTTTTTGCACCTGTCTCATCTGCAAGATATTCGCGCGAGCGCGAGATTGCAAGCTGCAGCAACATCGCAATAATAGGCGTGAGAATTGCCAAAACCAAAACACCTATAATGTTACCACCATTATCACGGTCACGCATTCCGCCGAAAATAGCAGCGAACTGAGCCATCTGCGCAAGATACGAAATGACAGCAGCAAGCGTGGCAGCGATTGTTGTAACAAGCATATCACGATTCTTCACATGCGACAATTCATGCGCTAGAACCCCCTTTAATTCATGGTCATTCAGCAAAGTAAGAATGCCTTCTGTGCACGCAACAACTGCCTTTTTTGGAGAAGGACCTGTGGCAAAAGCATTCGGCGTCTGTGTAGGCACTATATAGAGCGCCGGCTTTGGCAAACCAATCTTTCTTGCAATATCCTCAACCATCTTATGCAAATGAGGATATTCCTTTTTCGAAGCAGGCCTTGCACGGTACATTGCCAAAACCAGCTTGTGCGACCAGAAAAACATTCCAAAATTCAAGAGAACAGCAAAAACCAGTGCAACAGTCAAACCAGTATTTCCTCCAAGCAAATAACCCGCTCCAAGAACTAAGCCGGACAGGATTCCAAGCAACAATATCGTCTTAAACCGGTTCCACATGTTTCCACCCGTCAATTTTTCCATTCACCAGTTTATAAAGTTTATGAATTCACGGTGCTGTCAAATTAAATAGCAATGTTGCCTCCGCTGGTCCAAGAGACTGATTTTCCCCACGCAAGTCGAGAAGCCCAAGGCAAGCCTTGGGCAGAGCGTCTTAGACACAAAACTTGACTGCACCTGAATTCACATTAGAAAAAACTTTAAAATAAAGGAAAAAGAAGCAAAGGCATGAAAGCAATTGTGCTAATCATTCTGGCAACACTGGCAGCGTGCGCTCCAGCAACCGTTGAAAAAAATAAAACAATTGCGACACCTGCACCACAGATAAAGGCAAACCTTACCCTGCAGGACGTGCTCAACGAATTTGAAGCGCTCGATGCACAATACAACACCAGCTGGAAAGAAGAACACATACCGAAAAAAATGATACCTGCGCAGGCGCTCCAGCCCTGGACAGACAGGACACTGGCGCTCAGAAATTTGATACCTGAACATTCGCTATCCCACGAACTAATCCAGGCACGCCTTGAAATGCTCAGCGCACAAACAGCAATGTACCTCGGCAAAACTATTGGAGAAAAGGCGAACGTGCCTTATACAATCATGGGAGAACGTGTCACTGTAGGCGAAATTGACTGTGCAAACGCAAAACACATTTCAGACGCCTTGCGGCTTTACCAAATGGCATACCACAGCGTAAAACGTTTTATGGGACATATGGACACAGTGCTACAATATGAGCCAGGAGTAAGGAATAAAATAGGCATCGACAAGACAAGAATGCCTTTCTACGAGTCAGAATTCCCCTACGCGGGAAAAAGAATACGGGAAACAGCAAAAGCTCTCAAGGAACAATGCAATGTCAACGTACCAATTGAGCCCGAGCCAGAAATCCCGACAAACCTTCCACGTGCCTGAGCGGTGTCTTAAACAGCAATTCTCTAAGCCGGTTGTCAACTTTCACACCATTCTTCTGCAAATCCCTTGCCAATTCATGATAGAGCTTTTTTCCCTCATCGTCAAGGTCAGTCAGCAGGACAACTTCCTTTGTTTTTGATGCAATTTCCTCAACAACAGCAAACAACGGCTTTTTCAGCTGCAAAACATTGGCAATGCCAACCTCATACAATGACTCAGCATCCTTTTTTCCCTCAACTATGACAAGCAAGTTTTTTTGTCTGATGTCATCAAGAACTGCCAGAATTTCATCAACAACTTCCATCACTGGACACATATGGCAAGAAGTTATATAAATTCTCACAGCATAGACGACGATATGGGGGGAGAATACAAGAAAATACACATAAGCACACTGCTGAAATACTACAAAAGACCAGAAATACAGGAAGCCATAGTCAAAACAGCAGACAGAAAAGAGATAGCAGTAAGTTATGGAGGCACTGGATACGGCAAAAGGCCTGATGTCCTGTTGTATCCGAAAGATGTTCTTGAAATGGTCAAACAAGGGGCAACATCATTCCACTGCAGCGAAGAACTGTGGAGAAACCCATTGCAAATTGTTACAGGCATGAAGCCGGAAGAGCTGAATGAACTACGCGTTGGGTGGGATTTGATACTGGACATCGACTGCCCTGAACTTGAATACAGCAAAATCGCAGCAGATTTGTTAGTGCAAGCATTAAGGCATCACGGAGTGCAAAACATATCTGTAAAGTTTTCTGGAAATCACGGATTTCACATCGGAGTACCTTTTGAAGCATTCCCGGAAACAGTAAATGGCAAACCAATCAAGGACCAGTTTCCAGATGGGCCACGCAAGATAGCAGCATATTTACAGCATATGATAAGAGAGCCGCTGGCTGAAAAATTATTGCAAAAAGACACTCCGGCAAAAATCGCAGAAAAAATAGGAAAGACACCAACAGAACTTGCAAAGAACGGACGATTTGAGCCGTTCAAAGTTCTTTCCATAGATACAATCCTGATTGCAACGCGGCATTTGTATAGAATGCCATATTCGCTAAACGAAAAATCCGGATTGGTAAGCATTGTTATCAAGCCAGAAGAAATATTAAGTTTTGACAAAAAAGACGCACTGCCAGAAAAAGTTGTGCCGAAAATGACCTATTTGAACAGAGTAGACATAATTCCAGGAGAAGCAAAGAAGCTCATCGTGCAGGCATTTGACTTCAAGGCAAGCACCGAAACACCACCTGAAATCAAGGAACTCGTCGAGAAGAAAAAGGATTTTGAACCGGTAACAGATGCCGTGACTGAACAATATTTCCCGCCGTGCATAAAATTAATTGCACAAGGTCTGAAAGACGGCAGAAAAAGAGCACTGTTTGTTCTGATTAATTTTCTCTCATCGTGCGGATGGAGCTATGACCGCATTGAAAATTACTTGAAAGAATGGAACAAGAAAAATGCAGAACCCCTGCGAGAAGTACTGATGCAGGGACAATTACGATATCATAAAATGATGAAAAAAAGAGCGCTTCCGCCAAACTGCGACAACAAAGCATACATGGTTGACTTGGGCGTGTGCAAACCAGACGGATTCTGCTCAAAAATCAAGAACCCTGCCAATTATGCGATAGCGAAACAGAGAATGATGGCCAGTCTGCAGGGAAAAGGTAGAACAAATAGCAAAGCTTTATAAATAACCCTCTTTCTCGAGGAGTCATCTGACGAGCCTGAGAAGGAATTTCAGTACAGTCAGTGCAAAGGCACTACCTGTTTCTTACTGGAATTCCGCAAAAGGCTTTGTCGGGTAATGTCGGCAACACGTTGCCGAGCACTTCGCAAAATAAAATTTTGCGAAGCACGGTTGAGGGCATCGTGTTGAACATGTAGGAATTCATGGGAGTGAATTCCGAGCATGATCAGAAATGCGTACTAAAATCAATAAGAAATGCGCATTCTGACACAGAAAAACACATACACAGAGGAGTCAATGCCAAGAATCAGAACACCACGACAAGGAAGCATGCAGTACTGGCCCAGAAAAAGAGCAGCAAACATAGTTGCACGTATCAGAACATGGTCATCGGCAAAAGACGCAAAATTGCTGGGATTTGTCGGCTATAAGGTGGGCATGACCCACATTATCGCCACTGACAACAAGCCCACTTCTCTAACAAAAAACGAAGACATCCAGATTCCAGTCACCGTTCTCGAATGTCCGCCTGTCAAAATCGCAGCCATTTTACTTTACAAAAAAGATGCGTACGGCTCAAGATGTACAGGTCAAATCAACGCAGAAAAACTTGAAAAAGAAACAGGAAGAACAATAATCATTCCAAAAAAAACAGGCAAGACAGCAGACACAAAAGACATTTCTGATGTCAGAGTTCTCGCATACACACAGCCAAAATTAACAATGATTGGCAAAAAAGCGGCAGAATTTTTCGAACTTGGAATTGGCGGGGCGAAACCAGAAGACAAACTCGCAGCAGCACAAGCACTGCTCGGCAAAGAAGTCAAGATTAATGAAGTATTTGCAGAAGGGCAAATTGTCGATACTGTTTCCATCACAAAAGGACACGGGTACCAAGGACCTGTCAAAAGATTCGGAATTGCATTGCGTTCACACAAATCAGAAAAAACAAAACGAGGACCGGGCTCACTCGGACCTTGGCACGGCTTCAAAGGATACAGAACACCACACGCCGGACAAACAGGATTCCATCAAAGAACAGAACACAACAAAAGAATTCTCAAAATTTCAGATGACGTTTCAAAAATCAACCCCAAAGGCGGATTTTTACGCTACGGACTCGTCAAAAACCAATATGTGTTGATAAAAGGCAGCGTCGGCGGAGCGAGCAAAAGATTAATCACCTTAATGATGCCAAAGAGACCGCTGCCAAAACTGCCAAAAGAACCGCCAGCAATCGTCTACACAAGCTTAAGCTCAAAGCAATAAAAATGGAAGTAAAAATACTCAACGCGGAAAACAAGGAAGTCGGCAAACAGAAAATGCCGGCACAGTTTGAAGAAGCCATCAGACCAGACCTCATCAAGAGAGCAGTTGAGGCAGTCGAAGCAAACAAAAGACAATCATACGGAGCAGATCAAAGAGCAGGAAAAAAACAAGCAACACGCCTCAGCAGAAGAAGACGTGACTACAAGGGAGCGTACGGCAAAGGACTCAGCAGAATGCCAAGAAAGACCTTAGTCAGGCGAGGTATGCAAATGATATGGGTGGGGGCATTCGCACCAGGATCAGTAGGCGGCAGACGAGCATTCCCGCCAGTCGCCAGAGACTTTGACCAGAAAATAAATGACAAAGAAAGAAAAAAAGCAATCAGAAGCGCTCTCGCGGCATCAGTAAACAAGGAACTTGTCCAGAAAAGAGGACACAAACTGCCAGCAGAATACCCATTCATACTCGCAAATGAAATTGAGAACATTGCAAAAACAGCAGACATTGTCAAAGCGCTAGACGCACTCGGCTTGGAAGAAGAACTTGCACGCGGTGGACAAAAACGTATCAGAGCAGGCAAAGGAAAAATGAGAGGCAGACGCTACAAAACAGCAAAAGGACCTTTACTTGTTGTAAGCGGCGCATGCAAGGCATTAAAGTCAGCAAAAAACATCGCAGGAGTGGATGTAGTGGAAGTAAAAAGGGTAAATGCGGCACTCCTCGCACCAGGAGCACACCCTGGAAGATTAACCCTTTACACGCAAGCAGCAATACAAAAGATAGACAAAGAAAAACTATTCATGTAAAATGGAAAACGTACTAAAACACCCACTGGCAACTGAAAAAAGCATACGCCTAATGGAAGCAGAGAACAAGCTGGTATTCGTTGTAGACAAAAAAGCAACAAAACAAGACATCAAGAAAGCAGTTGAAACAATGTTCAAAGCAAAAGTAATTGCAGTAAATACACACAACTCAACAACAGGAGAAAAAAAAGCATACATCACTCTCTCAAAAGAAACACCAGCGATTGACATCGCAACAAGCCTGGGGATAATGTAATGCTCAAAAACAAAATTTTTGCAATTCCAAACGGAGTTTGAACAAATGGGAAAATCACTCATACAACAGGCACGCGGAAAAGGCGGACCAGTATACCGCGCAAAAAGCTTTGCCTACGCAGGAGACGCCAAAATGAGAGCAGAACCAGCACTACTTGTAAAAGGAACGGTGGTCGACATAATCAAATGCCCAGGACACACAGCACCGCTCATGGAAGTAAAGTACGAAGACGGCGTTGCTGCATTAATGCCAGCGCCTGAATTTGTAAAAGTTGGAGATACGGTGCAAGCAGGACCAGGCAGCGAGATAGAACCTGGCAATGCCATTAAGCTCAAAGACATACCGGAAGGAACACCTGTATACAACATCGAAGCGCAGCCAGGAGATGGCGGCAAGTTCTGCAGAACATCCGGCTCAGCAGCACGCATACTGGCAAAAACAGAAAGCTATGCAACAATCGAACTACCAAGCAAAAAAGAGAAAATATTTTCACTTGAATGCAGAGCGTGCGTCGGGATAGTTTCCGGAGGAGGAAGAACAGAAAAACCAATGCTGAAAGCAGGAGTAAAGCACTTCAGAAAGCGCATGACCAACAAGCGCTGGCCCAACCCAAGCGCTGCAGCGCAAAACGCAGTCGACCACCCATATGGAAACAAGCGCACCAGCAGAAAAGCAAAGAACAAGGCAGTCAGCCACTTCGCACCACCCGGCAGAAAGGTCGGCAAACTGTGGCCAAGACGGACAGGACGGAAAAAGTGATGTAAATGGCCAAAGAATTCCTATACCGCGGAAAAACAATTCAGGAAATACAAAAAATGGGTCTGGAAGAGTTTGCAAAACTCGTCCCGGCACGGGAAAGAAGAAAACTGAAGCGCGGATTCACCGAAACAGAGAAAAAATTACTTGCGAGCATCAGGGCAAACGAGAAAGACATCAAAGCACACTGCAGGGACATGATAATCATACCTGAAATGATTGGCAAGACCATCAAAATCCACAACGGAAAGGAATGGATAATGCTCATCATAGAGCCGGAAATGCTCGCACACCGACTGGGAGAATTCGCACTAACCAGAAAAACAGTCAAGCACAGCGCGCCAGGCATAGGAGCAACCAGAAGCAGCGCATCGCTATCGGTGAGATAAATGGCATATGCATACTCAGGCAAAATGACGGAAAACAGCGCAAAAGCAGTCGGATTAGCGCTGCCAATCTCACGCAAGCAAAGCACACAGGTATGCGCGGCAATACGAGGACTGAACGTGCAGAAAGCAAAAAAAGTGCTCGAAGACGCAATCGCTCTGAAAAAACCAATTGCAATGAAAAAATACAACAGAAACACAGGACACAAAGCAGGCATTGGACCAGGCAGCTATGCACCAAGCACATGCTCACAAATACTCAAGATTTTGAAAAACGCAGAAGCAAACGCACAATTCAAAGGACTAAGCACTAGCAATTTGATAATAACACATGCAAGCGCACAAAAAGGCCCAACAGTACAGCATTATGGCAGACAGCGCACAAAAGCAAAAAGAACACACATCGAACTTGTGCTTGAAGAAATCAAACAAGCAAAAGAGGCAGCAAAATGATTGAACGCAAATTCATAGCGGAAAAACTCAAAGAACACCAGATACAGGAATTTGTATCACAGACATTAAAAAATGTAGGGCATTCGCATACAAAGTTAATGAAAACACCATTGGGAGAAAAAGTCATTATTTACGCAAGCAGGCCAGGACTTGTCGTCGGCAGAAAAGGAGAAAACATCAAAAAACTCACTAACACTCTCAAAAAGAAATTCAATCTGGAAAACCCACAGATTGAAATTTCAGAAGTTGAAAATCCAAATCTGGATTCGCAAATAGTTGCAGAAAGAATAGCGAGCACAATTGAACGCTTTGGCATCAACAAGTTCAAAGCAATCGGCCACAAAACAATGATGGACGTAATGGGAGCAGGAGCACTTGGAATTGAAATCCTAATTTCTGGCAAAGTGCCATCGCAACGAGCAAAAACTTGGAGATTTTACTCCGGCTATCTCAAAAAGTGCGGCAACATCTCAACAGAAGGCGTCAAAAGAGCACAGGCAGTCGCAATCATGAAAACAGGAGAAATTGGAATACAAGTGGCAATTATGACGCCGGACGTCAAGCTTCCAGACGACATTGAAGTAGGCAAGAAAGAAGAAGCGCCGAAAGCAGAAACTCCAAAAGAAGAGAAAAAAGCCAAAAAAACAGAGAAAACTGAGGAAACAGAATGAAAATCAAAGAATTGAGGGCACTCGGGGAGACAGAGCTCAAACAGAAAATGGATGAATTGCGCAAAGAGCTTATGAAAGACAATGCGCAAGTTGCAACAGGCACGATTCCAAAAAATCCAGGCAAGCTCAGGCTTGCAAAGAAAACAATCGCGAGAATACACACAATACTCGCACAGAAGGCTTCGCCAGCAAAGGCTGGCGGCGCCTCACCGGAGGCACCGAAAAAAGCATGACTGTATGTGCAACGTGCGGGCTACCAAAAGAGCTCTGCGTGTGTGAAAGCATCGCCAAGGAAAGCCAAAAAATAATCGTGCGAACCGAGGCAAAAAAATTCAACAAAATGTACACAGTCATAGAAGGCATCGATGCCAAGGAAATTGACCTCGACCAGCTTGCAAAAAAATTGAAGGCAAAACTGGCGTGCGGCGGCACAATCAAAGAAGGCAAAATCGAACTTCAGGGAGAGCACAAACAAAAAGCAAAACAAGTGCTCATCGAAGCGGGTTTTGCCCCAGAAACAATCATAGTCAAATGAACATGCACAATCAGATTATTCATGCAGAATGGATAGGCACACACATCCGTGTTATCACGGCAGCCAACAAAACCCAAGAAGGAATTGAAGGAACAGCAGTTGATGAAACTCGAAACACAATTGTCGTGGAAACGCCGAAGGGCTTGAAGAGAGTGCAGAAGCACGGAAGTGTGCTTGAAATCAACGGAGAAGAGGTCAGGGGAGACGAGGTCCTGGCAGCTCCGGAAGAACGAATCAAATTGAAGGTGAATAAATGAATACAATCAGAACTAGAGGACGTACATTTACAGGAATTGTAGTAGAAGCAAAAATGCAATCCACTGCAACAGTGGAATGGCCAAGACGAAAATACGTGGCAAAATACGAACGTTACATGACAGCAAGAACAAGAGTCAAGGCACACAATCCTCAAACAATCGACGCAAAGAAAGGAGATATTGTCAAAATCATGGAATGCAAACCAATCAGCAAGACGAAGCACTTTATCATTGTCGAGAAAGTAGGACATGAAAAACTGTTCGAAGCAAAACAAGAGTTGATAAAAGAATCAAAAGCCAAACAAGAAAAGAAAGAAGATGAAAGCAGCTAAAGCAAGACTCACAAGAGGACTTCCGCACACCGCCAATGTCTTGGCATGCGACAACAGCGGAGCGCGCATACTCAGAATTATCAGCGTCAAAAACGCAAAGACAGTCAAAGGCAGAAAGCCATCCGCAACAATCGGCGACCACGTTATGTGCTCTGTTGTTGAAGGAAAGCCGGAGATGAGAAAACAAGTAGTTGCGGCAGTAATAGTAAGGCAGCGAATGCCTTACCGACGCCCCGACGGAACAAGAATACGCTTTGAAGACAATGCAGCAGTCGTCCTAAAAGATGAAATGGGCAACCCAAAAGGAACTATGATCAAGGGACCGATAGCAAAAGAAGCAGCAGAAAGATGGCCAATGGTGGCTAAAATTGCGAGCATCGTAATATGAACTGGAACACAACATTCAGCGGAAGCGTGAAACCAAGCAAACAGCGCGCATTTGTACGCAACGCGCCATTGCACATCAGAACAACCCTTGTTGGAAGCCATCTAAGCAAGGACTTACGACAGAAACTAAAGAAAAGAAGCTTGCGGGTAAGAAAAGGAGACAAAGTCAAAATAATGAGAGGCCAGCACAAAGGCAAAACAGGAACTGTGGACAGAGTTGACACGAAAAGAATGAAAATATTCATCACAGGAGTGGACTTCACAAAAAAAGACGGCAGCAAAGCACTATACCCAGTTCACCCATCACAGCTACTCATACAAGAATTACACACTGACAAGCGGCGCTTAAGCAGCACAAAACCGGGTGAAAAGAAATGAGCAACCATCTCAAATCATTCAACGCACCAAAAAGCTGGACAATCCTAAGAAAAGTACACAAATGGATAATAAGACCTGCGGCAGGCGCACACCTATTAGAGCGCGCGTTGCCTATTGCATTGCTTCTAAAGCAGCTCGGCCTGGCAAAGACAAGCAGGGAAGTCAAGAAAATACTCAATGAAAAAACAGTCAAGGTAGACGAGAGTGTAGTAACAGAACCGCATTTTGCAGTCGGCTTCATGGACAGCATACAAATCGGTCAAAAAACCCTACGATGCTCTCTGGACCAGAAAGGGCGCCTCACATTCATAGAAATCCCAAGCACGGAAACCAACAAAAAAATCTGCATTATCACTGGAAAACGCTCCATTAAAGGCAACAAGATACAACTCAACCTGTCATCAGGAAGAAACATCACGGTTGCAAAAAACGAATACAACACAGGCGACAGCTTGGTCATTGACTTGCCTGGCCAGAAAATAAGCGCACACTACCCTCTTGCAAAAGGGCATACTGCATTCATGATCAGCGGCAAGCACACAGGACAAATTGGAGTGATTGATCACATTGAAGGAAACCGGCTATGGTTTACAAAAGGAAAAGAGAAATTTGAAACGTTAAAACAGTTCGCATTCGTAGTAGGCAAGGACAAGCCGGCAGTGAAACTATGAACCCGATGCAGCAACCAAGGATAGAGAAAATCACGCTTAACATAGGGGCTGGCAAAGACCAGACCAGATTAGAAAAAGGAATGCATGTACTTAAAATGATAACAGGAACAGAGCCGATGAAAACAGTAACAATGAAAAGAATTCCGACATGGGGATTAAGACCAGGACTTCCAATCGGATGCAAACTCACACTGCGCAAAGGAAAAGCTGTTGACGTTCTGAAGCGACTTCTCTCAGCGAAAGAGAACAGGCTTAAAGACAGCCAGTTTGACGAAGCAGGAAACATCAGCTTCGGCATACACGAATACATTGACATTCCAGGAATCACGTACGACCCAAAAATAGGAGTATTAGGACTGCAGGTTTGCGTAACCCTAGAAAAACCCGGATATCGCATCAAGCGAAGAAAACTCGAGCAAAAAAACATACCAAAAAAGCACATGGTCACAAAAGCAGAGGCAATGTCGTTCATGCAGAAAAACTTCGGAATAACAATCGGTGAAAAATCATGACAACAAGCGACTGGAAGAAAGCATTCAAGCAACTGAAAGCAAAACCAATCAAGATGAAGAAATACATCAAGCACAACTCACCAAAAGTACGCAAGACAGGCCAAGCATTACGACGCTGTGGAAGATGCGGAAGATTCGGTGCACACATAGGCAAATACGGCCTTGGCCTGTGCAGATGCTGCTTCAGGGATGTTGCGACAAAAATCGGATTCAAGAAGTACAGTTAGGAGGAAAAATGTTAAACGACCCATTGGCAAACGTGCTGTCAGCAGTCATAACCTATGAGCAGACCGGCAAGCGCGAACTGCTCATCCACCCAGTCAGCAAGCTAATCAGAAGAGTAATATCAATAATGCAGGAACACGGCTACGTCGGCCAGCTTGAAGACATAAACGAAGGCAGAGGCGGCTTTGCAAAACTACACTTATTGGGAAATATCAACAAATGCGGCGTCATAAAGCCACGGTTTGCCATAACCAAAAACGATTTCGTCAAATTCGAAAAGAGATACCTTCCGGCAAACGGAGTTGGAATCCTGATATTAAGCACTCCAACAGGCCTGATGACACACGAGCAGGCACGCGAAAAAAACATAGGGGGCAGATTGATTGCGTACTGCTACTAAAAATGGCAAAATTTGAAAAAAAAACAGAGCTGCCGAATGGAATTACGGCAACAATTTCTGAAGGAATAATGACTGTTAAGGGCCCGAAAGGGGAAGTAGCAAAGAAAATGAAGGACCCAATGATAAAGATAAAAATCGAAGGAAACACAATCATCATTTCAGCAGCAAACGACAGCAAGCGGCAAAAAAGGGTGATAAACACCTTTGCAGCGCATATCAAAAACATGATTGCAGGAGTGCAAAAACCATACCAATACCGACTAAAAATATGCAGCGGCCACTTCCCAATGAACGTCACAATACAAGGCGACACAATGATAGTAAAAAATTTCCTTGGTGAAAAAAGCCCAAGAACACTCAAACTAAAGAAAGGCGCCACTGTCAAAGTAGAAGGAGACCAGATTTCAGTGGAAAGCTGTGACAAGGACCTGGCAGGCCAGCAGGCAAGCGACATAGAACTGCTGACTGCAAAAAGAAACAGGGACCTGCGAGTATTCCAAGACGGCATTTACATAACTGAAAAGGCGGGAAATAAACTCTTCGAAGCATGAGCAGCAAAAACACACTACAACTGAGAAAGGAAATAAGCAGAAAAAGGCCTGAATTTGTAATGCAGGACCACCACAAAAGGCCGGAAACGCAGAAGAGATGGAGAAGGCCGAAAGGACTGCACAGCAAAATGCGGCATGGTGTATGGGGGAGGCCGGCATGCGTAAACGTTGGATACAGAGGACCGGCAGAAGTCAGAGGACTGGATGCAAAAGGAATGATGCCTGTGTTGATAAACAACGAAGCAGCACTTTCGGCAGTTGATCCTAAAAAGCACAGCATAATCATCGGCTCAGTCGGAGACAGAAAAAGAGCAGTACTGCTGAACGCTTGCAAGCAAAAAGGAATCACCGTACTAAACTTCAAAAAAATAGACGAAGAATTGCAAAACATTTCCAACAAAATTGCCTTGCGCAAGGAAACAAAGAAACAAAGGGCAGAACGCAAACAATCAATGGCAAAAGCTGCCCCGAAGAAAGAAGCAAAAAAGGAAGAGCCGATGACAAAAGAACAGGAAAGAAAGGAAGCAGAAAAAGTCATAATCCAGAAGGAGGCATAAGATGGAACTCCAAAAAAGACTTGCGGCAAACATACTAAACTGCGGCCCTGGCAGAGTCAGGTTTGATCCGTCAAAACTTGGCGAGATAAAGGAAGCCATAACCAAATTTGATGTACAGCGCCTAATCAACAAAGGAACAATCTACAAAATACAAGCACAGGGAATCAGCAGGGCAAGGGCGAAAAAACAAGCAGTACAAAAAAGAAAAGGCAGACGCTCCGGCCATGGAAGCAGAAAAGGAAGTGCAACAGCACGACTAAACCAAAAAACAATGTGGATAGCAAACGTCAGAGCACAGCGCGCGCTTGCAAAAAAACTCAAAGAGAAAAAAATCATAGACAACGAAGCATTCAGGGTTATTTATGCAAAAATCAAGGGCGGATTTTTCAGAAGCACCAAACACCTCAAAATCTACGTTGAAGAACAGGAAATGACAAGGAAAAAATAAAATGGCAACACATAAAGTTTACACTGTCGCATACCGCAGAAAACGCGAGGGAAAAACCGACTATAAAAAGCGAATGAAGCTTTTGCTGGGAAACAAACCACGGCTTGTCGTCAGGAAAAGCTTGAAGAATATAAGCTTGCAGATTATTGAATTCCACCCAAGTGGAGACAAGATTGTTGCCAGCGCACACTCAAACGAGCTCAAAAAGCACGGCTGGAAGGCAGGAACAGGCAATACAAGCGCAGCATACCTGACAGGACTATTGCTGGCAAAAAAAACAAAGAAAAAAACAGACTGCGTTCTTGACATCGGGCAATACACAAGCGTCAAAGGATGCATACTTTATGCAGCAGCACAGGGAGCAGCGGATGGAGGACTACAAGTGCCATTTGCAAAAGAAACAACCCCTACAATGCAGCGCATTCGCGGCGAACACATCGCTGCTTATGCAAAACAACTCAAGGCAGATAAAAACAAATACAGCCGCCAATTCAGCGCATACATTAAAGCGCAAATGGACCCTGAAACTCTCCCATTACACTTCGATCAGACAAAGAAAACAATAGGTGGACAATGAAAACAGTGGAAAAAGCAGAGGAAGAAGAAAAACTTGAAATTGAAAAAGACATTATAACAGAACTTCCTGAAATAGAAAAAGAAACCAAACCGGAAATAAAGATAGACGTAGAAAGTTGGACACCAAAAACAACAGCTGGAAAAAAAGTCAAAAGCGGCGAGATAAAAGACATCGACGAGCTTTTGAACAACGGAATTCCAATATTGGAAGAACAAATTGTAGACATCCTTATGCCAAACCTACAGTCAGAACTTCTTATGATAGGGCAGAGCAAGGGAAAATTCGGAGGAGGAAGCAAGCGCATATTCAGACAAACACAGAAAAAAACGCCTGAAGGAAACAAGCCAAGCTTTGCATGCATGGCAGTAGTGGGAAACTCAGACGGTTACGTAGGAATCGGATACGGGAAAAGCAAAGACACGGTCCCAGCGCGTGAAAAAGCAGTCAGAAATGCAAAACTTGCGTTATTCAAAATCCGCAGAGGAGCAGGCTCATGGGAAGACGCGACAAGCGAAGCGCACAGCATCCCATGGGAAGTTGAAGGCAAATGCGGCTCGGTCAGAATACGTCTCATGCCTGCGCCAAAAGGCAAAGGACTAATAATTGAACAGGAATGTGCAAAAATACTGCGCCTTGCAGGCATAGAAAACGTATACAGCAAGACATTCGGGCAAACACGGTCAAAAGCAAACGTCATAGAGGCGTGTATAGACGCCTTGAAAAAGCTCAACTCATTCAAACCAAGACCTGCACACATAAAAGCAGTCTATATGATAGAGGGCAGAAGGAGATGAAAATAGCCATAGTCAGAATAAGGGGAAATGTAAGAGTACCATCAGAAGTGCTTCATACATTAAAATTGCTCGGTCTAAACAAAAAAAACCACTGCACCATTGTAGAAGAAACGCCACACCTGCAAGGAATGCTCAAAAAAATAACACACTATGCAACCTGGGGACCGGTTGATGAAAAAACAGCAGAAGCACTCAACAAAAAAGGAAAAACTGCAGCACTTTCACCTCCGAGAAAGGGATACGGCAGAAAAGGAGTCAAAATGCCATACGAATTAGGAGGCGCGTATGGCGACAGAAAAGAAAAAATCAACGACCTGCTCGCGAGGATGATGTAAAATGACTGTCAAGCGCAGAAAAAAATCAACAAGAAGCTACGGAACCCACGGCTGGGGAAAGAACAAACACAGGAATTCCGGCTCAAAAGGCGGATTCGGAAACGCGGGCACAGGCAAAAAGTCAGACAACAAGAAAACAGCCATCTGGGCAACCGACTACTTCGGAAAGCACGGATTTGTAAGCAGAAAAACCAAAATAGAAAATCTGATTACCATCAAGGACCTGGAAGACAAGCTGCCAGGATTGATAGAACAGAAAAAAGCAACCCAGGAAGCAGGAGTGATAGCAATAAATCTGGGAGCAATGGGATACACAAAACTTCTAGGCACAGGCAAGATTACAAAAAAACTCAAAATCACCATACCCACCGCAACTGCAGGCGCAACAGAAAAAATCAAAGCAGCCGGCGGCGAGGTCGTGGCGAAGTAAATGGGTCTCCTTGATAAAATATTAATGAATCTGCCAGAAGTGGCACCACCGACACAGCGGAAACTTTCTTTCAAGGAAAAATTAAAATGGACAGGCATAATGCTCGTACTGTTTTTCGTTCTAGGATTAGTACCACTGTTCGGACTTGGACAAAATGCATTACAGAGATTTGAACTACTGTCAATCATTCTTGGAGCAAGCTTTGGAAGCATAATATCGCTCGGCATCGGACCGATTGTAACGGCAAGCATAGTTTTGCAATTGTTAAATGGATCAGGACTGGTAAAATTCGACCTGACAACAAAAGAAGGCAAACAGCGCTTTACAGGAATCCAGAAATTGCTTGCATTCTTCTTCGTAATATTTGAAGCTGTAATTTACGTCTTCATGGGAGGACTTGCACCACCAGAAGCAGCGGCAGGAACAGCACTTTACTTCCAACTTGAACTTTTACTAGTATTCCAACTCTGTTTGGGAGGAATACTCATAATGTTCATGGACGAAGTCACAAGCAAATGGGGCTTTGGCTCTGGCATCAGCCTATTCATCGTAGCGGGAGTGTCACAAAGCTTGTTCATCAGATTACTATCACCACTACCCTCCCCAACAAACCCAGGAGTTGCCACAGGAGCAATACCTGCATTATTCCAAAGCTTGGCAGCAGGAGACCCTCAAACGGCATTTTTGATGATTGCAGGCATCCTGTCAACAGTAGTTGTCTTTGCCGTTGCCGTTTATGCACAGGCAATGAAAGTTGAGATTCCATTATCATTCGGAAGAGTAAGAGGACACGGAATCAGATGGCCATTGCATTTCATTTACACCTCAAACATCCCAATCATTCTGATGAGCGCATTGCTGGCAAATATCCAATTATGGGCACGCCTATTCCAAAACTGGGGATTCCCAATATTCGGCACATTTGCCGGAAACGCACCAGCAACAGGACTTGTGGCATGGGTAACACCTCCAGACCTGATAGGAGGAGCAATCAGGGGAGGTCTGACACTAGTTACTGTATTCCAAGGACTTGCTTATGCAGTCATTCTTACAATTGGAGCTGTTGTTTTCTCATGGTTCTGGGTGCAGACATCAGGAATGGATGCAAGAAGTCAAGCAAAACAAATGATGGCATCAGGACTACAAATTCCTGGATTCAGAAAAGACGAAAGAGTATTGGAACGGCTATTGCAAAGATACATCGGACCATTGACAATCATGGGTGCAATAGTTGTTGGAGCGCTTTCAGGAC
Source organism: Candidatus Woesearchaeota archaeon (assembly GCA_038868995.1). GTDB lineage: Archaea > Nanobdellota > Nanobdellia > Woesearchaeales > ARS49 > CABMGU01. Next base: position 13,810 of record JAWCRZ010000010.1, on the reverse strand, counting down.
TGGCAGATATCAGCGGCGCTTTGACAAATGGAACTTCCCTCTTATTGAGCGTCATGATCATCTACAGAATGTACGAAGACATTGCCAGACAGCACATGATGGACATGAATCCACTTATGAGAAAGTTCATGGGTGGCTAAATGACATTCCTTGACCCCTTCTTTGATGCGGCTTTTGGATTCCTACTCAACTGGCCACCTCTTTTGGCAATCGCAGTTGTATCTTTTGTAATTTCACTCCTTATCACGCTCATCTACAAATGGACTACGAACCAGAATGAGATGAAACGCCTGAAAGATGAGCTTGCCGGCTACCAGAAAAAGATGAAAGAGCTAAAAAACGAGCCCGAAAAAATGATGGCTGTGCAAAAACAGGCAATGGCGCTGAACATGCAATACATGCGCCATTCTATGAAATCAACATTTATCACGTTCATTCCAATATTGTTGATTTTCGGGTGGATGAGCGCAAATTTTGCCTACGAGCCATTGCAACCAAACCAGGAATTTTCAATAACAGCAGCCTTCCAAAAAGAAATCACTGGAAATGTAAGCATAATAGCGCCTGAAGGGCTTGAAATCATAGGAGACACGACAAAACAGATTAATGATGGCATAGCAACATTTACGCTCAAAGGAAAGGAAGGAGATTATTTTGTTACCATTGCAAGCAATGGGCAGGAAGTTGACAAAAGAGTGCTGATAACAACTGGAAGAAAATACGCACCAGTGTCTGAAAACTATAAAAGCGATGTTTTCAAAACAGTAACACTTGGGAATGCGCCGTTGAAAGTTTTCTGGAAGCTGAGCTGGATATGGGTATACATTATTTTGGCAATAGTGTTTAGCACTCTGTTAAGGAAAGTGATGAAAATATATTAATTTTTAATATTTAAAAAAATAATTGACCAGCGTCGATAAACCCCTTTTCATATATAAATCAAAAGGTTTTTAAATCACTTCATTTTTAAAGCACATATCAGCCGTTGGGGGGAATATCATGGCAAAAGCTGAAAAGACATCAAACAAACGCGAGATTAAAGTTGTAAACATAGTTGTCAGTGCGTCTTTGGGACACGACATCCCGCTTGAAAAGATGGCGGCAACACTTTCCAACACAGAATACAATCCAGAACAATTCCCAGGACTTGTTATTCGCATAAAAGAACCGAAAACATCAGCATTAATCTTCAGCTCAGGCAAGATTGTCTGCACAGGCGCACGCTCAATGGACAAAGTCCACGAAAGCATACGCAAAATAATCAAATCGCTGGAGAAGATAAACGTCAAAATCAAGGCTGAACCACAAGTGAATATCCAGAACATTGTTGCAGCTGGAAGCGTAGGCATGGACCTGAATTTAAATGTACTTGCAATGAAATTGGAAAACACAGAATACGAGCCAGAACAGTTTCCAGGACTCGTTTACAAGCTGCCTGAACAGAAAGCAACATTTCTGTTGTTCTCAAACGGCAAAGTCGTGTGCACAGGAACAAAATCAGAAGAAGAAGTCAACCGTGCATTAGACAAGCTCATTGAGAACTTGAAGAAAATAAAGCAGAAATAATTCTTTATTTTTATCGTCGATAATTCCATTGGAAATAGTGGGGGGCTCATAACTCAATCACCATAAACCTTTTTAACATACTAGAATTATTCCCAAATTGGTTATGGACGCGACAACACTTATCGCAAAGATGCAGGAATTTCTCGAGAAAACATACTACGACCAGCTACTGGAACGCATCAGAAAAGGAGAAAAAAGCATAACTATCGAATTCAGCACACTTGCGGTCTTTGACCCAGAGCTTGCGGATATGTTACTGGACCAGCCGGAAGAAGTTTTGAAAGCTGGCGAACTTGCGGTTGAGCAATTAAATTTAGGCAAAGAAGTCAAAGGATTTGTTCTGCGCTTCCGGGGACTGCCTGCAATCGCCAAAATGATGATACGGGAGATTCGAAGCAAGAATCTCAACAAAATGCTTACGTTTGACGGAGTTGTAAGAAACAAGTCAGAAATCAGACCGCAAGTCGCGTCAGCGAAGTTTGAATGCCCCAGCTGCGGTAACGTGTTTAACATTTTACAACTGGACAACAAATTCCAGGAGCCGACAAGATGCAGTTGCGGAAGAAAAGGAAAATTCAGAATGATAAGCAAAGAACTCAACGACGCCCAAATGATGGTTCTTGAAGAAATGCCAGAACAATTGGAAGGAGGAGAACAACCAAAAAGAATGAACGTGCTACTTAAAAATGACCTCGTCTCGCCACTCACGGAGAAGCGCACCAACCCAGGCGCGCGCGTCCAAGTAGTAGGACAGGTCAAAGAAGTCCCTATCTTCCTGAGAACTGGAGGACAAAGCACAAAATTTGACTTATTCATTGAATCAAACCATATTGAGCCAGTGGAAGAGGATTATTCAGAAATAAACATTTCAGCAGAAGAACTCAAGCAAATAAAAGACCTGGCGAAAGACCCGAATTTAATGAAAAAAATAGTAAATTCAATGGCGCCAAGCATCTACGGACATGAAAAAATAAAAGAAGCACTGGCACTACAACTGGCAGGAGGCGTAAGAAAGAAAAGAGATGACGGCGTCATAACAAGAGGAGACGTACATATCCTGCTCGTAGGAGACCCTGGCGCTGCAAAATCACAACTTCTCAAAAGAATGCAATATGTAGCGCCCAAGGCAAGATATGTAACTGGCAAAGGAGCATCGGGAGCAGGACTTTCAGCAGCAGTAGTCAAAGACGAATTCCTCCAGGGCTGGAGTTTGGAAGCGGGAGCATTAGTTTTGGCCAACAGAGGTCTCTGCTGCATAGACGAAATGGATAAAATGACCAAAGAAGACGGACATGCAATGCACGAAGCTCTTGAACAGCAAAGCGTCACAATAAGCAAGGCAAACATACAAGCATCGCTTCGCTGCGAAACAACAGTACTTGCAGCAGCAAACCCAAAATTTGGAAGATTTGACCCATACGATACTATTGCAAATCAGATAGATCTACAACCAACCCTAATCAACAGATTTGACCTGATATTCCCCATCAAAGACATACCAGACCAGGTAAAAGACGAAAAAATGGCACGATTCATACTGGAACTACACAAAAACAACGTTGAAAAACCAGAAATCGACACAAAACTGCTCAGAAAATATTTCGCATATTCAAGGCAGAACATCTTTCCGAAACTGACAGACGCGGCAATAGAGGAATTGCGCGACTATTATTTAAAAATGCGCGCGTCAGCAGGAGGAGAAGGAGTGAAAGCAGTGCCAATCTCAGCGCGACAACTGGAAGGACTTGTCAGATTATCGGAAGCAAGCGCACGCCTCCGCTTAAGCGACAAAGTAACCAAAAAAGACGCCAAAAAAGCTGTTGAGTTAATGGACTACTGCCTAAGGCAGGTCGCATTTGACGAAAAAACAGGCACATTTGACGTCGACAGAATATCAAGCGACATTACAGCAAGCACACGCAGCAAGATTGTACTGATGAAAGAAATCATTCATGAACTGGAAATGAAAGTCGGCAAGACAATTCCGATAGAAGACATCCTTAAAGCCGCATCAGAAAAAGACATCACAGAGGCAGAGGCGGAGGAGTTCCTGCAAAAACTCAAGCGAACAGGAGACATATTCGAGCCACGACGCGGATTCATTAGCAGAATTTAAGACGGAACCGTTCCGATGCCGGCAAGCGACAAGCACGAATTTTTCATATACTTATTCGTGATATCCTTGCACACAGAAGAATCGCCCTGATAGGCAAAAGTAATCAAACAGGCATCGCGCTTCTCAGCATCAACAATGGAAGCACAAGGTACCTTGGACTGTGCCGACTCTGATACATCAATCAAGCAAGTGTCAACCAATGCTCTCTGCACAAGAGTGCCACAAATCTCGGAAGCCCTACCAACATCGGCAGCAGCTGCATCTGACGCTTTTTTACGCACCTCATCAACACTCATCGGACGCTCACTGCAATCAAGCAGACATGATGACATGGATTCGCCTGGCTCGCACATACGGTTACCGCAACACGGCGTCACAGGAGTGTGCACACAAGTACCCTGCACGCAAGAATCAACAGTGCAGAAATTCAAATCATCACAGCCGCCAGGGCAGGTCAGCTGCGCCTCCCTTGCGCGCTCTTCCTGTTTTTCTTCAATAATTTCCCCCGGCGCCATTTCATCAACACGCGCCACGACATCAAACTGACGCGCCACCTGTACTGGAGGACGGTTCAAATAAGTCATCTTTGCAACCAGAGAATATGTGCCATGCGGAGCATTTGTCGGCATTCCGAGCGATACCGGAATACTGGCCTGCGCAGCAACTATAAAACTCTCCGTCTTCCTTGCAATGACTCCCCCAGGACCCGACACCTCGAAATCAATCAAACCCGCAGTCCTTGTGCCGCTTGGGTTCAGGATAATCACATTTGCCACCACATTACCGCCAGGAACCACCTGCGTGCTGAACAAATCAACAGAAATACTCAACTCAGCCGGCGGCGCCCGTGTCAATTTCAACACCAGCAATACAACTCCGCTGATGAGCAACAGTGCAATGAAAACCACAACCAGCAATTTTGTGCTGATTTTACGAGCGCCAGGTGCGCCTGCAATGCGCAAAGCAGAATCAACATCATACGGAGAATACCCTGCATTCAGCAACGTCGTGCGGATGGTGCCAATATCATACCCCATCTGCAGCAGCTTCTGAATGTACTCAATCAAACTTTGCTGCACCATCTTTTGCACACAACACGCCAATAAAGCTATATAAATCTTCCTTGCGATAAAAATAAATACAAACAAATCCCTCCCAACAGGGGGTGGAACAGAAACCAGCAGTTGCGGTATGGATAGCAGAACTACTGAATGGCAGTTTCCAGCAGTCGGACAACCTGCCAACACAAGTGATTCTTCAGGACGGCACTGCACTTGAGCGGCTCAGAATTTACGGCATAGTCGTATCAACAAATGAGCTTGTCGTTGATGACGGTACAGGCAGTATTCTTGTTCGGAGCTTTGATACGCCCACAGCAGCGTCAATAGGAGACCCAATATTGGTAATAGGCAGGCCGCGTGTTTACAACAATCAACAATACCTGCTTGGCGAAATCATAAAAAAAATAGACCCTGCCTGGCTTGAACTCAGAAAGCGGACAAGCAAGCCGGTGCAGCATGACATTCTTTCAATTGTACGCTCTTTGGATACGGGAGATGGCGCGGACTACAATGCAGTGCTTGCACGCATTGGAAACAATGAGGAGAAAATAGTCCACCTGCTTGCAATCGGTGAATTATTTGAGACCAGACCTGGAAAATTGAAAGTGTTAGAATAGCGAAGGCGTGACGAACACTTCAATTAAAGCCGCAACAAATAAAATCAAAACAGACAACAAAACCAAGTCGGAAACATCCAAAAGCACCTTCTCAAACCTGCCAGTGCCAAAATCGTGCTTGACAAGAGCCATGGAAAGAATTCCGCCTGCAAGACCCGCAACAATATACGCAAAAATCTCAGGAATTCCATGAATCGCGTACCGGAGAACGCTCAAAGAACTCACGTAAAAATATGACCCAACCAGCGGCAGCCCGGTAGCACCGGCAAATTTTGACATATGCGAATTTATAAAGTTGCCTACTGACGCGCCAATAACGCTCGCATTCCACGTCAAAATAAAAATTGCCCCAGAGCTGTACAAAAAGCTAAACAAAATGCAGAAAATAACCACTTTAATATTATTAAGAAAAATTTTACTCAACAAAGCGGACTGCGTAATCCTGCCAGTGACGTGCTGGTTCAAATTCGCAATAGTCTGCGTCTGCACGCGGAACAGCCCAGAAGAGGTATCATTTGGAAGAGCCGTATACCAAAATGAATATGCAATTGCCATTCCTGCAAATAACATCAAATAAAACAATAAGGCGGGCAGATGCTGGCGAAGCATGGAACGGTGATCCTGTGCAACAACATCCTTTGTCTCCTCAAAACGCATGGTGTGAAACATCAACGGCATCGCAGCAAGCGCGGACAAAAACACCATAACCATGCTGCTTTGCTCCTCAAAAATCCACAAGGACAGAAAAATAGCCAGTGTTGCGTAGGCAAAACCAAGACCCAGCATTGCAACAGGATGCCGCTCTGCGCTTAATGGGTTAAAAATTGATTCCAGCACCATCTTTTTCAGAATCCAGCTCGTTTCCGTCTTTATATACTTTTGTATAAGAAGACCAGGGTTAAGTCAAGTTTCTGGTGCTAACTTGCCTTTGGTCCTCTGGACTCATTTTTCTCTTCTCCACAACTGGGAGAGAGAAAAATGACCTCAGCAAAGCTGAGGCAGAGCGGCCAGCACCATTAAGTTGACAGCACCGAAGACCAGCAACATTTATATATGATTTCGGGCGCTTCCAGCCGTATGGAATACGATAAACTGCTACTGCGAGCAAGAGAGCGGCTGCCACAAAGCGTCTTTGAAAAAGAACGCTTTGAAATACCAAAAGTACGCGGGCATCTTGAAGGCAATAAAACGGTAATTACCAATTTCCTACAAATAGCCAGCGTTCTACGCAGGCCAGCAGACCACTTGCTGAAATATGTGCTAAAAGAACTGGCAACACCAGGCGAAATATACAGATCGGGCTCATTGGTACTTGGTGCAAAAATAGCTGCAAGCAGAATCAACGACAAAATAAAGCAATACGCGCACGAATTTGTCCTATGTCCGGACTGCGGCAAGCCGGACACTGAAATTAAAAAAGAAGGCGACTTCAGCTTCCTGAAATGCAGCGCGTGTGGCAGCAAACACCCTGTAAAAAGCAAGATATGATGCTTGTAAAACTACACAAAAAAGACAAACGTACTATCGTGGCGGTCTGCGATAAAGATTTAATCGGAAAGCTGCTTGAAGAAAACGGGAAACTTTTGGATTTAAGAGGGGAATTCTACAATGGAGAAGAAAAAACCGCACAAGAAATCGGCGATTTGATCAGAAATGCCGACGGAGTAAACCTTGTTGGAGAAGAAGCAATTGCGCTTGGCCTGCAAGAAGGGGTAATTGAAAGTGAACATGTTATGAAAGTCAAAGGAATTCCGCACGCACAGGCAGTATTGATACACGATTAATCGCCAAATCTTCTGAATTTCCGTTTATTTTATCGGCAAACTGTATGCGCCAACAACATCCAATTCTCAACCGAACCAAGCCCCAAGACCAACCTGCTTGTCGGGCTCCTTGCCAAACACGCTTTCCATGCGAACTTTCAACAATTCAATCGTCTGCATCAAATACGGCGAAACATTGTACTTTTTTGCCAATGAAATTGTTGGCACAAGATACTTCGAAACAGAACCTTCACTAATTGTGAATACAATTTTGCCGTTGCACTTCGTGCACTTGCCAACTAACGGTGGACGGCGGAACTTCTCATTGCAATGCACGCATCTGAACTCCTGCATCGAAAATTTCCTCAAGTTGCCTTTGGTGTCTTTCAGGAAATGCTTCTCTATGACTAATCGTGCAACATCAGACGCGTCAACACTGCGCAATTTCTCAGCCAAATCCATCTGACCCTTGAGTTTTTCCTCCATAGATGGCAAAGTCTTGTACGCGCTGCAGAGAACAGCTTTGTTAATATTGGTAATGTCGTGCGTGAAGCCCATTTTTTCATACTGCTCCGGCCTACCCAAGCAGCCCTTCAACTGTGGAACCTTAACCTCCCACGGCATCTTATACTGCAAGCTTGCTTCGTACAACTCAATCGGATACTTCCATGCAATATCAACATCAAAAACCATGTCATCAACTTCAGAAGGAGTAAGAACACTGGTGAGAACAAGAGGTGTGTCCATCGTCGAGCCCCTGCTGCCAGGCAAGTACTTCTTGCTAAAATTCAGGAATGCATCCATTAAAAGAATAACACAAGCTTCATCACCATCGCAATCGCGCCTTGTAGCGGCGTGCAACAAAGGATGAGCAAACAAACCCTGTGTCTTGCTAAAGCCAATAATGCGCGAGAGAATGCCTGCACTTGTATGCGGGGCTAGCACGATTGCAAGATTTCCGACCAAGTCAAGGGCAGAATTCGCCTTATACACTCTTGGAAGCCCATACAAGCATTCCAAAGCGTCATCAACAAAACGCGCAATATTCAACAAAACCTTATCGGCGCCATCATCAGGACTTTCGTCACAACTGGGCAAAATAATGTCCTGCGGCTTGAGCTCAAGAATTTGGTCGTCACTTATCAGCTCGCCCCCATAAATATCATTTGTATAACCAAGCTCGCGCAAGCGCAAAACAGGAGTTCCAATCTCGCACGGCTTAAAATGAGTCAAAGGAAGCTGCGTCATATCATATCTTGTTGTTCCGTCCTTGTAAACGTGAATATCGTACATGGCTCGCAAAATTCCCTTGCCCAAATATTCAGGAATATGCTCCTCGTTGCTGGTTCCGCGCACACCCTTAATAAGCTCAGGATACTGGTTGATATTCAACTGCTTCAAGACGCAATCAAAATAATGCTTAATAGGAATGGAACGAACAGCGCTCGCTTCTGCCTTTCCATGGATATTGCAAACTTTTTCATCAATCAAGCCGCAACGTGCGCACTTCCACCGCTGCTTTGAAGGAGAACCGCATACCTCACACACACTCAAAACAGTTTCAGCACAGCACTTCACGCAATAAAAGAAAGGAAAATCGGCAGTAACTTTTCCAGCTGCAAGCGCGCTCTGAAAACTCCTCAAACGACCACCCTCCTCTCCAACCGGAAACAAGACGTGCGGGCTGCCTGTAAGCTCGCGCTGCTTTGCCTTCTCAGGACGCCCCATGCGCGTCCCAATAAAAGTACCAGCCTTATCGCGCAGAACAAATGGAGAGAACTGGTTAATTGAATCAACAATTGATTTTTCAGGCATCAAATATTTTTTCAGACCACTTGGCTTTTCATCGAGCAAATGCAGCATTGCAGAAAGAACAACAGCGTGTTCCTTGTCAATAACGACAAATTCATTGTTAACAAATGAGTGGGGGCAACCGACCAGCTCAAGCGAGCGTTTGGCATTACTCTTTGGAAGCACAATTTTCAAAACACCGTGTTCAGTCGTGTGCACTTTTGCATCATCAAACCAGTCAAGCAAAGACCTGAATTCATCATGGGACAAAACATTCCAAAACAAAGTATACTCTGGATGCAACGGCGTCTTGGTAGAACGCGCAATCTGAATTGCTTCCTGCGCAGTCGGGACCTTTCTTAGCGGATCAGCAAGCAGTTCCCTCAAACGCGCATCGATACCAGCACACTGCACTGCATTTTCGACTTCCTGCGCCCACCACTCAGGACAATAGCCGGCGGGTGCAAGAACGTGCGCACGGTTAAAGAAGTCACCATATGCGACCAGAATGTCTCCCAAAAACAAAATTTCCTCAATCAACGGATGCACGCGCTTTGCCTCCTCGAGAGTGCGCAAATGCATAACAGAGCCGTCTGCAAGACGAACAATTGGCCCATCGACCAAGTCGCAGGATGTCAAACTTGTCGCCTTGCCAGGACGCTCGGTCCTCAACTGAGTGCCTGTAGCAATGTATTGATTAAGAATGTACATTGTTGCTGGATGAATGCCCTGCGCACTAAAGCCCGAAGTCCTTGATCGCCCATAACGCAACCGAAACCCCCCGGGGCGCAAAGGATATCCAAGGACAGGCCTTCCAGCAACCAAATCAGCAATGTAAGTGTAATCTGGTGGCATTTTCACGTCGGATGCAGTAGTTGCCTTTCCCGCCTTTGCCTTTTTCTGTATGCGCAAAAACTCCTCAAGAAAATTCCACTTCTCAAGACCGAATTCCCTGCCCCAAACTCCAAGCTGCTTCCACAGCTTCGGTGCCTTCAATGGAATACAGCTCGAAAGCACCAAGCAATAACCGCTCCTTATCTTGTTCGTTGGAATGCGTGGCAAGTCCTTGTAATTTGAAACCTCAATATGTTCGCTTGCGTCGCCCGAAATTTCAACAGGCAAATGTTTCACCAAAAAGTCAATTTCCACCTCACTGGGAAAATATTGCAGGTTTGTAACGCGCTCATGGTAATCCTGCAATTCAGTAACTGCACGTCTGCACTCATCATCAGTTGCATCATACATGCCATAGCCCATGCATTTGCGCACATAGTCAGCGATAATGACGCTGACGGCAGCAGCCGTACCACCTGCATTTCTGATAGGCCCTGCAAAATTCACACATAAATATTCACCATTTCCATCCATGCGCTTCTTAATCTCTATATTTACAATGCCGTCAAGAGGAGAGCTGACAACACCCACAGTCACATACGCAAAGCCTGTACGAATTCCAACTTCCATCGCCTCCTTTTTGTCAGCAAACTTACAGAATTTTTCCTGCGCAACCTCCTCGGCAATCTTCAAAGCCACACGCCAGTCAAGAGAGCCAAACTGCTTTTCCAGCTCAATAATACGCTCAACAACGCCAGAATTTACGATTTGGGGAGCAATAACAGAAATAAGGCCTACAACACGCTGCGCCATATTTTCAGCAAGAGAAACCTCAACAACTTTTTCAGGATCACATCCCTTCTGCCTGGCTTGCGCTGCAACAGAATGCAACCTTGCCACTTCCTTTTTCATTTTTTCAAAATATTTCTCAATTTCGGGGGATGCGGCCATTCAAAACCTCAGCATATGCACCTGCCTCGTCTGCAGATTAACAACAGGAACAACACCCGGCTCGGGGTCATGCCCCACTTTTTCCTGAAAATCCGTCTTTCCCTGAAAACAACTTGCAGAAACCAAGGTAACACCGCGATACTGCATTGCCCCCGCCTTATGGATGTGACCTGCAAAAAACAAATCGGGGACTTTCTCAATCACCAAAGGATCCGCACGCGCATCCGGAATATACAATGTTGAAGTGTGCTGAGGCGCGAGATGCCTGCGCTGCAGCAAAAAACGCATAATCAAAGGAGCCCGGTCTGAAATATGCTTGCCCGAATTCTTAATGCTTGGAACAATTTCGCCATAATCATCAAAACTGTAACCATGATATGTAAGCACATCGATGCCTTCAAAATCTGCAGACGCATGAATATTTGTGACACATGGATTGCACACCATTGTAACATTTGGCAATTCCCACAACGGACGGGCATATTCCTTCATCAATTTCGGCTGCGGCTCGCTGATCCTTCCGACATCATGGTTTCCAGGACCGATAATCAAATGCACGTCCCTGCGAATTTTCGACAGCAAACGCGCGCATTCGGAATACTGCGCCCTCACATCCGTAATTGAAAGTTCCTTTTCCTGCTGCGGATAAATTCCAACACCGTCAACAACGTCACCGCAGATGAAAATGTACTTTAACTTTGAAGCAATGGCCTTCTGTTCAGGAGTGCCATATTCGCCATTGACCCATCGCAGAAAATTTTCAAATTTTTCCTTTTCAAAACGGGCAGAACCAACGTGAATGCAAGAAAGAACAGCGGCATACACTTCATCGGGCGTGCGCTTTTGCTCAAAAATTGGCACATCAGGAATGACCAACGCGTCCGCAAACACCATATTTTCACCCATGACACCGCGCACACCTATGACTTCATCAAGAACAATGTCAGACGCTGCAATCGCCTGGTCAGGCTTTGACTTGGAAACAAGCACATTAATAGTGCCTGTTGTGTCCTCCAAAGTCAGCATCCAATGGTCATTCTTTGTCTGCCTTTTGTCAAAAACAATGCCAATAATTGAAACCTGCTCCCTATCACGCTTTCCACGCAAGCGCCCGATAGAAGTCAAATTCTGCAATTCCTGGCGGTTGTGAAGCAGGCGCGCCAATGCACGATAACGCGCATTAAAATAATCAACAAAATCCTGAACAGTGCGCTTTTTCGGCCTGTCATCGTACTCCCATAAAATCCTAACAGAAGGGATTGGGAAGCCCTTTGCGGATATCAAATCAGAGGGATGAGCCCCCTTTTCCAAAGCAGCATGCCATTGATCCACAACATCCGGATGGCTAAGACGGTCAAGAACCTGCCTGCTGACCAGAACATTGCTCCGCAAAAACGCGCTTACAATCTCCTTTTTCTTGACTAACTGCTCCATGACAATCCGAGCTCTTCATTCAAAATGCCCCTAATCTTCTGTGCAATACCGTCAGTCGTGCCGACGCTTATTTCCCTTGTACGCCCATACCGGCCCTTGCTGATAACTTTTGCATTAATGATGCCCAACATATCAAGTTCGGCAATAATGTCACTCACCCTTCTCTGAGTCAAAGGGCGCAGGCCTGTTTGAGAGCAATACTGCTCATACAAAGCATAAATCTCCCCTGTAAAAACCCCTTGTTTCTGATTGCAGGCGTCAAGAATAGAAAAAAGAGTAACCTGATACTGCTTGGGCTGAGTGGCAACAATGTCCAAAATCCTGTCCCGCTCAATCTTGTCCTCAGCTTTATCAAGATGGGCAATAGTGACGGAATTTTCATTCTGCCTCTCTGCAATCTCGCCTGAAACGCGCAGAAGCTCCAAAGCACGCCTGGCATCCCCGTGCTCCCTCGCAGCAAAAGCAGCACACTTTTCCAAAACACCTTCACCAATAACACCTTGGTTAAAAGCCAACTGGGCACGCTGTTGCAAAATGCTCTGAATTTGCTCAGCATTATATGGAGGAAAAACAAGGTCCTCCTCGCTCAACGAACTCTTAACCCTCGGGTCAAGAGTATCTGTAAAAACCAAATCATTTGAAATCCCAATCAAAGTTATTTGCGTGTTCTTCAACTCTGAATTAATGCGGGTAAGATTGTACAGCAACTCGTCACCAGACTTGCCTACCAACTGGTCGATTTCATCCAGAATCAACAGCAGAACATGCTTCTCACGGTCGATTGTCCTATAAAACAAATGATAAACCTCATCGGTCGGCAATCCGGTAGGCGGAATATTTTTCCCGTATTCACGCAGCAATTGCGCGATAATGCGATATTCGGTATCAGCAAGTTTTTTCAACTTGCAGTTTAAGTAAACAACCTTTACAGGAATCTTCTTCTGACTTGCAATTCCGACCAATTGCTGCGTGGTGTATTTAACAGTCAAAGTTTTGCCGGTGCCCGTCTTTCCATAAATAAAAATATTTGATGGTTTTTCAAGCCGAAGCGCGGGTGCAAGAATATTTGCAAGCTGCTGAATCTGCTCATCACGGTGAAAAATCTGGTTTGGACTGTAGTTTGACTGCAATACAGCTTTATCTTTAAAAACTGGTTTTTTTTCGAGATATTTCTCAAAAAAATCAACCAACCCCTTTTCCTTCATGTGGAAAACAGAGCATGGGTTGTATATAAAGGTTTGTGGACGAGACACCCCATAATTTCATATGGAAGTGTGGAGATTTGTTTGTTGCTTTTCGATTTAATAATGAAAAAAAGAATATAAAATAAGTTTTTTATGCAAACTGACATATTATATTTTTCTATATAAAAAATAAAAAAAGATAAAAAAATATACACAATTTTTAATATTACACTTGCACAGGAAACTAAGGAGTGTGTACTGCACTCTGATTTTTATTACTCTTAGAGAGTGAAAAACGGAAACATTTATATATAAGTCATACCTACGGATGAGTAACAACACAATAATTGGAGTGCATAATATGATAGTTCAGAAGGATTTTTTGAATAAACTCAAGGATTTTGGACTCAACAGCTACGAGGCAAAACTCTGGACTGCATTGCTATCACGCGGAGTTGCAACAGCAGGCGAATTATCAGACATAGCAAACGTA
>JAWCRZ010000009.1:0-41844 GCA_038868995.1 Candidatus Woesearchaeota archaeon | reverse complement strand
TCACATTTTCCGTGTTTTCAAGATCATCAATTGAAAACACCATAGATTTCGTCTGCTCTTCAAACCATCCCTTGCTGACAATAAACGGATTCTCCTGACCCAAAACAACAGCATTCTTTGTCTCAGTCAAATAAACGTTAGAAATGCTATGGTCAAAAACACCCTTTTCAGTGAAAGCCAGAGTGCCGGGCGCCTCGTCAAGCAGCAAACCAATGCCCTCCTCAAGCGTATAATTGTTCCCTTCCAACAGCGCCTTTCTTTCAGCCGGAGGAAGGAACAAGATGTAGAAAATAAATATGAGCGTTATGATACCTATAAGCGCGGCAGCCGGGCCACCTGTCTGAAGATTTTCACCGCGCTTGTTCATCAAAATCACCTTTTTTGATATCAATTAGCCATATCGAATACTATTTAAATGTTTTTGCCTGCCCTATTGCATATCAGCAGAGCATCAGGGGAAAATTAAAACATGAAAATAATCAGCAAAAACCTCAGGCAAGGAGAAGTAAAAGTAAACGTGGAAACACCTGAAGACGTATGGTACTTGTCACAGCTCATAGATACAGGAGATATTCTCAAAGGAAAAACACCCCGAAAAATAAAAGTTTCAGAAGAAGTGGAAGCAACAAAGCGGATGGTATATATTGCGCTGACGGTTGAAAAAGTGGAGTTCAGCAAAACAACCAATGCTCTCAGGGCAAGCGGCAAAATACTTGAAGGACCTGAAGATGTGCCGCGCGGAAGCTATCACACTTTTTCAATAGAGCCGGGCACAATCTTAACAATTCAAAAAGAACACTGGTACGGCTACCAGCTGGACCGTTTGGCAGAAGCAGAGGAAACAAAACCGGCAAAAATACTGATATGCATTTTTGACAGGGAAGAAGCATATTTTGCAAGAATGACGCGCTCAGGCGCAGAACTGCTCTCGCACATCGAAGGAGAAGTGGAGAAAAAGCGCACAGGAATAAAGGCAAAAACAAGCTTTTACGAGGAAATAATCAAACAACTAGAGCAATATGACGACAGATACAAGCTTGACTTCATACTCCTTGCAAGCCCCGCGTTCTGGAAAGAAGAACTCTTCAAAGTACTTAAAAATGACACCCTAAAGAAAAAAATAATCCAGGCAACATGCTCATCAGTGGATGAAAGGGCAATTGATGAAGTTCTGAAAAGGGACGAAGTTCAAACAGCGTTACACAAAGAACGCGCATCAAAAGAACTCCTTCTTGTAGATGAAGTTTTATCCGAAATTGCAAAAAAAGGAGCAGTGGTTTACGGCACAAAAGCAACAGAAGAAGCGGCAATCACCGGCGCTGTCAAAACACTTCTCGTAACAGACACACTGATACAAAAACTGAGGCAAGAAAACACTTTTACGCGCGTCGACAGCATAATGAGAACAGTCGACAGGCAAAAAGGGACGGTAGTAATCATTTCCGGCGACCATATGGGCGGGAAAAAGCTCGACGGACTCGGCGGAATAGCAGCGCTATTACGTTATAAACTATCATACGAATGACTTTCTATACTTCTAAAAAGTATTTTTCAAACCGCTAAAAACTTATATATGCCTGCACTCTTGCAATTGTGTGACTCCCGAGTGGCAATCCCCCTTCGGAGCAACTGTTTGGGGTACAAACATAGAAACTACTCCAAAAGTACGACCAAAAAGTTTTAATACCATATTGTTTTACCTCAAGCGAATAACAAAAACGTGTTACGGGAAAACCGGAGTGAAAATCCGCTTTTCCACGTCGCAAAAAGGGGGGAGGTATGAATGATAGTTAAGGAAGAATTTTTGAGCAAACTCAGGCGCTACTTCGTCCTGAACTTATACGAAGTCAAAATCTGGACTGCATTGCTATCACGCGGAGTTGCAACAGCAGGCGAATTATCAGACATAGCAAACGTACCAAGAAGCAGAAGCTACGACGTTCTCGAAAGCTTAGAAAGAAAGGGCTTCGTCATAATGAAACTGGGCAAACCAATCAAATACATCGCAGTACCTCCAGCTGAAGTCCTTGAGCGCGTCAAAAAGAACCTGAGCGAGGAAGCAGAAGAGCGCGTAAGACGCCTTGAAGACCTCAAAAAAACAGATGTCCTGGGAGAGCTCAACACCCTGCACACACAAGGCGTTGAACTTGTAGAGCCAACAGAACTTTCAGGAAGCCTGCGCGGAAGACACAACCTCTACTCACATCTCGAACTTGCAATCCGAAATGCGCAAAAAAGCGTAACCATAATGACAACATCACAGGGTCTGATGCGCAAAGTCGAAGGATTAAAGCCCATTTTTGAAAAACTCAAGAAAAAAGGCGTCAAGATACGCATAGCAGCACCTCTTATTAAAGAAACAAAACAAGCAGTTCAAGACGTATCAAGTGTTGCAGAAGTGAAAAACACAGACAGCAGAGCACGCTTCTGCATAGTCGACGGCAAGGAAGTAATATTCATGATAATGGACGACCAGGACGTACACCCTACTTACGACGTCGGCATATGGGTCAACACGCCATTCTTTGCAAATGCGCTTGAAGGAATGTTCAACACAACCTGGAAATCAATGAAAGACCCGTCTTTCAAGTAATTATTTTTTTCATTTTTCCTTCTCTTATGGACATCAAAAAACTTATACAAGGCCTGCACCCGTACGAGCGACGAGTGCTTCCAGAGCTTGAAAAGCATCCGTACCTTGAAGACCTCGCGTCAGCTTCGGGATTAAAAGATGTCGAGGCAATGCGCGCTTTGCAATGGCTTGAAAACAAAAAAGCAGTCGTCATTGAGACAGAGCCGCAAGAGCTAATCGTGCTAGGGAAAAACGGGCAGGAATACGCAAAAAAAGGGCTTCCAGAAAGAAGATTTCTCCTGGCAATAAAAGAAAAAGAAATCCCACTTGGCAAACTGGCAGACAAGACAGGGTTATCAAAAGAAGAAGTAAACATATGCCTCGGCCTACTACGCCAGAAAGGCGCCATCACGCTCCTGAAAGAAAAAGAACTGATTGTAAAAATAACAGACAACGGAAAACGGCTTCTGAACAGCGAGTTTATAGAGGAAAAATTCCTCAAAAGGAAATTTCCAGCACGACTGGAAGAACTCAAGGCGGAAGAAAAACAGGCGCTTGAGCAACTCAAGAAAAGAAAAGACATAATACAAACAGAAACAAAAAAAATCAAAAAATCAAAACTGACAGACCTCGGCAGGAAGCTGGTAGCAACAGGCGTGCGCGATGAAAACATAGTAGATACAACCACCCCTCAAATCCTGCAAGAAGGCGCCTGGAAAGGCAAGACCTTCAGGAGATACGACGTAACTATAAACGTGCCAAAAATATACGGAGGAAAAAAACAACCCTACAAAGCATTCCTCGAATGGGTGAGAGCCAAATTTGTCTCTCTAGGATTCCAGGAAATGGACGGCCCGCTTGTTGAAACAGAATTCTGGAATATGGACGCGCTTTATATGCCGCAATTCCACTCAGCACGAGACATACATGACGCATACTACGTCAAAGAGCCCAAATACGGAAAACTTGACGAAAAACTGGTAAAAAAAGTACAGGCAGCACACGAGCACGGCATACACGGCAGCACCGGCTGGCGATATCAATTTGACGAGCAACGAACACACAGGCATGTTCTTAGAACACAAGGCACTGCCTGCTCTGCACGAATGCTTGCATCAAAAAACCTGCAAATACCGGGAAAATACTTCGGCATAACAAGAGTATTCAGACACGACGTCATTGACGCAACACACCTGCCTGACTTCAACCAGACAGAGGGCATAGTCATAGAAGAAGGACTAACATTCAGGCATCTCGTCGGCTTATTAAGCATGTTTGCAAAAGAATTTGCAGATGCCGAAGAAATACGAATAGTTCCCGGCTACTTTCCATTTACAGAACCGTCAGCAGAGCTATATGCAAAACACCCACAGCTCGGCTGGATAGAACTCGGAGGAGCAGGCATATTCAGGCCAGAAGTTGTAACGCCCCTTCTCGGGAAAAACATCAGCGTACTTGCCTGGGGACTCGGAATAGACCGAATAGGCATGTTCAAGCTTGGATTAAAAGACATCAGAAACCTTTTCAGCCATGACATCACATTCCTGAGAAACTCAACGGTGATATAATGCCAACCATAACCTTTGCACCAGAAGACCTGTACAAGCTTGTCGGACAAAAATTAGATTACAAAAAGCTAACTCATCTGCTGGACTGTGCAAAGGCAGAACTTGACGCACAACTTACGCACGAAATGACAATAAAATACAATGACACAAACCTGCCCTATCTGTGGAGCCCAGAAGGACTCGCACGCCTGTTCAGAGGACTTCTTGGCAGACAAAAAGGCATCCCGCCGCTCAAGCTCGAAAAGGCAAAAGATAAAGTCATCCATGACAAGCGGCTGGGCAAAATAAGGCCTTACATCGCCTGCTTCAAAGCATATGGCAAAAAAATAGATGAATACCTGCTGAAACAAATCATCCAATTGCAGGAAAAACTCGCCGAAAACTTCGGCAGAAAACGGCAGAAAATATCAATCGGCGTCTATCCATTAAAATCAATAAATTTTCCAGTACAATGCAAAGCGGCATTGCCAACCGAGCTATTCACTCCTCTTGACTTCAACCAACCAATGAGCTTACGGCAAGCGCTTGAGAGGCATCCCAAGGGAAAAGAATACGGACACTTGATAAAACACGAATCCATCTATCCTGTATTTATAGATGCAAAAAAAGAAATCATGTCTTTAATTCCAGTTATCAACAGCCAACATACAGGAAAAATTAAAGTCGGCGACGATGCATTGTTCTTTGACGCCACAGGCACTGATGATGAATCAGTCAACCTTGTAGCGAACATCTTTGCATACGCACTTGCAGACAGGGGATTCAAAATAGAACCGTGCATCATAGAATACTCAGGAAAAAAAGTTATCACGCCTACACTGCACACAAAAACAATCAAGATAAACGAAAAAAACGTTGGAAAACTACTGGGACTCTCATTAAAAAGTGCAGACATTAAAAATACCCTGCTGCGAATGGGCTACAACTATACCGGAAACACAGTAACAATACCGAGCTACAGAAACGACATTATGGGTGAAGTTGACATAATTGAAGACATAGGAATAGCGCACGGATATGAAAAATTCACCCCGCTGCCGCTATCATCATACACACGCGGGGGAACTTTCCCAATTCAGCACAAAATCGATTCCAACAGAGTGTTCTGGATAGGGCTTGGCTACCAAGAGATTATGAGTCCTGTTCTCTGCAACAAAGAACTTTTGTATGGCAAAATGAATACAGAGGACTGGGGCACAGTGGAAATTGAAAATTTCATATCACAAACCTACAGCTGCGTGCGCACCTGGATATTACCACAACTGCTTGACGTACTCTCAAAGAACAAACACGTTGACTACCCGCAAAAAATATTCGAGCAAGGCCTTGTTTCAATACGCGGAAAAGAAGCGACAGACCGGCAACACCTTGCTGCAGCAACAGCACACTCAGAGGCAACATTTACAGAAATGCGACAGGCAATGGAAAGTGTTCTAAGAAATGCAGGCATACAATATTCAATACAAGAACACGAACTCGGATGCTTCATACCAGGAAGAGCGGCAAAAATACTTGTCAACAAAAAACAAGTCGGATTTATAGGAGAAATACATCCTGCAGTCCTGGACAAATTCGGGCTTCTCGTACCGGTAGCGGCTTGCGAGATAGACTTAAGCGGCTTGTTCTAACTTCTTGACAGGCGCTTTCTTAGCAGCCGGCTTGGAAATTTTTGGCTTTTCAGCACCCTGCGGGCGCGCTGCCGCCATCTGGGCAGGCGCCTTTGACTTCGGCTTTCTATCAATAATCACAACTTCAATTTTCTTAAATGCTGCCACAACCTTTTCGTGCGATGCGCCTTTTTCAATGTCAAGCTTCTGCGGCAAAGGTTCCAAGTGAGCAATGTTGCACTTTCTCCTGCGCGTCTGCCCATCAATCAGAACCAAGTTTTTTCCCAAATTTTCAACAACAACACACTTCAAGCCAGCATCCCTGCCGGCAACCTTCACACAAACCCTTCCAATCTCAATCATTTTGTTTCCCTCTTCACTGGCAGGACGTCACCGCACCCCGCAGGAACATGAACTTAAACAGCCCTTACTTTTGCGATAATAGTGCGCCTGGCGCACGCACTGCACAACACGCCGCCATACGGGCGTTCAGGCCTTCTTGCAGAACGCGGAATTGAACGCACTTCTGTCTTAGTGCCTCTTGCAACGCCAGGCAAAAACGCGCCACAATCCGCACACTGCGGCTTTGCCTTTTTCCGTCGCTTGTAAATTATCTTGTTGGTGCCACCAGGGGTGGTCACAAACACGCGTCTGAACGTCCTTGAGCGATATCTCGTAGCAACCATACAGGCGTGGGACAATAGGGGGTTTATAAAGGTTACTCAAGCAGGGTGCTGTCAACTTAATAGTGCGGGCAGCACTGCCTCGGCTTCGCTGAGATCATTTTCTCTTCTCCGCATCTGCGAGAAAAATGAGTCCAGATGACCAATGGCAAGTTAGCACCAGAAACTTGACTTAACCCTCAAGCAAGTGGCGTACTTCTGATTCGGCCAGATAACGCCATTTGGCAGGCTTTAAAGCGCCCAATTTTAGCTTTCCAACACGAGTCCTAACAAGGCGCCTTACATACAAGCCAAGTTCTTCAAACAAGCGCCTGACAATATGCTTTCTCCCTTCATGAATGCGAAGCACTGCCTGGCTACCCAGGACATCAACACCCCGAATCTGCACTTTCCTGCCATCAATAACAACACCTTTCTGCAAACTCTCCAAAATCCTCTCAGAAATATTCTTGTCAACAGTTACAATATACTCCTTTTCAACCTCATATCTCGGATGCGTCAACTTGTTTGCCAAGATGCCATCGTTGGTAAGCAGCAGCAAGCCCTCTGTGTTTTTGTCCAGTCGGCCGACAGGAAAAACGCGCTCCGGAACATCAACCAAATCCATTATTGTTTTCATCCCGTGGGCTTCAGAAACAGTTGTGACATAACCCTTTGGTTTGTTCAGCATAATGTACACTTTTTTTTCAAGGCGCAACTGCTGCCCGTTTACAACAATTTTGTCCTTTGCAGCATCGGCCTTCTGCCCAAGCACTGCAACCTTGCCATTAACCAGAACACGACCTTTGGAAATCAGCTCCTCAGCCCTGCGCCTGCTTGCAATTCCAGCCTGCGCGATAATCTTCTGGATACGTTCCTGCATGCTTCTGAAACGACCATCAAGTTTTAAATACCTATCGACTAAAAAACAATAATTATGATAGACATAGTTTTCCCAAACAAGAATGAGGAAAAGTTTATTGCAATGGCAAAAGAACTTGGCATTTCAGGACTTGTCTTCGTTTACAAAAACCCTTCCGATTTTTACAAAGGAGATGTTGCAAATGCACTCCTTGTCGAGCCATCACAAATCAAAAAAGCGCACGACAATGACGCACTCGCGATATGCAGC
Source organism: Candidatus Woesearchaeota archaeon (assembly GCA_038868995.1). Lineage (GTDB taxonomy): Archaea > Nanobdellota > Nanobdellia > Woesearchaeales > ARS49 > CABMGU01. Next base: position 34,303 of record JAWCRZ010000009.1, on the reverse strand, counting down.
GCAAGCAGGGAGGCAATTGAGCGCGGTGCGGACATTGTTTTCGGCTTTGAACTGCAGGAAGCAAAAGAGCACACACACTACCGCCAGTCAGGATTAAACCAAGTCCTCTGCACAATTGCCAGAGATAAAAAAGTGCGCATTGGCTTTGCATTCTCTGAAATTCTAAATTCCTTTGGGCAGAAGCGCGCACAACAGATTGGCAGAATGATGCAAAACATTGCCTTTTGCAAGAAATTCAAAACACCCGTAAAGATTGCCAGCTTTGCAACAACACCATATGAAATGCGTGCGCCAGCAGAACTCAAGGCATTCTTTTCACAATTAGGCATGGACCCGCAACAATTGCAAAACGCACTCAAATAGAATTCTGCCATAATCCCAGAATCCCGTCAGGAAAATATATAAAGCAAAACCTGTTTTAACTATATAAAAAGAGGGGGATAATGCGGTCTACTTATCTTTTCATTTTCCTATTATTGTTCAGCGTCACCGTACTTGCACAAAGCGCCACATTCACTATATCAGTTCTCAGAGGGGCAGACACTTACACAGTCGATGCAAAACTCTTCACCGCCACACCAATCAAAAGCGCCCAAACCTACACGCATGATTTTGGCATCAACGCCTACACCACAAAAATAACAGCATTTGTACGCCTGAAACCCTGTCTGTTCAGAGAAAAAACATATACCGGCTGTGGCACAATTACTCTGTGCGCCAAACCCGAAGGACAGCCGGAAGTATGCCAAACCCTTTTAAACCAAGATGTGCAAACCATCACCTTTGACTTCAACAAGAACATAAAAAAAGTCACCTTCACCGCAACCGGAAGCAGAAAAACCAATGATTATGACGCGCTCCTTGTCACCCTTGCACGATATACCGGACTGACAAATCAATTCAGCAGGCAGCTCATCTCACTCCGCGGCACGCAACCAATCCTACTTGGAAAAGTCAGAGAACTCATCAACACAAGCAATGCATCAGAGGCATCAATAATCAGCTCAACGATGCAAGCGCCAGCCTGGTTTGATGACGGCACCGGAACCAGCGCCACCAGCAGGACAGTCACCAGCAACTTCAATGACAATACCTATGCCTGCCTGAACATAGATTCAAACACTGATGCAAATGGCAATCCAAAATGCGACTACTTTGACGAAGCTGATTGTGCAACAAAAGGAAAAGACTGGCTTGCAGGAAACTGCTGCGGTGACGCCCCCTACCTGCCAGCCAGCGGCTGCCAATGGTATTCAGACAAACAGGCAGTCTGCGGGAAAGACGCGACAGGCGTCTGGAAATGGGCAGCCCTTGAAGACATTGGCCTTGTTGTCAAATACTCAGGCAGCTGCCCCTCTGCGCAAATTGTTTCAAACGGGCAGAAATTCCACACTTGCAACATTGACATTTCATCAATTGTCCCAGCCACCCTCACCGCCAACATCGCAGGAATAATCGCCATACACGGACACGACTACATCTGCCAAGGAGAAAACATCATTGAATGCGGAGGAGAAACACCCTACTCGCCCGGCGCATTGCCCACAGGCGCAAGCATCACCATTGCAGGCAAAAAAAATTACTGCACAGCATCCGGCACATTCAAACTGTCAATAACCGACCGGACAACATGCGAAAAAGCAGGCCTCACCTGGACCGGCACACAGTGCTGCGGCGAGCCCGACGACCCTTTGCAGACTTATGAGGACACTTACACGGGAACAGGAACAGCAGGCGCCTGTTACAACGGACAATTTTTGCCTTCAGGAACTTTCTTAGACGCGCAAAAAACAATTCTAATATCACGTGGCGAATACTTCCAATGCAGCCCAAATATTGCAACTCAAACCACGGCCACACTTCCAGGCACAAGCATTACGACGACAGTCAAACCAGCGTGCGGAATGCCAATGCTCGGCGTACTTCTCACCGGAACAAAACCAAACGCAGTGTGCCTGCCGAATGGACAATGGATGTTCACAAGCACAACAGACACCACAGTAGTAAAGCAGACAAAATGGACAGTGCTTGAAGGAGAACAGCAAAAAGGATGCTGTCCAGACAACCAATGCTGGGACGGCAAAACCTGCAAAAACATCGGCGACTATTACGTAATCGGCGACAAGGGGTACCTATGCCAATAAAAAAACCAGACAGAGAAAAAACCATTCCGGCAAATGCAGTGCGCAGTGTTTTGCCCATACTATTACTTATCCTGCTTATTCCAACCACTTTTGCAGCCGACTGGGTAGAAGTCAGCATAAGGCAGGACTGGGACAGAAAATCAACAGGATTCTGCAAAACAACAAGCCAATGCCTTGTCAGCAACGCGTTCAGCGATGCCTGGGACAACTTTCCAGACCGTTACTGGAGCGAGCAAAGCAATGCCAACCGGCCAAAATGCATTGAAAACGGCCAGTTCATTGAAGACAACTACTGCGATATGGGAAGCTGGAGCTCCCGTACACGACTTGTCGCAACACAACTCCTCTCACTCGCACTCAACCAAAGTCCCAACGCCTTCTCCATCTACTGTGACAGCTATCCGGCTGTTTTGAACAGGTATGCCTACCGCACCGACTACGGTCCGGTCATAAGCTTTCTTGACAAATTCTGCCTCCAACCCGGTAACCGTTTTATCAGAAACTGCGTCAACAACATCTGCGTTTTGCGCTATGGAAACACAGTCGCTTTCGGCACAGCACTCAACACAGACATCAACGGACAGAAAAGCCCCCTGCAGGCACTAAATCTCAGTCCAACAGCCTGCGACAATGCACTCAACCAGGACAACGACTATGATTTCTGCACATTCAGCGTCTGGTACAACCATGACACAAAAAGCATAATCTATGCACCAACAGCAGTTCTGCCACCCATCAACCCACTCACCAATGCATTCTTCATGACTCCCTACAACAAGCTCAAGGATTACGTTTTCACTAATATACACAAGCCAGATATCGCGCAATACAACTATACCTTTTTCAACCAGCCGCCGGCATTCAAAAACATATATATCTCAAAAGACGACATCGACTTTGTCTACAGCTTCAAACAAGAAAATATCACACTCACTCAAATAGATTATGCCGGGTGGTATTTCTCCAACATCCACCTTCCCCCTGGCGCGTGCGACAGAATAATCAAAAGATACGATGGCAGGGCAAACTGCGAAGTGCAGCCCTCGCCCGCAGAGTTTTACATCGTTGCGCACAAAACTCCGCCCGTCAACAAATTTGACACGCGACAAAGCATTGTCGATGCCTGGAAAGAAACAGTCGGCATGCTGAGGGTATTCACATGACCAACACACGATTACCTGGAAAGCAAAAAGGCCAAATTACCTTTTTTATCATCATAGGCATCCTAGTCCTCATAGCATTCAGCATAACACTCTATGTCGGGGGGAAAATGCGCCAGCGCATCGAAGTCAGGGAAACCCAGCAAACCACTGAAAAACTCGGCATACAGCCAATACAGGACTACATAACCACCTGCCTCTCACTCGCAACCACCGAAGGGCTTTCGCTTATCGGCAAACAAGGCGGCGTAATCTATCAAAGCCAAGGCGGCACCACCCCTGACCCAGTGCCAGGCACCTTTATCCTCTACACCGACGCCGACCGCGCAGAACAAATGAAAGTCAAATACCTCATCCTGCCACCAGAAGGAAACGTCGGCACACTCTTCTTCTCAGAACCACCAGCATACCCCTATCCCGGCTTCCCATACCCACCGGGAGAAACCACCCCTCTCTTCAAAGGATACTACGGCCAAAACATACTCCCACCACTTTATATTACAAGCGCACAGACAGGCGAGCGAGTATCCAATTCCATACAAGAAAACCTCGAACTCTTTATCGCCAAGAAAACAGCCAACTGCGCAAGCTGGAAACCATTTGAAGAAAAAGGATATTTCATAACAGCAGGCAATGCAACCGCATCCCTAATATTCGCACAACGACAGGAACAGTTTGCCGGAGAACAATACATCTCTATTAACCTCACCTGGCCGGTCGAAATAACCACACCCGGCGGTGACAAAGCCCTACTGACAAATTTTGCCATCAAAGCGCCAGTCCGACTGGCAACAATCTACTATACCATCAAGCAAATAATTGACTCAGACGTAACCGACATATCCTACAAGCCGCAAGACACCGGCGCATTTACCATCAGCATTGTTCCCTACGGGGAAGACAGCTTTGTAGAAGTCAAAGACGCCCAGAGCAGTGTCGCCAACAAACCATTTGAATTCTGGATTCCACGCAAAAACAGACGGCCAGCGCTCTGGCAGATTGATACCACTCCCCTCAGCGGTATCAAGTTCCACGTCACAAAAGACGGAAGAGGCACTGTAGTTGCCGTGCAAGACAGCGTGCTTTCATTCAACGACCCCTGCCAAGAAGCAGGCGTGCAAAATCCCTACCTGATACAGCTGAACTCCTCAGACCCAGACGAAGATAGCACCACATATGCAGTCCATCTGCCAGAAAGCACAAGCAACGAAATCCCCCCCGATGCTGTAAATTTTGCGTACAGCATAACGTTGTACGCAAAAGACAGAAGCGCACACACAAACGACTGGTTTGACTCACAAGAAATACCAATACAGGTAACAATATGCGAAGAACGATAATTATTGCATTAATCTCAGCACTGTTTTTGCTAATTTCACCATTTTTTGCAAACGCACAAACAGTCGGCTGCTGCTGCGACCCCGTAGTAAAAAATGGAAGCTTTTCAACACCAGCGGCCTGCGCGGCACTCGGATTCACATTCGTCGGACCGCCGCCAAGCATTGCAGTCACGTGCAGCCAACACTGCAACGCAACACTCGCCCCAATTCCAGACATCATCTGCGGCGACGGCATCTGCCGACCAGGAGAAACCGCAGAAAGCTGCCCTGCGGACTGCGCAGCAATCGTCACCGGCTGCGGCAGCCCAGCATACCGGCCTTCACCCACCAACCTTACCATAGCCCCGCTCAAAGGGAAAAAAGCCATCAGTTTATCATTCACCCTGCCCTGCCCTGCTGACTACCTCAACATCTCCCGCTGCACCGGCACAGCTTGTGAAAACTTCAAAAGCATTGCCATCATTCCCAGCGCAACTGTTTTTGTCGATGAAGACCCTGACCTTCAGTTCAACACTGACTACACCTATTCCATCATCGCACACTATCCAGTTTCCGGCAACTCAGACCCAGCAACTGCCACCGGCAACCCTGGCGACCTCGAATGCTGGCACCAAGGAGACAACCAATTCTGCATAAACTACTTCACATACGACCAATTCAGAGAATACCTGACCAACTACGGGTACGGCGGAAGCGAGCCGATTGCGTTCAGCACAAGCTTTGGCAGAACAGTCAACATAACATTTGCAACACGCCTCAACCAAGCATGGTTGTGCAACGCACAAAACATGCTCATATCACCCAGCCCCCAAGTCCGCTGCGACGCGCGCCAAAACCAGTTCTGCATCGCAGATGAAAAAGGACCGCGCTGCGCCACCCTGGAAACCTGCAGCACCGGTTTTGACCCCTTTGGGCTCTATGCAACCCAGCAGGCCTGCGAACTCTTCGGCATCATTCCACGCTACTGCTTTATTGACAAAAGCCCAACTGTTGCCGACAAATGTTATTCATGCGACCCCAGGATGACCTGCTATGACTATAAAAGCCAAAAAGCGTGTGAAAAAGACAACTGTGGCGCAGGCGACTGCCAATGGAACCCAATCTATGAAGACATAGGCATCGGCGTCTGCATCGACAAACGCTACAACAACTGCAAGCTCTGCACAGCCAACGGGACTGCCGGCATGGAAAACTCGGCTGCAGCAAGCGCCATATGGGACTCCTGCAGAGAAGAAAAAAGCAACGCGCTCAGCAATGCGCTATATCCCTGCTTTTTTGACAAAGACAGAAAAATAAGCAAGACGTGCGACGAAGCAACCTGCTCTGACTACACTGCACTGCAATGCAATTCCCCGCCCGGCGGAATACGGCTAAACCCTGACAACAGCATTGCGCAAAAAAGCACAGACGTCTGCAACATAGGCGTATGCGAATACCACTTGACCACAGGCTGCGTAAAAAATGCAGACGGCAGCACAGGCGCCGGATTCCAGGACTGCAAGATAGGCAACAACACCTGCGAAATGGACTACTTTCCTCCCACATCAGCACTTATTCCAATCGGGCAAGCAAACCGAATAGATTTCATCAACATCAGAATATTCGACAAAATCAACAAAACCAGCCCGCCACAAGACCATACCGGAAAACCCGGCTACATCCTTTACCTCTGCGTTAAAAACGCAACAAACACCTGCCTCAACGCACAAATGTACAGCATTGCAACCAGTTCAAACACTCTAAGCTTGAAGAACACAATACTCAGGGACGGAAACAAAACAATTGCCAAACTCCCAACAGGAAACAACACCTTATGGTTCTACTCAAGAGACGCTTCAAACAACCTTGAAATAATCAGGCACATAGACATCTACAGCTGCGACAACTGCCAAGGACCACAACTCCTCGAGCTCAACGTTACAGGAGGGAGAGTCATAGGCAAAACAATCTACACATCTGCAAAAAGACCAACATTCTCAATGCTATTTGACGAGCCAACACAAATAACATACGTGGACATATCACGCCCAGGCGAAGGCATCGCACTTCAACAGGAAACAACAGGCATGACAGCGTACCACCGCTTCACGCCAATTACAGACCTGCTCGGCACGTACAACTTCAGCGTAAACGGCCACAATGCGCAGAACATCTACGTGAACCCTTCCGGAATCAATTACGCGCTGGTCGTTGATCCAGAGCTGGCAGGGCTCACAATCATTCCACCAGACGGCAGTTACTTCAACAAAACCAGCGTGGACATAACACTGAACTTCACAAGACCAGTCACCCTTGACTCCGTCCAACTGCTGACAGACATCTTTGATGATCCCCATGCCAGAAAAGAAACCAGCAGAGACATCACAACAGCATTCAAAACCACCAACAACCAAACATTCACGGCAAAAATAGACAACCTTGCAGGCGGCAGAGTCACCATTGCAGTGGATGCTCAAGGATTCAACGGACTTGACATTTACAAGCAAAGCAGCTTCTACGTTGCAACCAGGAAGCCAGGCATAAGATTACTGCAACCGGCATTTGGCGTAACCCCATACTCAATTTTCAACGTCACAATCGAAACACCATTGCCAAGCAACTGCGCGTACGTCTATGACACCCCAACACCGCCAAGCGCAACCGACTTTGAATTCTTCAAGCCATTTGAAGGCACCGGCACGCTCCACACCGCAACAGAAATCACCATACCCTACAACGCACAACGCGCCTACCCAATCCACGTCTACTGCAACTTCGAAGAATTCGGCATAATCCAACGGACTTTCAACTTAACACAAGATACCGAACCGGTACGTATTGTCAAAGCGTACGCCGAGCCAGCAGTCATAGCAGAACAATACATCCCAGAAAAGGAGATATACGCCACCACGCTCAAAGTCCAGCTTAGCAAACCAGGATTCTGCAAATATTCACTTATTACCAGCAACTTCCCGCAAATGGAAAACACATTCCCAGGCTATGACATACTTCCAAAAGAAAGTTTGGGGGCAGCGGTAAACGTAACCGAGAAAAAATCATATTCATATCATGTTGTCTGCAAAGGAAAAAACCAACTGCTCAGCCAGCCGGCAAGCGTGCCATTCACCGTCGACCTTAGCTTGCCACTGAATGTTTCAAGCAGCACACCCATAGGATTTGGCACCCTAAACTTCACAATAGGAGTAGTTGCGAACAAGCGCGTATTCTGCTATTTCGGAGAACGGCCGGATGACACCACCCGCTGCATGGGCGCTTGCACATCCGGTTACACCCAATGGCAGCAGATAACAGTGCAAAATCCAGGCGCATACACATATTACGTAAAATGTGCACACGTTTCAGGAGAGCAATCAGACATAATCACGATACCTGTGCTGATAGACACAACCCCGCCAATCATGGAATACGTCAATGACGACGGTGTATTTGAAGACGACCCAGACATAACCTGGAGCAAACAAAAAATTAGGGTAGCATACAAAGGAAAGGATGAAGACGTCAATATTTCGCACTATCTTGTCACACTGCAAGGACTTCCAGAAAAACAGGCAGTTATCAAAGATTTGGTCAGCAACATCACAGACGGAGAATACCACTACATATCCCAAACACAAAACGGGTCGCCCTTCACCCTTCAAAACAACAAGCGTTACAGCTTCTCTGTCAAAGCGGTCAGCCAGGTTGGACTGGTAAGCGAGCCTATGGAAAGCGATGGAGTAAGAGTAGACATTTCAAGAGAGCCAGAACCATGCCAGAATGGAGACAAAGACCCTGGAGAAACAGGAATCGATTGCGGAGGAGAATGCGACGGCTGCCCAGAAGGAACTGTTTGCACCTCAAACGAGGACTGCGCGACAAACTACTGTGATGGTACGTGCAAAGTGGCAAGCTGTGAAGATGGCGCGCAAAACGGCCTTGAATCAGATGTTGACTGCGGCGGACAGATATGCAAAAAATGCCAAAACGATAAAGGGTGCATAAGGCACACCGACTGCGACTCCGGCTACTGCGACCTTCTCAAAAGCATCTGCACAGACGCACCACCATGCGCAAACAAAGCCCTCGACCCTGGAGAAACAGACATTGACTGTGGAGGACCATGCGACAGATGCGGTGAAGGCAAGACATGCGAAGAACGCACAGACTGCGAAGAGCAATTATGGTGCAAACCAGACCTCAAAATATGCAGCTCAGAGCAGCCCGGCGACGCAGATTTTGACAAAATAACCGATGACATAGATGAATGCCCAAACACTCCACCAGACGAACAAGCAGACGAGCGCGGCTGCGGAAGTTCGCAGCGCTACAGCTTGGGCGATGAAATCAATGACCGCTGGCGCATGGATAACTTTGGATGCATCGACTGCTCACAAGCGGCTTCTGACGCCGACCCTGACAGAGACAAACTCACCAACATCGAGGAATTCCGACTGGGCACCAATCCAACCATGAAAGATACGGATGACGACGGTTGGAGCGATTATGAAGAGGTGCAGCGCGGCACCAACCCCCTTGACCCAGCCAGCCACCCACCATCCGTGTTCCTCGGCTTCCTTAAAGTGCTGTTCATCATCCTGGCAATCAGCGGCATAGTATACGGCACATACATCGTACTGCAGCAGCAAAAAGCAAAGAAAAAGCCAATCACTGCTGCTCCAAAAGCAGAGGGAAAACCGGCAAAAGAAATTGCAGCAGACGAAATAGAAAAGCTCAGAACATTTGCCAAAGAGGAGGAAATCCCCGACAAGGACTGGGTGCCCCTTGAAAAAGAAATCAAGAAAAAACCACTCCCACCAAAGAAATTCCATGAAGCACTTGAACGCCTGCGCACAATAGCCCACAAAGAGCGCGTTTCACCAGAAGCACCTCTGCTGAAACTGCGCGCAATTCTGGAAGAGCTAAGCGAAGACGAGCAAAAAGACCTAATTGCAAGATACAAACTCCTCAAAGCAGGGTTACTGACTGCCGAAGAAATGGAAGAACTATTCAGAAAACTCAGGATAACTGCTGAATACTACAAAACTCACAAGGAAGAACTTGACAAAGAGCTGGCACAATATGGCAAAAGACGCAAACACTAAAGGTCAAATCATCGGACAAATATTCATTTACATACTCGCAGGACTTGTATTCGTGCTGATAATCGCATACGGCTATCGTGCCATCACTTATTTCCTCGAACGCCAGGAGCAGGTGGTGCTTGTCGACTTCAGAACAGACCTCGAGACAGCAGTCGAAAACGTCAAACGTGACTATGGCACTGTGCGCAAGCTAACCCTCAAACTCCCCGACAAGTACTCAGGTGTCTGCTTCCTGGATGCAGTTCTGTGCGCGCCAAGCACGCCTCAGCTAATTCTTCCAGGGCAGACAATTTCAGCGCCATGGGCGCAAGATGCGTGCGCCGTGAAAAGCGCAAACGTCTTTATTGTTCCACGAGCGCTGGACCTGTTCCTTCCAGATGTGCAAGTAGACAAAGGATTTGTCTGCATACCAAACACAGGCGGAATCACAATCCGCCTGGAAGGCACAGGCAAAAAAGCGAAGATATCACAATGGCAATAGACCGCACAGCTTCGGGCCCCTTCGGGGGCTCGAAGCCCCTTTTCAACAAGCGTGGTATAGAATTGCAATTCCACTGGATATTCATTTTGATAGCCGGAGCGCTGATACTATCCTTTTTTTTCAGCGTTGCATACAAACAACGGGAATACAGCCGTGAAAAACTTGAATTAACACTCGTGACGGACATTGAAAACATCTTCACAGGAGCAATAGTCAGCAGGGGAACTGCGCAAAAACTACCAGTGCCGCCTCAAGGGATAGCGTTTGAGTGCAGCTCCGGATGTGACTGCAGGTTCAGAATTGAAAGAGAGGCAAAGCCATTCGGCGACATGGCAATATTCGCACCAGAACTCCTAAAAGACCAAGACATAACGGTCTGGGCGCTCGAACTAAAGCTTCCATACAGGGTAACAAACTTCCTCTACCTCACAAACCCAAACATAAAATATTATTTGGTGCGCCAGCCGGAAGCAGTCAGCGAAAACCTCCTAAAACAAATAACAAAAAATATCCCACCACTGATATCATACGAAAACATCACATTAAACGAAATAAGCCAGCTAAAAAACGAGGACTACCAGCACACAAGATTCGTCTTCCTAAATGCAGAGCCAACCAATTTAGACAAATCATTCAGGCGGGCAAGCGCGGACGCCATCAAAATAGACCCAAACGGCATAGGATTTTACCAAAAAGAAGGCACCGAGTTCACCAGAATAAAATACCTCAGCTACGTAGGCCTGCCAAGCATCTATGCAGCAATGTTCTCACAAGACAACACAATGTACGAATGCGGATTGCGCACAGCATTCAGAAAATTATCATATGTTTCATATTTGTATGCAGAAAGAGCAGCAGAACTACAAGAAAAATCATTCGAAGCAGGCAGGGAGTGGTGCAATTACGGGGCACAAGAAGGCACACTGTGCATTGCAGCGCCCTCGACAGTTGTTGGAATGCTATGCGAGCAAAACAAAATAAGCCAACAATTGTCAGTCAAACTTGACGACCGGCTAATAAGACAACTCAGCTCGCTCTCACAACACCTTGACAGCTTCAACATAAACTTCCTTCAACAAAGCTGCCCGGAGCTGTTCTAACATGCGCGGCCAAATAAAAATGTTTGAAACGATTGGTGTTCTTATAGTATTCTTCTTTCTGCTGTTCACAGGAAGCATATTCTACTTCAGCGCACAAAAATCAGCACTGCAAAAGGAAAAAGTGAAAGCAAGCGAGCAGTACGCATTCCAAATTGTCCTCAAGTCGCTTTACCTTCCGGAACTTGACTGTTCATTCTTAGTCACACAACGCGACAACTGCGTCGACAGGATAAAACTGCAAAAACTATCACAGCTCATAGCAACAAACGAAACCGTGCGGAACGATTATTTCATCAACTTCGGGTTTGCAGACATAACAGTCACCGAAGCATATCCGGGAGACTCAATATGGAAACTGTACAGCAGAGTTCCTGAAGAATACGTAGACAAAATAGTCACGCAAAGCCCAATACTGATTTACGATGCCTGGCTTGACAGCTACGCATTCGGCATAATGGAGGTAGCAGTGTATGTTGAATAGAGGGCAAACAGAAATCTTTGGACTTGTCATCATTGTAATCCTTCTGGCAATAGGACTGCTTTTCGCAATTGTAATCCTTACAAGAACACCAACAACAGAAATAACTCGAGTAAAGGAAAGCGTACAAGCGGCAAACTTCCTGAACACAATTATGGGCACAACATCTGTCGGCTGCGGTAAAAGAAGCGTGCGAGAACTGCTGCAAAACTGCGCTCTTGCAACAAAGGACTGGGTCGGGGCAGCGCTATGCGAAGACGGAAGAAATACCTGCGAGCAGGCAGAAATAATGATAAGACAAATGCTCCAACAGACGCTCGGCAAATGGGGCAAAAATTATCGTTTTTACATCAATGGAACAGAAGCAGCGGAGGAAATCCATGTTGAACAAGGACCGTGTGAGGGAGAACGGGAAGGAAGCACAAGACCTGAAAAAGTAAGGGCAGGGCTGGATATCACTATAACTTTGCACATCTGTCAGTCGTGAAGCGCGTACGTAGACGCGCTGAAATCAGCAGTTTTCAGCACTATATGGTGCAAGTGGCTCAGGATAACCGCATCAGGGTTTTTCTCAAGAGCTTTTTCAATATCTTGCTTGACTGACTTAAACTCATCAGACAACCTGCTCAGCTTATCAACCTTGAAACTGTAAAATAACTCGTAATATTCTCTCAACAAGCCGTTAACTTTCCCGAATATAGCAACAGTTTCAGAACGTATTTTGCCCTTCTTAGGCAAATACTCGCAAATGTACTTGTACTCATCAGCAATTTTCTCCAAATTCCACATAATCACGTACAAGAAACTGGTCTTTACCGGCTCGTCAAGTCCACGCTTGTTCAAAATACGCTCGCAAAAGTTTGTCAGCTGGTTGTTGGTCTTTTCAAGATCCAGAACATGTTGCAAGTCATCAAACTTCCCCTGCCTTGCCATCTGCAAAGACTGCTCAGCCAAGGCAAGCGTAACCAGAAAAGCACGCCTGACAATCACTTCCAGTTGGTCATCAAGCTCTTTTGACAAAGAACGTACAACGCACCGGCTGCCAGAACAATGAACAACCGCAAAGCCCAAAAACAAATCCTTCAGCAGCTGGTCAATAATAATTGCATGATTTGGATTTTCAGTACGCACCTCAATCTCATCATAGCCCTTCTTGTGCAAAGAAGACAACAGCCAGCGAAGGGTGCGCCCGGTAGCATTTGAAACATCAATTCCCTTTTTCCTCAACTCCCGAGGCTCGGCAGTAGAAACAATCAGACGAGGACCCTTTTCAACAACATCAACCTCCTCACCTTTCTTGATGCCCCACTGCTTCACCCAATCGTTTGGCAGACTAACCACAAAGGTCTTGTCAGCAATTTGAATAACCTTGCGCTTCATAGCACTATCGACAATAGCTTAATATATAAATGTTATCGCCACGCAGTAGTACTATATGATTGGTAAAACTTTTGCTGAAAATACTCACAAAGAGCCCTCAGATAAATAAAATAATTCTCGCACTTGCAACGCTTCCATACTCCATTAACAAACAGAAAAGATATATTGAGGAGAGTCCGGACGCAACCAAGGCAAGTATGTCCTGCTTCGTGCAGCCCTTTCAAAACTTCACTCGCTTATACCATCTTAAGAACCTTAAGAACAAAAAATAAGGCATCAGTAAACATACTTTCTTCCGGTGATACAAATGAAACAAACAGACCTTCGCATCATTTCAGAACTGCGAAAAAACGGTAGAGCCCCACTGACAGAACTTTCGCGCAAGCTACAGCTGCCTGTCAGCACCATACACGACAGGCTAAAGCAGTACTTGCGAAAGGAATGGCTGCGCTTCTCAGTCCTTCCTGCGTATGACAAAATCGGCTATTCGGCGCGCGCCTATATTTTGCTATCAGTTGAGCCAACAGAAAAAGACAAGCTTTTCAAATACCTCACAAACAACCCAAATGTCAACTCGATATACCGAATCAACAACTGTTGGAATGCAATGCTCGACTGCATATTCAAGGACATGACCTCCCTTGAAGATTTTATGGACAACATCGAAAGCAATTTTCACATAAAACAAAAGCAAGTCCACTACATACTTGGCGAACTTAAAAGCGAAGGATTTCTGACAGAGCCAGTGCTTTTTGAGGGGAAAAATGGCGCTTGAAGACATTGCTGAACAAAAAAGTTTGGCAAAAGATTTCAAAGAACTGAACTGGTTACAAAGAATGGCAGTCATCGGAGCAACGCTTATCGGGCTTGCAAGCGCAACCTACGGCGCATATACCTTAAAAAACAATCATAAAATTCACTCAGAGCAATATGAGCACAAATGCAATTCAATTAACCCAGAACGACAAAATAGCGAATATACAATCTCATTTTCAACACCACGCGCAGAAATGCTATTTGCCAAATTTGTTGCAAACTACATAGAAGACCATAAACAGGAACTTTCAGGCAGAGATTATCTCAATCCAAAAGAAAGGTGGCAGTTGTCAAAACTTGTTTCTGAAAACAAATATGGCAATAATAGCATAACAGAAGGTTGCATGGAGAACGCATTTAGAAAGTACGCCACAAACAAAAAAATGTATGCCCTGCAGCAGGCATCTCATTTTTCAGATGACCCTCACAATGAATATGAAATTCTTGACAAAGAATACAAATGCCTTGAAGCAGAACAAGACCGCCTAATCAAAATATATAAAGACCGAATCAAAATGCATCAAGAACGAATCAATTACATCAGGGCAATTGCCGACAATATAAGATATTGAAGCAAGTTGATGCATAGGGTTAAGTCAAGTTTCTTGTCCTGGCTGACCGCTCCGGTCCTTTGGACTCATTTTTCTCTCAGATGCGGAGAAGAGAAAAATGGTCTAAGCGAAGCCGAGGCAGAGCGGACAGCACCATTAAGTTGACAGCACCACGCATAGGCAACATTTAAATATCCGCATATTCTGCATACGATTGTAAGAGAGGTGCATTATGAAAAAAGCACAAGGTCTGCCAATCAGCACAATCATCATAGCAGCACTTGGTATACTGGTTCTTGTCGTCATCGGAGCCATATTTGGAGGCCAAATCGGAAAATTCGGCAAAGCAGCAAGCGAATGCCCAGGCAGATGCTACAAGCTAAACCCGCCGACAGGTGCGCCTTCAGGAATTTATTCCGACCAAAAATGCAACCCTGAATTTGAAACACGGCTGAGCGGGGCAAGCATACCGAGAAACATGCCAAAAACAGACGACCCATCGCCATGGAGATGCGACGAATGCTGCATTCTCACGGGGTAAAGGCACAGGGGCTACCCCTTAACACAATAATTATAGCAGCCCTCGGGCTCATTGTTTTAATTATAATTGTCTTTATAGTGCAGCAACAAGTAACAAAAAGCCAAAAAGGAATTACAAATGTCACAGAAAACACCTGCGCTCCAGACAATGTATTAAAGCCAATAGGCACTGACTGCGACATCATCTACGCAACGTTCAAAGACCTAAAGCCAGGCGAAATCTGCTGCAGAAAAGGCACAGTCAAATAGCAAACTTTTATAGCCAATTTCTTGAAAATGCCACGTCAAAATAAGCAGCGCTGAGCAAAACTCAGCCAGTCCTTCGTCGTTATAAAATTAGTTGCCAAATACCAGTGTCATCAAAAAACATGACTGACAATAAACGACTGACAATAATACAAAGCTAATCATCAAATTTTTTGACAAATCACACATACGGCACAAAAAACCAGATGGAGCACCACCTCAAACCCCAAAACAAATACTTAAACAACTGGTCGATAATAATCACCTGCTCAAATTCCAGCTCTTAATCTCGATTAATCATTTCTCGTGCAAAAAAAGCCAGCGCAAAAAAATCTTCCCCGCAAGCTGAATAGCCTTGCGCTTCATACAAACCACGACGATAACTTAATATATAAATGTCATCGCTGCTTAGTGGTACATGGGGAGGTTGAAAAAAGCACTTCAAAACGTTGTAGAACATCCGCGGGCAATAGGGCTTGTTGCAGGACTGGCTTCTGTTCCATACGCCATCAAAACACTAAGCAGACTCAGTGAAGAACTGACCCCATACCCCACAATAGGCGACATGTTAGCTTGCACACTGAAAATCTGGTCGCCATTCATAGCATATTCAGCAACCCGTGCAACAACAATGCTCATCCGTGATTACATAAGAGAAGACCCAAACAGGCCACGCACTAAAAAAGGAGATGGGAAAAAACTGCGCACGCTTGAGGAAAAATTAAATGCACAAACACCACCAAAAATACAATTTGTCGGCACAACAGAAATCTCGTTTCATCCAATAATATTCCTAAAACATTACTTCAGCAAAGATCCAAAAAAAGTTGAAAGAATTGCCAGAAAGCAACACAACCCAGCACTTGCAATAGAGGCAGCAATGCGTCACTTTTTTAAAAACCAATTTGATGAAGGGCTGATCTGCATGCGAGACGCAACAGACTGGCTAACCAACAAAAAACCAAAATTATCGCTAACTGCCAGAATAAACTTGCTATTCCCAAGAATAGCCTGCAGCATAGCCAAAAAAACAAGCCCGAGGCACGCAGAAGTCTACCTTTTATCGGCAGCAGTCGCAAGCATACTAAACCCAGAAAAAGCATGGTATTGGAGCGCACTTGGGAAACTCGCAGCAGACGAATTTGGACTGAATCTAAAAAAAGAAATCTATGTGTTCCACGCGCTCCTCGCAACAGCACAAAAAAGATCTGATGTTGAAGATGCATGGCGCGACGCGCTTCTTGCGATACGTGAACAGCCATACTGGGAGCGCATAGGAGAAACAAGAACATTGGTACGCATACTAAAAAACAACAAGTTCTTCGCGCAAACTCTTATTTTTAAAGAACGTGAACAGCAAGAACAGCTACTGCGCGAAGCAAACGCCTACAAAACACTTGAAGAACTAGCCCAGGAAGTCACTGTTCCACAAGTACTGTATGTAACAAGTGAGAAACAAGAAGGAAAATACGCACTTGTCATGCGTCATTTAAAAGGCGAAACACTTTACGAAAAACTTGCAAAAGGAGACAAAACCGCAGTCAGCCAAGTAATCAACGCACTTGCAAAAATCCACGCAAGAATGCCGACAAACCTTCCAAGACTACCGGTGGCATGGAAACTACGCTCAAAACTACTTGCACAAGAATTCAACATAACACGCGAGCTGGCAAAAAAAGTAGTACAAAATTACAGGCCAGTTTATGACGCCATATTACAAGACGCCTTCTGGGTGTGGAACAAAGACGCCCATCCAGAAAACTGGATTATAGGAGACAAAATAGGCGTAATAGATTGTGAAGCGGATTACCTTGTACCAGTCACATTTGACCTTGTCAATCTACTGGAATACGGCAATTTCTTCATCCAAGAAGAAAAAAAGCTATGCATAACCATGTATGCACACGAACTCTCCAAAGAAAAAACCAATCTAAACAATTCAACACTCATGCGCGCCTATTACAATTCAGCCATCCACAGAATGCTCTCACTTGCAAGCGCATGGAGCTCACCTGAAAGAAAACGTATGCATTCAAAAAGAAAAGAAGCAATAACAAAAGCAACCAATTTCATAGAAGAAATATCCAAAGAAGACAAAGAATACTACGAAAGACACAAAGAAAACTACGACAAATTGAAAGAGGCATTAACAGAAATATGCCAACTGATGGTATCTTATACTCCTTAAAAACAAAGATAAACATTCTGCCGTCGTACACGTCGATGTAATAAAACGAAGGCGCTTAATTCACACCTCACAAATTCAAAGATTAGCACAATGAAAAACCTAATCAAACGCTCAAGCCCGCTCAGAACAAATGGCAGAATGCAAAACAACACAGCAAGCAGGCACCAAGAAATAGGGTTAAGTCAAGTTTCTGGTGCTAACTTGCCATTGGTCCTCTGGACTCATTTCTCAGCCGAGGAGAAAAAACGACATCAGCGAAGCTGAGGCAGAGCGGCCAGCACCAATAAATAGCAACATTTTAATACACTGTTTCTCAAAAAACAAGCATGTTTGCGAATAAAAGAGGTCAAGAAGGCCTTTGGAAAGAACTCATCTACATTCTAATCATATTAATCGTCATCGGAGCAATAGCTTATGCATTATGGAAAACACTCCCAAAATAAATAAAAAAAGCGCACATAGCCGTTACGTCACCAACAAAATTGGCGAGCACACCCGTGAACCTTTAGATTTAAGACATCCTCTCAACGACAAAAAAGGAATTGCATTCGAACATTTCGTTGTAATAATAGCGCTCATATTTGCAGCAGTGGTCATACTGGTCTGGCAATGGCCAGCATTCAGCCGGCTTCTCACTGGTGCAGGCGCTCAAGCAGAATGCAATTGGAATATGTTCTTGTCGGCATTGGCCGGAAAAATTCCATTCACTGGACAGATACCAGTGGGCTGCCAAGCAAAGTACATCACAATAGACTCACACTCCCTTCAACCCTATCACAATCTTGCAAAAAAACGAATAACAAAATATTGCGGCGCCGAACTCAAAAGCTCTGCAGGAGCAAAAACAGCTCTTGAAAATTATTATTCAGAAGCAGCAAATGAATTTTGTAAAGAAGGAAAACCAACCTACGACAACATGAACGAATGGGCGCTAAACTACATTATGGCCAAAGAAATGAGAGAATGCTGGGACAAGGTATGGGCAGGAAAACTGGACGTTTTCAAAGCAGGATTCTTTCAAGGCAGACACGTCTTTTGTGTGGTATGCAGCGTGGTAAGCTTCGGCGAAGATTTGCCAATAACACTCCGCAATCAAGAAGGAATAGATTCCTTATACGAGCTGCTAAAAGCAGAACCGTATTTCAAAACAACCTATTACGATTATCTATCAGCAGACCTTCCAATAAAACCAGACAAATTAGACCTACAATACACAACAAAAGCGCCAATAGCAGTATTGTTCCTCCAAGCAAAAGAAGGATGGCTGTCAAGAAACTGGCTCGAGCTCTCGCTCTGGACAGCAGACATTGCACTAACCATAACGCTGCCAGGCGTTGGCAAAGTTGTAGGCGCAGGCGTAAGAGGGTTGGCAAAAATAGCAACACTCGGAGCAGTAAAATATGCAGGCAAAAAAGGAGCAACTGCAATAGGAACAGCAGGAATAGCAGCTGTTGCAACAGAAATAACCCCTGAAGAAATAGAAGCCTCAGAGACAAGAGGACAACTGCTAATACACCCATACCAACTGATTCAAGCACCAATGAAAGAAGGAGGACTAGAATGCACAAACATAATAGCATGAGCAAAAAAGGAGACATGCCTGGATGGGCACAATTTTTAGGACTAATCCTGGCAGTCATCCTACTGGCATTCCTGATATGGCTGAGCATAAAATCAGGCAGAACAGGAGTCGAAAGCATTACAGAAATACAGCCATGAAAAAAAAGGGCAGCGCTAAGCAAAACTCAACTTGTCATTTTTTCCAAGAAAGGAAAAAAGGCATTGCAGGAGAACTATTACTAGCCATCGGATTAGTTGCACTATTAGCTCTAATCTTTCTTCTCTTTGCGGGACAACAAAGAGAAAAAACAGAAACAAGCATAGGAGCACTCTGGAAAAGAATATTTCCAAGCAAAACAGAAACAATTACAATTCCAGGAACAACAGCAGGAGGTGGCTGCCCAACTATCTATATAAACAGCGCAGAAATGGCAGCACAGGCAGCAATAGACTGCTGGAAACAAGGCAAAATGTACGACGATGAAGTAGTATGCTGTTACATATTAAGCGCTGAAAGATTAGAAGGGGAAATCTACAAAAGCAATTTATTAGACGCTTTAAGAAAACACTCTGAACTCGGCAAGGAACTTGCAGATGCATTGTGCGGAGGATTTCAATGGAAAATATCAGTAGAGAAAGTTCCAATACAAAAAGGAGCCTATCCAGTAACAGTATGCTTCAACGAAGGCATGCTATGCGATGACGTTTTCTTCACCTACAACCCTGAAAGCGATTGCTCAGAGTAAAACTTTAAATACACATAACAGCTAAAACACCATGATGAACAAAAAAGGCCTGGAGCTGACAACCGGCACAATCGTTGCCATAGTCCTAGGCCTAATCATTCTTGTAATTCTAGTAATCTTTGCACAACAACAAGTAGCCAAAGGCGGAAAACAATTTGGAGAAATACAAAAAGAAGCAGAATACGGGCCAGACAAATGCCAAAGCATCATAAAAGGAACATTCTGCGCAAGCACATGCGACCCTGCAAAATACACTACACAAAGCACTGCGCCAACAGGACAACCCTGGACGGACTGTAAAAGTAAGAACCTTCAAGTCTGCTGCGTTCCAAAAGAAGCATAACTTTTAAAAGGACAATTCTTACTTGGTTTAATGCAAAAAGGCAGCGCTAAGCAAAGCTCTGCCAGTATTTTTGTTAAAATATAGAATGATAAACAAAAAAAAGGGGTTCATCTCAATAGAATGGCTGGTTGAGATTCTCAAAGAAGCCGCACCACTTCTAATCGGAATAGCCGCAGTATTTGCCATCATATCAATCATCTGGCGAGGAGCCATGACGGACCAAGACCGGGACTTCAAACGCATAATAGATGCAAAAGAACACCTTGTTGACAGATTCGACGACAAAAAAATAATTGCAGGAGAAACCATAACAATACCAATAGCATCGGAAAAACCATTCCAAATAGCATTCTACCCAGAAGGAGGAGTGGCAACCCCACAAAAATGCAAAGGAAGAACATGCCTTTGCATGTACCAGCTCGTAGAAACAACCAAAAAAGAAACATGCCACGTAATAGAGACCTCAAAAACCTGCTCACCAGCCTGCGGAGAAACACTCTGCGTCACGCAAGATTATACAGAATTTGCCGTAAAAAAAGGCAACTTAGTACAAGTTGCAATCATTTGCACAGATAAAGGAAGCGTGCTTACGGTGAAAAAAGTATGAGAAAAGCCCAGGCAAAAGTCGTTCTTCCGCCAATATTCATAGCAGCACTAGGGCTTGGTGTTGTTTTCCTAAGCATACTCTATGCAGTTCTAAACATATCAAGCAATGAAGCTTACCTCAGGCAACTTTATATCACAAAATTAGGGCTAAACCTGCAAGGCCTGCAAGCACTGGGAAAAGATATAAACGCAGAATTAGACATAATAGACGCGGGTGGCTATCACTTAATATTTGAAGATGGACAAGTGTACACGTCAGAAGGAAGCGCGCAAACAAGCACATTCTTCTTCACCCGAGTGCCAGGCAACGTGTTCGTAGCAGGAGAATACAAACCAGAAAAAGGACAAACCATCGGTCCATTAAAACAATTCAAAATGGGCAGATGGTTTGGAGTAGCAAGGCCACAAGACACGCCAAGCCCATACATGCTAACATGCGACGCGTCAAAAGGAGCAACACTACGCAACATAGCATTAGACCCTGGACACGGATACGATGCCTCAAAAGAAGAAGGTGATAAAGGATATATCATACAATCGCTCGGAACAACAGAATCAGAATACACGCTAAAACTTGCCAATTCGCTACGCGCAGGAAAGGTGTTCTTCAACCCAACAAGAACACTAAGATTTGACTCAATAGCATCAATTGAAGCACGACAAAAAACATCAGGAGACGCTATTATCTCGCTGCACGCAGGAATAAGAGAAGACGACCAAGATACAGTAAAAGCATATTACAATGCAGACACGCCAGGCAGCAGCCGATTAGCATGCGAAATACTAAACGAGCTAACAAAAAAATTCCGCATCCCAGTAAGGCCAATACCAGTAAACATGCAAAATTTGCCACCCGAAGACCCAAAACAAGTACTCAAAGGAACAAGACCAGCTGTTTTACTTGAAATAGGCAACGCGGCAAAAAATGACAGCATACTAACAAAAATTCCAGAGCTTGGAATAGCAATCTATAACGGCATTAAAAACTACGGAGTGGAATAAAATGTGGAACAAAAAAGCAGAAGCACCAGCAGGACTGGTATTCAGATTCGGAGTATTCTACCTTCCACTAAGCTTAGCAATAGCAGTAGCTCTGGTCACCATACCAACAACCATTATGGGCGGAGCCCTACAGCCAGTACCACTTGACCAATCAATACAATCACAACAGCTCAAGGCAAGATTATGGGAAACAAACCAATTTACAGGCAGAACAAACCCATTTTCATACACAGACAACCTTGAAGGAATAAGCGAAACAATTGCAAGAAAACAATTCGCGTACAGCATAGAAATAGACGGGCAAATCACCTACCACAACAAACAATTCTATGACATTGCAAAACCAATAGCGCCTTTCAGATACCAAAAATACATCGAATCAAAAGACGTGATGGTAAAAGGAACAAAGAAGAAACTTACAATAGAGGAATACTACCCATATGATTACGCCATCAAAAAATAAAAAAGGCCAATTCTGGCTGTTAAGCTACATAATAGTAATATGCATAATTGCAATTCTGCTAATATTCTTCTACATCTGGGTACGAGAAGACGTCTCTGTAGCATCAAGAAACCAAGCAGAAATCATAACAGCAGAGCTAGAATACAGAACATTCTTCTCAGAGCTAATACATGCGCACGGGATTAACATAGCCCACAAAGATGACGGAGATGTGGAAGACATCCTGGAAAAATATGCGACCAATTATGCAACCATACCAAAAGGAGGTTACGACGCATCATGCCACACGGAAGGCATTGACAAAAAATGCTTATTAGAAATCACAATATACAACGCTGCCAGCACAATATGGACTGCAACCTTCTTCACAGGACTAGGACCATACACTGCCCCTGCTTACATCTTAATGAAGCTCACGAGCCTCGACATCCTTAAAACCACAAGCCAAGAAGCATACCTGCCAATAAAAGGCGGAAAAGCAATGAAATTCACACTTGACGTATCTGTGGAGGCGGTATGAAAAAAGGAGCAGTAGACTATAGCTGGATTATGTTTTTCATAGTAATAATAGTTTTACCAGTCCTGTACTTCCGCATGACAACACAAGTAGAAACCACAAAACAAGCCATCGGTGAAGACCAAGCAATACTGCTTGCATCAACCTATGCAAAAGAAGACATAATAAACTACCTTGAAAAAGCAGCACAACTTGAACTTCCCACCATACTAAAAGAAGCTCCATTGAACAGCTCTCCGGAAAAATTCAATGAAGCTTTCAACAAACACCTAAATCCCTACATTAAAGCATTCAATGTCAGATCCTTCACAAAAATACCAGAAAATAACTATGAAGTTTACATCGAAGGGAAAAACATACACGCAATATCTATACTCCCCATCAAGAAAAACATCGCAAAACCACCAACAGAACTCACTTCACTCGGCACAATGTGGTTCGCACCAAGCTTTACCATCACGACTACCTAAATCTTTATAAAACACCGATTTCTGCCAATTTCGGGGTGACAATTTGATTCGAATGCCACTGCCTGACATACTGGCGCGCATAAAAGAGAAAACAGGACTACAAGACGCAGACATAATGGCAAAAATAGAAGCCAAATGCGCTGCACTCGCCGGCTTAATATCGAAAGAAGGCGCAGCACATATTATTGCCAATGAATTAGGCGTTAAACTCTTTGAAGGCGGCGGAAAAATAAAAGATTTGCTGCCAGGAATGAGAAATGCAGAAATCCTCGGCAGGGTAACACAAATCTACGAAATCCGTGATTTTCAGCGCGCAGACGGAAGCTCAGGAAAAGTCGGCAGCTTCTTAGTAGGAGACGACACAGGTGTTGTACGCATAGTATGCTGGGGAAACCAGGCAGACATACTCAGCCAGCTCAGCACCGGAGCACCAATCAAAATATCAGGAGGAATGGTGCGCGAAAACCAGCGCGGCTACAAAGAAGTCCATTTGAACGAAGCAAGCAGGGTTAATTTGAATCCAAAAGAAACAGTTCCAGACGTCAAACAATACACAGCAACGAGAAAAACACTCAAAGAACTCACTGAAAGCGACGAACAAGTGGAAATACTCGGCACGATTGTACAAGTATTCGACCCAAAATTCTTCGAGGTCTGCCCGCAATGCAGCGCGCGCCTCAAAGAAGTCGAAGGGCAATGGGCATGCGACGAACACTCTGCAGTAATGCCCGACTATAGCTATCTCGTTAACGTATTTTTAGACGACGGAACAGAAAATATACGCGTAGTGCTTTTCAGAAACCAGGCAGAACGGCTTTTGGGAAAAACAAAAGAACAAATGATTGCCTACCGGGTGAATCCGGAAACATTTGAGCCTCTGAAAACAGAACTGCTCGGCGAGCAATACAAGTTTATCGGCAGAGCAAAACGAAACACATTCTTTGACAGAATAGAATTCATTGCAAACCAAGTCCAAAAAGCAAACCCACAAGAAGAACTTGCAAGAGTAAGCCAACAGTAATTTATAGTATATTGGTTTCTTCGTTTCAAAACAGGTGGAAAAAATGATGGGGAAAACACACATGGCAATAGGCCTGCTTGCAGGATTAATGCTCTTTCCATTTTTCAACCAGCCGTGGTTTTATTTCATCCCACTTGTTGTTCTTGGCAGCTTGCTTCCGGATGTCGACCATGAAAACAGCAAAATCAACAGAATAGTGCCACTGACAAGATGGATACCAACTATTTTTTCACACCGCGGATTCTTTCACAGCATATTTCCGGCAGTCATTATATACTTTGGATTTCACTATGCAAAACTCGATATTGTAGGAATACCTCTGGCAATCGGATACAGCTCGCACCTGCTCTCCGACTGCTTCACAAGAAACGGCTGCAATTTACTGCATCCTGTAAGCACATTCAGAATACAAGGACCAATAATGACAAACGGGCTAATGGAATTAATAACGCTTGGCAGTGTATTACTGCTCGACGCACTACTCGTCGTTAAACATATATTTTAGATGCCAATTAATATTAAATATCCCCCATCGAATTTCAACACCATGGATAAAGAGGAATACGACAAAAAAAAAGGAGCAGACTTTACAGGAGTATCTGTAGTCTTCATATGCCATGACGGCAACGGCAACATCCTCATGAACAAACGCTCAAAAAAATGCAGAGATGAACACGGCAACTGGGACATAGGAGGAGGAAGCGTAGAATTCGGGCATAAGATTGAAGATACTCTCAGAAGAGAAATCAAAGAAGAATACTGCACAGATATTATAGGCTATGAATTTCTAGGATTTAGAGACATACACAGAGAAGTAAACGGCAAGCCAACACACTGGATAGCACTAGACTTCAAAGTACACGTAGACAGGTCAAAAGCAAAAATCGGAGAGCCAGAAAAAGCAGACGCCATAGGCTGGTTTACACTTGACAAATTACCAACACCATGCCACTCACAGTTACCAAAATTTCTAGAATTGTATAAAGACAAACTTTAAGAAAAATGCTTGTCCAAAATCCACTTAGCACTGTCAATTAACTGCAAATTCTTAACTTCCTCCTTTCCGAAGAACTTCGCTTCCAATATTTCCTTTGGCAATTTTATGCTTGCATTCAATGGCTTTACGAGGAAAAAGAAAATCACAGTATGATAATCATGCTTTGTAGCAATCACTTCCTTAAAATCAATTAATTTCAAAACTTCCACATCCAAATTAGTCTCCTCCTTAATCTCGCGCTTAACAGCCTCAATCAAACTCTCGCCGAACTCAACATGACCACTAGGAACAAGCCAACGCTCCTGCTTATTCTCCAGCAATTCCTTTGCCAAAAGAACCTTGCCATCTTTTTCTATTAGCCCAGCAACAATAAGCTTCGGAAGTTTTCCACCCATACTATTGGAAATAACCATCTCCTATATAAAATTGCACTGGACACTGGACAAACCCCTTCTTGAGCTATTTAAAGGTAGCATGGTCATATAGCAGGTATTGCGAGCACCTCACTCACGGCAAAGCTGTGAGCTGAAACAAAACGCGAAATCTCGCCAAGCAAAGCCTGGCGGGAACTCGAAATGCAAAGCATTCTCGAGTAGCAAGAGGTAAACAAAATGGAAGAAAAAAATCAACCAGAAAAAAAATTCAGCACAGGCGCAATTAGCGCAACTGTCTGGAAAAACACAGGAGTGGACAAAAACGGCAAACCATTCGAAAGCCACAGCGTCTCACTCCAACGCCGCTACAAGGACAAGACAGGACAATGGCAGACAACCAACTCGTTGCGTCTCAATGACCTGCCAAAAGTGGCACTCGTCGTGGAAGAGGCCTACAAATACCTTGTCCTGAATGGGCATACAAATGAACAAAAACAAGAAGAGGTGAGCATTTGAGAAAAAAGAAAGAAGAAATAACCCCGCAACCACAGCAGCCCAGCTGCTGATTTTTATTTTTAAATTCAAACTCGTAACATTTCCAATTACAAAAACAAAAAGGTGATAAACATGGCAAACAAAAGAACAATTGAAGATGAAGAAACAATTGCACGCATTGAAACTCCCGAAGGCGTCCTCGAGGTAGCAAAGAAAATGGAAAATGAACCAAAAAAGAAAATCACAAACGTTGAAGATCTCCCCGGCGTGGGGCCTGCCTCCATTGAAAAACTGGCAGCAGCGGGCTTCCACGACCTTATGAGCATAGCAGTGGCCACACCAGGCGAAATAGTCGGCGCAACAGAACTCTCAGAAGCAACAGCCAAGAAAATCATTGCAATTGCTCGCGCAAACCTGGAAATGGAATTCACATCAGGTGAAGAGCTGATGAAAAAACGCGAAAAAATGATGAAAATCACCACAGGATCAATTGAACTTGACAAGCTCATGGGCGGCGGATTTGAAACAGGAGCCATAACAGAGGCATACGGCCAATACGGCTCAGGAAAATCACAAATTGCGCACACCCTTGCAGTCAGGGTACAGTTGCCACAGGAAAAAGGAGGAGCAAACGGCGTGTGTGTCTATATTGACACTGAAGGCACGTTCAGACCAGAAAGAATAACAAAAATAGCAGAGGACTGCGGTCTTGACCCGCAGGAAGCACTCAAAAATGTCAAAGTTGCAAGAGCATTCAACTCGGACCACCAAATGCTGCTCGCAGAAAAAGTAGACGACCTCATCAAACAGGGCATAAACGTCAAACTCATAGTAGTAGACAGTTTGACAGCACATTTCCGGGCAGAATTCATTGGAAGGGGAACACTTGCAGACAGACAGCAGCGCATCAACAAACACATGCATTCGTTAATGAAAGTCGCAGACAAGCATAATATAGCGGTTTACGTGACAAATCAAGTTATGGCAAAGCCAGACCAGTTCTTCGGCGACCCAACAGAAGCAATTGGCGGACACATCGTCGCTCACAACAGCACATACAGATTATATCTGCGCCGCGGCAAAAAAGGCACGCGCGTGGCAAAAATGGTAGACAGCCCCTGCATGCCTGAATCAGAGGCAATCTTCCAAGTCACCGAGGCAGGAATCAAAGATGCATAAGTCCTGCGCAATATGCGGACACAGCGGCGGAGAAGCACCAAGCGGCAGATTAGCACAACTCGTGCAGGCAGACGCACTCTGCAAAGAATGCATCTCCTTTATGAGCACACAGCTGTGCAGCTGACCTATATTATTTTTTCATAAAGAATTGCAATATTCATTATGTTGCCAGCGCCCTCAAATCCAGCAACAACCGGCGCGTCATTGATAACACGCAGACCCTTGCCCGTGCCAGTTTGGTATTTTTCGCCAGCATGCACACGATTAACCAACCTCTTATAATCAAAGCCAGAGCCATGATCTATAACCTGAACAACCTGGCCTGTGATGCCCTTATATACACGCACAATAACATCAAGCGTTTGAGATGCCTGATTACCACGCAAGAACGCATTTTCAACCGCCAAAGAGACCGATTCCCAAACAGCAGTATGCCTGACAGGGGAGATGCCCAGCAAATCCATCAACGCATCATGCTCGGCAGCCGACTCACGCCAGTAAACCTCCCCTCTTTTTGTTTCAACCCTTTCCTTTGGGTACAAAATAAACTCCTCATCCGGAACTGACTTGCCGCAACGCACATATTTCAAAGCATCGCTCAATGGGAAATGGTCCATCAACATATCACCGACCAATTGTGCATAACATTTAAATACTTTCCTCGAGAAAAACACGTTGTATGTGGCTTGTTCTGCATACAATATACAAGCAGGTGAAATAAACTATGTATGGAGATAGAAGGCAAGGGGGCTTCCGACCACGCGGCGGAGGCATGGGGATGCAAACCCCACCAGTAAAAGTTGGCGACGAATTGGATGTCACCATAGAAGCAGTCGGCGAAAAAGGCGACGGCTTGGCCAAGAAAAACGGCTTCGTGCTGTTTATTCCTGGCGTCAAAGAAGGCCAACGCGTCAGAGTGCGCGTGACCAAAGTGTTGCGCAAAGTAGGCTTTGCAGAAGTCATCGGCGAAGGCGGAACGGCAGTAGCACCTGCGGAAGAAGCACCCGCAGAATCAGAAAGCTTTGGCGAAGTACCAGCAGAAGCTCCTGCAGAGGAAGCGCCTTCTGAAGAGGCGCCTGCGGAGTTAGCAGAGGATTCTGAAAGCTTTGGTGAAGAAGAAACCGCCGAAACCTTAAACAAGCAATAAGCTTTTATTTTTATTCTATTATTTTTCTTTAGCATGAGATTGTTTGTCGCAGTTGAAGTGTCTCAAGAAATAAATGATTATTTTCTCAAGCTGCAGAAAAAACTTACTGGTGCCAAACTCACGCTTACAAAAAGCTTTCATTTGACATTAAAATTTTTGGGAGAAGTCACACCAGCGCAAGCGGATGAAATAAAAAAAAGGCTGTCACAAATCACGTTCACCCCGTTCACCGCAACACTCGACGGTAGCGGAGTATTTCCGGAAAACGGCACACCGCGCGTTGTCTGGATAGGAATTGAGCCACAAGGCACAATATGCGCATTACAGAAAAATATTGAATCGGCATTAAAAGGGATGTTTGCACAAGAAAAAGATTTCAAGGCGCATATAACGCTTGCGCGTGTCAAGGAAATCACTGACAAAAAGTTCGCTGAAAATGTAAAAAACCTGCACGTCAAGCCACTAACTTTTGATGTCAAAGAGTTCAAGCTGATAGAGAGCCAACTGACGCCGGAAGGGCCAAAATACAGGGAAGTCAAAATATACAAGTAACATTTAAAAGCATTATTTCCATACAACTCCTGATGGCAGTACTGTTAAAAGAGGTAACCCCCCAGTGCATCGGCTCATGCCAAAACCAGAACGTTCTCGTAAACATAGATGGCAGGTACGTCAGCTTATCTGCACTTTTGCAGGTCGCAACACAGTTTGCAATTCAATTCCGAAAGCCGGAATTCACCCAGCTTCTCTCAGCAATCGTGCGGGTGATGAAAACAATACAGGAAATAACGAATGTAGGGTCAATAACCATCCGCCCTGAAGAACGTGAAATCATAGTAAACCTGCTCAAAGAGTACCGAGGAAAATGCGAATTTTATTTTGCGGTCGAGCAGAAAGAGCGCCCCGGAATTGCCTTTTCAGGACCAGAACTGCGGGCTCTATATGCGGAAAAAGAGCGAAGTGCATCAAACACAGAGAAAAAAGCATACTATGCTTATGTCCGCAATAAAATCGAAATACTTGCACGTGAAACACAAAACATCAGAGATGCGCTTCTTCTAGTGCGTGACTCAATCAGCCAGCCACTAACCCAACAAGAACGAATCCGCCGCGGATACGACCTTACCATAGTGCAACGTGCAGAAAAAAACGCAGAACTTCTCCGCAGCGGCATTTTCAAAGGAAAAGCCGAGGCGACTGAGTACACCCTTGGTGCACACTATATCAACGTTCCGGGAATGGTTCAAAGCCATTTTGTTTTTGCCATCGACATGCTCACCGGAACGATTTTTATTCCACGCGAAGTGGTCAGACACGGGCGCTATTTTTACGAAGCGCTGGAAAAAGATATCGCACAATTTGACTACGTGTATGCCAGCCCAGCACCCGATGAAGAACCGAAAATTTTCCTTCCGCCCGAATACCAAATTCTTCCCCTCAGGCTTTTTATTTCAACAGAGAAACTCTCAGAAGAGGCACGCGAAGTCATCAGGCTCACCAAAGAACTCCTTTTCAAACCAGCATTACTGGCAGTCAGCCGCTCACTTGAAACAGCACAAGGAACACTGTTCACCAAACTCAGCAAACTCCGTCAATACATGCAACGCTCCCTTGGAACAGGTTAAGTCAGGTTTCTGGTGCTGGCTGGCCTCTCCTTTGGCCTCATTTTTCTCTCCTCCACGCAGATGCGGAGAAAACTTACCTCAGCGAAGCCGAGGCAGAGCGGCCAGCACCATTAAGTTGACTTGACCTTGAAACGGCTGTATTGAAAGGTTCAGCGCAGATCCCGCCTTGGCAAAGCCAAGGTTCATTTTTTCTCCCCTTCGCAGGCGAGGGGAGGAAAAAAGGAAGTCTCACGCTGTGAGACCGGGGCACCCCATTGAAAACTTTTCAATACCGCCCTTGAAACATAAACTTTATAAACAAGCATTCTCGACGACGCTATATTGCCAACCGTTCATGCCCGCTTGGCGTGGACAAACACCGTGTGACATCGAAAATCAGGACGATTTTCGGGCATTCAAGCAAAAGCTTGCATGGGCAATAAAAACCACGGGAGGACACGAAACATATGACAACTGAAAGCACATTTTTAGTACCGCAAGACATCTATCTGAAGTCAGGCATCCACATAGGCACAAAGTTCAGAACAAAATACATGGACCCTTTCATCTACAAAACAAGACCAGATGGACTAAGCGTGTTAAACCTGCAAAAAATAGATGAGCGCATACGAATGGCCGCAAACCTGCTCAGCCAATACGCGCCTGAAGAACTTCTGGTCTGCAGCCGAAGGGAAAACGGCTGGAAAGCAGTCAAGGCCTTTGGAAAACACACAGGCATCAGGGTGTTTGCAGGCAGATATCCTCCAGGAATTCTCACCAATCCAAAGCTTGATACATTCATGGAAGTCAAAGCAATATTAGTAACGGACAGCTGGCCAGACAGGAACGCCATCAAAGACGCAATTCAAATAGGATTGCCGGTCATCGCGCTATGCGATACCAACAACCAGAGCAATGAAATAGACCTGGTTGTGCCATGCAACAACAAAGGCAAAAAGTCACTCGGCCTTTTGTTCTACATACTCGCACGTGAATACCTACGGCTGCGCGGCGCGCTGGGAACAGACCAGGAACCGCCATTTGCCCTTGACGAATTCACAGAAGAATAATCACCTGCTTTCTTTTATTCCTTTTTCAACTATCTCGAAGAACGCTTCCTTCCCTCCAGCAATGCTCCGGTGCTTTCTCAGCACCAGTTTCCTCTTTCCCGCATGCAAAGGCTCAAGCTCAAGCAGGCACTTGCTGGTGTACAGCAAAATATCCCCACCAACAATCTTAACCCTGCCATTCTCAAACGAGGCATACACTTGAGATGTCAACAAAACAGGAATGTTATGCTTCCGGGCTATCTCATTCAATGCCAGCATCTGCAAGCTCAGGTCGCGGTTGAAACTGTCGTCTTCCTTAAAACTGCGCTGCAGGCGATAGAGCATTGTGATTGTGTCAACAACAATCAAAC
The DNA here is from genome assembly GCA_038868995.1 of Candidatus Woesearchaeota archaeon. GTDB lineage: Archaea > Nanobdellota > Nanobdellia > Woesearchaeales > ARS49 > CABMGU01. The sequence goes on along the minus strand of JAWCRZ010000009.1, from coordinate 2,854 downwards.
CAATGCGTTGGTTGACAAGTTTTTTCAACATTTCAATTGCTCTTTTCTGCTCCTCAAAATTTGTCGGACGCAAAAACACAAAACGCTCAAGCAATTTTTTGTAATCAGGCAGAATCTGCTTCAGGCGTGAAACACTAAAGCCACCTTCCGTATCAATATAGATAACCTTCTTACCGGCTTTTGCAATCTCTATAGAGGCAAGTAGGGCAAGATTTGTCTTCCCCGCACCAGCAGGACCATAGATGGTTGTAATAGCGTCTGTTTCATAGCCGCCCTCCAAAAAATCATCCAAAAAACCAGCCCCTGTAGACATCCTTTTCGTGTTCATACCCATATTCTCCAATGCCAATAACCTTTATAAACCCTCTCCTTTGGCTATACAGTGTATGAGTAAACCGTGGGTGGGGCTGACAGTTGTATTTCTATTTGTATTAGTCATGCGCCTGTACTTTGCCTTTCAAACGCCCTATTTCAGCTCAGACGACGCTTACCTTGAAGTAAGGGCAACAGAAACACTCTACAAAGGCAAACCGCTCTGGCAAGACCAGCTCGGCTATGGAGGCAGGACATTAATCAGAAGTCCATTATTTAACGGCATACTGGCGTTCTTTGGATGGTTTATTCCGCTTCCGATTGTCTACAAAATAATCCCAAACGTATTCGCAAGCCTGCTTGTCATCCCAGCATACCTAATTTCCTACTTGCTCACAAAACACAAGCTTTTCTCAGAATTCACAGCGCTAATAACGTCGCTAGTTCCAGCTTTTTTTGCACACACTTTCAACCACATCTCACCATTAACCCTTGCAATGCCATTATTCTTCTTCCTTGTATACGCATGGCTCAAAAGCCCAGAAAAAAAATGGATATTCATCTTCCTATCATCACTTTTTGTGTTTGTCTTCCTGCACCCGCTCTCAATCGTATTTGTGCTCAGCATAGGAGTTTACATAATACTTTTGCAGTTAGAAAAATTAAAGCCAAAGATTGCAGAATACGAGCTTGGTTTATTTGCAATTTTCTTCGCATTATGGGCTCAATTCCTAATGTACAAAAAACTCATACTCTTTCACGGGCCATCAGTAATCTGGCAGAACGTGCCAAAAGAACTGCTCAGCCAATACTTTTCAAACATCACAGTGCTGGGAGCCCTGTGGCAAATAGGCGTCTTCCCATTAATCGGAGGAACTTATGCCCTGTACAAAGCATCATTTATAGAGCCACAAAGGGAAACACTCATCCTGCTTAGCATAACACTTGTAGCAAAAATACTTCTGTGGTTCAGGCTCATAGATATATACACAGGACTTATGATATTCGGAATATCCCTTGCATTCCTATTTGCAAAATGGGCGCTCTTCTTTTCTGACTGGCTTAAAAAAACAAAAATTGCAAAGGCAACCTGGCCATTTACACTAATCGCAATCCTGCTAGCCATCTACACAACCGCTTATCCAACCTACACAGAAGTCAACACACAACTTCAGCACACAATAACCCATGAAGAAGCAACCGTTCTTAAAAAGCTCAGCACAACAACACCTCCTGACTCAACAATAATCGCGCCTGTATCATACGGAAACTACATCACCGCGTTTGCAAACAGAAAAAACGTAATTGACGACTTCTTTTTCCTTCAACCAAGAATAAACGAACGCTACCAGGACATAACGCGCCTCTACAGGACAACATTTGAAACAGAAGCAGTAGAAATAATGGACAAATACTCAGGAGATTACATCATCGTACCCCCAGGAATGAAAGATATACAATACGCAAACGGAGAATGCTTCACAAGAATTCACGCAACAAACATCAAAGTATACCGCAAGGACCAAAGTTGCACAGTTAAGGTGGTAGCATGAAATATCATTTAGTTGCAATAACCATACTCGCACTATTCATGGCAGCGCTCCCACTGCATCTAAGATTTACACATAACAATCCAACACTGGCAGGAACAGAACCATACTACCACAGCAGAATGGCAATCCAACTGCTAAATGGAATCCCCTCAGAAGACACTGCAATAGCAAACGGAAGGCCATACATACTGCACCCGTACCATTTGACATTAGCGGCTGCATACGCAATAATAGGACCACTTGCCTTCACGCTTTTGCCAATCATATTTGCACTGTTAAGCTTCGTATTCTTCTGGCTTTTACTAAAAAAACTGAGCATACCAAAAAAGACATTGCCCTGGATACTTCTTGCTTATGCCTTGTCACCCCCATTTCTTGCCGTGAGCACGATAGGAACACCGCACGCGTTCATTCTTGCACTTCTCATGGTGGGAACATACCTTCTGTTTGGCAGATTATGGATACTGGGCAGCGCATTCTACATAATTGCGTGCCTTTCAGGACTCTTATACAACCTTGCTGCCCTCGCATTCCTAATAGTCATGCTACTCACATTTCAAAAAGACACACAACACTTCATTATCACAAGCTTCCTAAGCGTAGGCACTTTAGTGCTCGGGCACAGTCCTCCACTTGTAAACCTGCCACAAGGACTGTCCCAATATATCAGCGACTTTGGAGGAATCTACGGATTCAGCATTTTTGCATTCCTGCTCGCAATTGTAGGCACAGCGCTTGTATGGCAGCCAAAAAGAAAATACTATGCAATTTACACCATTGTTATAGCATTCATAATTGCAGGATTCTTCTTTCCACACCTTCTCGTATTCGGCAATGTGGTCGTATCCGCGCTTGCAGGAGCGGCACTTGCCCAACTTGCAGAGAGAAAATGGGAACTCACCTTCCTGAGGCAGGCAGCGCTTCTTGTGCTATTCTGCGGACTGTTGTTCAGCAGCATCTCACACGCGGTAACACTTGCAGACCTCCCC
>JAWCRZ010000008.1:0-47856 GCA_038868995.1 Candidatus Woesearchaeota archaeon | reverse complement strand
TACGCCAAAAACAAAGCCCTTCCAAGTTTTGTGGTCGCCCAGAATTCTTTTGCCACTGATAGCTGCGCCAAAATCCATAGGATAATTCCAAGGCAAACGCATAACCAAAACAGGCGCCATATTCGCGCAATATGCAGGGATCATAAGGTACAATAATTGCAAAAGCGTTAACATTGCTCTTGGCATTACAGAAACCTTTAAATACATTTATGCTCACTTTAAAAACAAAGAGAGGTGCACATGCTAACTGTCTACGACTGGGTATACGGAATAACAACCTTGACTGTCTTTTTTCTAAGCGTTATTGCAGGATTCATCGCCATCACAATGTTCGGCACCACAAAACAGCGAACGCACCTTGCAGCATGGAAATACCTTTTGGTTGCACTCATCCTGTTTGCAATTGAAGAGCTTGTAGGCACACTAAAAATATTCGGCATCTGGAGCACTCCCTGGCTTACCCACGTAATACCAAGCTTCATCCTCGTATTTTTAATAGCAGCACTAATAACACAAATAAACGTCACACGTGGGTGCCACGAATGAGTTTGGGATTAAGCTTGGCAGAGGCAGCGCCGCTTTACAATCTCGGCCTGGTAGTAATTGCAATAATACTCTTCATCAAACTTTTCAACACTCCCATAAGGGACAAACGCGTTTATCTGATGCCCTGGAAGCTGTTGTTTTTCGCGCTGCTTGTCTTCATAATTGAAGAAGTCCTTACAGTTCTCAGGCAGATGCAAATCATAGACATACCAAGGCACATCAACGGGTTTTTTGAATTTGTCATCATTTGCACATTCATATACACGCTTCTTCTGCAGAAGGAACACATGAAAGTCATACGCGCCTGACTCGCGCCTTTACCGCTTCTTCCGACATACCTGCCAGCTCATACAGCGTTGCTGCCTTGCCATACTTTCCCAGCAATGCATAGAGATTTGCCAGAATAATCATTGCGGTCCGCACATCTTTACCCCGCAGGCATGGAAGCGCTTTTTCAAGAATCTGCACACGCTCCAAGTCGGACCGCGCCACATCAATGGAATGCTCAATATCGGCCAGCTTCATACACGATGAATACGAATCGTTTTGGCAACCTGCGAAATGCCATCGCTGGCAACAACAATAACTTCACCGCTTTGCTCGGCAATAATAATCAGCAGGTCCCCCTGCAAGCCAGCGCTCACACCGTTGCTTGGTGAAACACTGAATGACAAGGGATCGCCATCAGGGTCAAAAAACGCATCATTCAAATCAATAGTCAACCGGCTCCCGTCAGTGCTCAGTTCTGCAGTCGGAAAATCCCACTGCGGTGGCAAATTACCTGCAAACGCCCCAGTGGGCGTCATTACACTCGAAAATCCGGCAAGCACTCCCAACATAAGCAAAATAACACTTAGATACCAAAATTCCTTCATAGCGTCACCTCTTAAGCATTCTACGCCTCACAGACCCGCATGACAAACAGGTTATAACCTGCCGTCCCTTGCGCATCCGCACAACCGCATTTTTTCCATGAATCAACAACGCATTACACTCACCGCAAAAACTACTTTTCCATTTCTGCGAAATGCGAACCTTGTGCCGCGAAGCAATCCTGCGCGCAAGCTCAACATACTTCTTGGCAAATGATGGGCGCAAAAACGCCTGCTCAAACAATGTTTCAATACGCTTCGCTGCAATCCGTTGCCGCTCGGCCTGCTGCTTCACACAACTACTCGAGTCAATAAAACTATTTAAACATTTGGTTTACGATTTACAGTATGCAATGGCTTAAAAACCTGTTCAAGGAAAAGAAAACATTAGAGCAGGCAGCACGGTGGGTGCAGGAAAAGCTGGAAGAGAAACAAAAGGAGACAAACCAGGCGATTGCAACAGCAGAACAAGAATTTCCAACAGCCATCCTTGAAGTCAAGCAGGCACTCGCCACGCTTGAACAGGCAGAACTGCGCAACCCAAACATACCAGAACGCGCAAAGCATTTCATGCAGGGCAACAGAGACCAGTTCATCAAGCTCACTTCACGCTTCATAGAAAACCTTTTTGTGCCAAAAGATGCAACAGACATAAGCCAGACAGATGTTCTTTTCCACCAATATGCACAAAACACAGAACGACCAGCAGCAATCGTGTCCGAGTTCTTCAGAGACGAGATTATAGCAGTAAGAAAAGCACTTGCAGAAATCGAGCACAAAATCCAGGAAATAAAGAAAACACAATTATCAATAAACCAATTGCAAAACATACAAAAAATTCTCGACCAGATAACACAAGTTGCCCAAGACAGGGCAAACATTGCAAAGCAGCGCACTGAATTTGAGCAGCAGCTTCAAAAACTCAAGACGGCTTATGAAAACATAAAAAAAGAAAAAGAGGATTTCACAAAAAAACCAGAATATTTGAAAGTAAAAGAAGACCTTGTAGGGGCAGTCAGGGAGCGCCAAGAAGCAGAACAAGCATTGGCAGAAATCCTGCTGCCATTATCAGATGCCATAAAAAAATACGCCCATGACACAAAAAACCAGAAACTACTAACGTATGCAGAAAACCCTCTTGAAGGACTCATGCACGATTATGCATTTGGCATACTCAAGCACGTGCCAGCCATTATAGAGGCAATAACAACAGGAAAAATAGACCTAAAGCCGGAGAAAAAACAAAAAGCGCTTCTTGCACTTGCCAAAATGAACAAGGAAACACTCGGTCCAATGCTTCACCGCTACGCAAGGGCAAAAAAACAGGAAACAGACATGCATCACAACATTGCGCAACGCCCGATAATGCAGGAATACGAAAATTACGCCGTGCTTCTCAAAACAAAAGCATCTGAAATACAGCAACTTGAAAGCACCATTGCAAAACTTACACTCCCAACAGATGATGAACTGCGTGTGCAATTAAAAAAAGAACTTGAAAAACACAATATAGTGCTAATTTAGAATATTGTCATTTAATGCGGTCAAGCCGGGCAGTTTTTTGCCCTCCAAGAACTCCAAACTCGCGCCTCCTCCCGTGCAGACAAACGTAAACTTTCCTGTAAGATTTGCCTTTTCAACAGCAGCCACGCTATCACCGCCGCCAACAACAGTCGTTCCTCTGCACTGCGCAATTGCTTTGGCAATTGAAACTGTGCCCTTGTCAAACGGCTTTTTCTCAAACATCCCCATCGGGCCGTTCCAAAAGACAGTTTTTGATTTTTTGATAATTTCAGAATAGATTGCCCGAGTTTCAGGACCAATATCAAGTCCAATAGAATTCTTCAGCATTTTGTCGGCAGCGCATACCTTTGCATCCTTTTTTTCAGTGCCTGCCACCACAACGTCCGCTGGAAGCACAATTTTCCTTCTGCCTTTTTTCAAGAGCATTTTCGCCAGATTAACCTTATCCGGCTCATACCTGCTTTTGCCAATTTCGTAGCCGAGCGCCTTGTAAAAAGTAAACATAATCGCACCGCCAACAAGAATAGCGTCAACTTTTTCAAGCAAATTGCCGATGACTCCAATTTTATCGCTTACTTTTGCACCGCCCATAACGGCAATAAAAGGGTGTTTTGGATTCTTTAGCAAAGCTGCAAGCGCATTCACCTCTTCCTCCAGCGAAAGCCCGGCATAAGCAGGCAGGAATTCCGCTATCGCGCTAACGCTGGCGTGCGCACGATGGCATACTGAGAAAGCATCATTGACATAAATATCTGCAATCGATGCAAGCTTCTGGGCAAAACCTCTATTGTTCGCCTCCTCTTCAGGATAAAACCGAAGATTCTCAAGAAGCAGCACATCACCTTCATGCATTTCGCGAACCCTTTCCTCAACATCACTGCCAATGCAGTCGGGCTCGTATTGGACAGGAAACTTCAGCAATTTTGACAATGCTTTTGCAACCGGCGCAAGGCGAAGCTCATCCACAACTTTGCCATCAGGCCTGTCCAAGTGCGAAAGCAGAATAACTCTTGCCCCTCTTTTTCTCAACAAGCGGATTGTCGGAAGCGCAGCCCGCAACCTGGCATCGTCAGCAACCCTGCCATTTTTCAATGGAACATCAAAGCCAGCACGCACCAAGACACGCTTTCCAGCAACATCAGCTTCCTTCACCGAGCGCATAACGCGCCTTCCGCACAATACTTTTAAATATTTTTGCATACCTTTATCGCCAAAAAATGGTGAACCTGCTATATTTCATACCTGCACTTCGCATACTTTTGGGCATACTATACATTATCACCTCGGCACTAAAATTCCCCAATCTAAAGGGTTTTGCCGTCATTGTCGCTTCCTACAACCTTCTTCCCCGTTCTCTTGTCAAGCCGGCAGCGTATATTCAGCCCTTTGTCGAATTTGCCGTCGGGTGGTGGATACTCTCCGGCAAACAGCTATTTTACGCAGCATTTGCCGGACTCCTGCTGATGATTATAGCGGATATTTTCATCATCAAAGGTCTCCTTGCAAAAAAAAGAATGGAAAACTGCGGATGCTACGGCGCAAATATATCCGTACCGCTTACTTGGAAGAAGCTTGCGGAAAACCTAATCTGGACCGCACTCTTCATCATTCTCATGATTGCCGCAAAGCAATTGGAAGCATTCATGTGACCTTATTTCTGGGAACGCCAGACAAAAATGCCTGAATGTTATCAATAGTAGTGTCAAGGATTCTTGACAATGCCTCATTGCTATTAAAAGCATTGTGCGGCGTCACAAGCACGTTGGGATGCTGAATCAACATATGCTCCTCAAGCAGCGTCTTCATATCGCACGTCTTCTGGAATGTCTCGTGCAAAAGCTCGGCTTCCTCCTTAATAACACATTCCTCCTCGAGCACATCAAGGCCACAGGCAGAAAAAATGCCTTCCTTCAAACCAATCAAAATGGCCTCTGTCTCAATCAACCCTCCACGGGCAGTGTTTATTAGAACGCAGCCCTTCTTTATTTTCCTGACATTTGCCCTGTTGATGATGTGGTGGGTTTCCTTATTCTCAGGAAGATGAACGCTCAGCACGTCAGATTGCGCCAGCACCTCATCAAAAGAAAGGTATGTGAAGCCACACTCCTTTGCCAGCGCCTCATTCGGGAACTTGTCGAACGCTATGACTTTCATGCCAAACGCCTGTGCATAATGTGCGACGTTCCGGCCTATTCTTCCTGTTCCAAGAATTCCCATAGTTTTTCCTTTCAAGTCAAAGCCGCGCAATCCATCAAGATTAAAATCGTACTTCCGAGTGCGCTCAACGCTCTGTATAATCTTTCTTGAAATTGCAAGCAAAAGCGCCATTGCGTGCTCTGCAACAGTATTATCTCCATATGCCGGCACGTTGCACGCAACAACGCCCCGCTTCCTGCACGCCTCCAAGTCAATGTGGTCAAAGCCGGTTGACATGGTAGTTACGAGCTTGACATTTGCAAGCTTTTTCAGAAGGGTATCATCGATTTTTGAATAAATGAAAAATGCTACAACTTCGCAGTCAGCGACTTTGCCAGCGCTTTCCTCAGTCAATGGCTCCTCAAAGAAAAGAATTTCGTGGCCTTTCAAGTGCTTCCTTATATAATCCTGCATTCCTCCAAGACCAAATTTTGTTAGTTCAAAAAAAGCAATTTTTGCCATCTTTTTCCAAAAAAACGCAATTTGGAAGTATATAAACTTATGCAACTCTGCGGAATTTCCTCAAAATACCCTCATATTCCGGCAAATCCGCGGCAATTCTTTCAAGAATTGGGGCGACCGGCTCGCGCAATTTTTTCCCAATTCCAGCAGCATCATCGTAATACATTCTTGCATGATGAATGGTGGCAACGCATGAATCAACTTCAAGAACAAGGTGAAAATATACGATTTTGTCCCCCATCATCTTTAGATGGTCAAACCTCTCCAGACGTCCCTTCGGAATCCGAGACTGCAAGTCCTTCATCATTGCGCTCAAGTCACGCGGCCTGCCTTCCCGAAAGTGGTCTACCATGTTCCACGCAAGATACTTGCCAACTTCTTCAGGAATCCAGATGCGCAGCTCCCTTCCGTATTCATATATTTTATCAAGAAAAAACTCCTGTAACGCAATACTGCCAGCGCCCATACTTTCACCTGAAACTACACTATTTTCCTCGGCACATGAATTTCCAAATCAACTTTAACTTTTCTGTCCTGCTGCCTATGAACTGTAACGTACACGTCCATCAACACTTCTTCGGTCTGTTGCAGTTTCTGGCTAACTATTTTTCCAGAAGCATCCCTAAGCTCTATCGGCTCTGCTGGCGCGCAGCGGCGTGTCTGCTTATAGACATCCCTGAACCGGGTCATTTCAAACCGCATATAATCATGCACAAATCCGTTGTTCTTTTCAAAAAACTCCTGCACAGAATCAAAACTAATATTGCTCACAGGCAACTTTGCAACCAACGGCAGAAGGTACAGCACATTCTTGCCCTCAATCTTCGCCGGCTCTCCGGCATACTGGTTTTTGCCAACTGCATACGTCCGCGTGAACCTCACCTTTACCTCGTTCGTCACAACCCTGCATTGCACGCAGGGGTGCACAACCAAGCGGTATTGCTCCCCTGACACCTGCATTGCATATTCCTTCACAATTCCGTGCACCGGCTGTCCGCAATATTTCACCGAACCCAAATGACGGCGCTCATTAACAATGCTGCTTCCAGCAAGCCAGCGAGGAATTTCATCCTCGGGAACAGAACGCAAATCAAATGCAACATCGAGAATTTTTTCCAAACCAGACTGCAAAGAACTCAACGCTGCCTCACTCACCTGCGACATCCCGCATCACACTCTTTGCTGGAAATATCATACAACATAGGATTCAATGCTTTAAATACGTTATGACTTAAAATTTGAATTTATGTAAAAAAAGGCCAAAATATGTCATACGCGGTACATTTTTATATACGGAATGCCTGCATTGCCTCATGGAAAGCATAAACCAACAGGTATGGAAAGCACTGCAGACAGACCCGGCAATTATGAAAGATTTGCAACGAAAGTTGATAAATACCCGGGCACTGGCGAAATACATTATTCACAAATTCGAACTCAAAGTGAGCTTGGACGCGGTCATCTCCAGCATCAGGCGCTTCCCGCTTGAGGCATACCAGGAAGAGGAGAAAATTCTGCATCACATCTTCCACGATTCGGTTGTCAGCACAAAAAACAATGTGGCCTGCATAACCATTGATATGTCACCAAACCAGGTTTTCAATAAGCTGTGCACAATAAACCTGCCAACCTTTAGGGTTACAACAGGCACTGACGAGGTGAAAATACTGGTGGAAGACCGACACGCAGATAATATCGCAAAGCTGTTCAAGGGCTGCCAGGTAGAGCACGATTTAAGCGAGATCAGCGTTACAGTAGCGGAAAAAGCAATCAAAACAAAAGGCGTCCTTGCAAGAATTGCACAAGAAATGGCACTGGCGCACATCAACATACATGAGATATGCATCTGCCCGCCACAATTCCTGATTTACGTCGCGCAAAAAGACATTGTAAAGGCGCACGAACGGATCATTGCGCTCGCACAAAGCTAAACATCAAAAGAGGTGAATAATGGTAAGAGTCGCGATAAACGGATTTGGACGCATAGGAAGACAAATATTGCAGGCAGGCATTGCTGACAAGGACATTGAATGGGTTGCTGTGAATGACTTGACAGACACCAAAACACTGGCCCATTTGCTTAAGTATGATTCGGTGCACGGAATATCGCCTTACCCAGTTGATTATGATGAGAAGAATTTGATAGTGAATAAAAAAATCATAAAAGTATTCTCGGAGAAAGACCCAACAAAGCTACCATGGAAAGAATTGAAAATTGATGTGGTTGTTGAGAGCACAGGGCTTTTTACCGATAGGGAAGGAGCAATGCAACACATCAGGGCAGGGGCAAAAAAAGTGCTGATATCCGCGCCGGCCAAAAACCCGGACATAACCATAGTCAAAGGCGTAAATGAGGACAAATACGACAAGAAAAAGCATGTGATAATCTCAAATGCCAGCTGCACAACAAACTGTTTGGCGCCCCTTGTGAAAGTACTGAACGACAATCTGAACGTAAAACACGGTTTTATGGTAACGGCGCATTCCTACACTGCAGACCAGCGTCTTGTGGATGCGCCACACAAAGACCTGCGCCGGGCAAGAAGCGCAGCGGTGTCAATAATTCCAACAACGACTGGAGCTGCAAGAACAGTTGGAGAAGTCATTCCGTCATTAAAAGGGAAACTTGACGGCTTTGCGTGGAGAGTGCCAACACCGGATGGAAGCATTGCCGTCTTCACGTGCGAAGTTGAAAAACCAACAGATGCCGAGAAAGTCAACTGGCTGTTCAAGCAAGTATCACAATATCATCTGAAAGGAATACTTGAATACACAGAAGAGCCGATAGTCAGCAAGGATATCATTCACAACCCGCACAGCTGCATATTCGATGCGCTCAGCACAAACGTGATAGATGGAACGTTTGTTTCTGTGTCCGGCTGGTATGACAACGAATGGGGATATTCATGCAGGATGGTCGATGTGATTAAATTATTGTAGCCCTGATAATCTTCACTTCATTTACCGGCCTGTCCCCTGCAGAAGTCGGCGCACTGCCAATCTTGTCCAAAACATCAAAACCTTCAATTAATTCTCCGAAGATGGCGTGCTTGCCGTCAAGCCAAGGCGTTGGAACCAAAGTAATGAAAAACTGGCTGCCTCCTGTGTTAGGGCCAGCGTTCGCCATGCTGAGAATGCCCTTCTTGTCATGCTTCAAGCCAGGGCCAAACTCATCGGGAATATTGTACCCAGGACCGCCCCTGCCAGTTCCTGTAGGGTCGCCGCCCTGAATCATAAAGTTCTTTATGACACGGTGGAAAATAGTGCCGTCATAGTAGCCCTTGTTGACCAAGTCCTTGAAATTCTGCACGGTCTTCGGCGCCTTGTCTGCAAATAATTTCAATTTCATCGTTCCAACATTTGTTTCCAAAACCGCAATATCTCCCATTTTCTCCTCCACAGCTTCAATATGTTGAATTGCTTCATCAACTTGTTCAACTTCCCCTGTTTCCTTTTCCATATCCCGAACTTCCAACTCTATTTTTTCCGCTTCCTGCGACTCAACTGCAGATGATTCAGCTGTTTCTTTTGCCTGCTGAGCGCAAGCAACCAGTATTAACAATAATAATGCTAACCATTTCATTTTCATTCCTCCGGGTTTAATAGGAGGTTTCGACAAAACTCATTTTGGCGATACCACCTTCCGTATACCTGCGACAAAAAACCCCTCAGTATCGTTATCCTGAGGCCACAGGCGCAGGCAATTATGCACTTCAGGATTATAAACTTCACCCTCAAACTCCATAACGGGCTGGCTTTTGATTGGCAAATCTATTTCTAACATCTTGGCGTCTTTCACATTCGCCAAAAGATAACTCACGACCGCTTCGTTTTCTTCGGGTTCAGTTGAGCATGTACTGTAAACCAAAGTTCCGCCAGGCTTCAAGCATTTCCACGCGGCAATAATAAGCTTCCTTTGCATGCGTGCAAGGCGCTTAATCATATCAGGATTCCACATCATAATGGTTTTTGGAGATTTTCTTATGGTGCCTGTGCCTGAACAGGGCGCGTCAAGCAGAATTTTGTCAAACATAACGCCTGCATCAGCGAATTTTTCGCCTTGCATCAAGGTTGTAATGTGATTATAGCTGCCAATGCGCTGCATATTAATGCCCAAAGCAGCAAGACGTTCGCCCTTCACATCATTCGCAACAACAATCCCCTTATTTTTCATATACTGCGCAATTTGGGAAGCTTTTGAGCCGGGAGAAGCAGCCATGTCAAGCACAATATCGCCCGGCTGAGGGTCAAGAACAACAGGAGGAATCATACTTGCAGCTTCCTGAACATAATAATATCCGAGCGCGTGCTCAATTGTATTGCCAACATCCAATCTTCCGCCCTTATGCTCAATAAAAAAGCCCTCTCTGCACCAAAGCACCGGCTCAAGATTCCAGTCGTTTTCCAATCTTTTCACACAGTCATCAACAGGTATTTTCAAGGTGTTAACACGAATGGACTTGCGCAGAAATGAAAGTGAGTATTTCTTGAACTCGTCCCAATCTGTCAACTTACTATAGCGTTCAATAAACTTTTCCTTAAAAACATACTTTGATGCATCAGGAAATGGTTTAAGCATATAGTTATGCGTCATAATAATCTTTAAATACTTAACTCAAGATGACAGTCGTTAAAAAAGTTAGATTGGTATGAAGTAGCTGTTATGTAGGCTACTCGTTGTTATCTTGCTAATCTGACAAACTCAGCAATTACCTCCTATGGGATTGTCATAGTAGTGTCTTTCTGACGACTGATATTTCTGCTACTGGCAGTTGCTTGTTGGCGACCGTGAGCGCAATGTTGTAGTTGATTGTGATTGATTTACCATATCATTTGAAACTGCCGGCGGAGTTTTCGCAAAGCAGGTATTTTGATAGAGAACAATACCAACTTTACATTTGTGAACGCTTGATAAATGATAGCGTCAGCGCTGGTGCGGTCGGAAGACCGGTCTTGATTGAGAACTCAACTGACATTTAAATAATCAATAACCCACTCCAACGGAACCACAGGAAGCGGAAACGCCAGCGCCTATACCAAAACGCCTACTGAGACACGACACCAACGTCAACACAAACCTTAACACTTACAAGCGCGGGAGGTGGAGGTGGCGGCAGTGGTGGCAATTTAGTCTGTCCTCAATACTGCAAAGACCCCAAGTATGCAAACGTCGCAATCTGCCAGACTTATGTATGCAAAATGGTACGCCCACAACCCTCTCAATCTGCAGACTCCTTGCCTCAATCAGCAATAGTTCAGCCAACTGAAAAACCAAGGCAAGTTACTTTACCAGCTTTCCAACAACTTGGTGATTATGCAAAGCCCGAAAAAATATTGATTGCGCAAACCAAGGCAGAACGCGAGCCGACAACATCATACAAACTAATTTACACTCTTTTCATCATATTCGCGCTTGCCGCAATCGCAGGATTCGCCACGTTCGTGCACATGCACCATAAGAAAAAACGCTAAATTTCTTTGCTGACGTAAGGACCGTCACGCTTGTATCCCAGCTTGTAATAATATTCTCTCACGCCAATACCAGAAATAACCAGCATCTTTTTGCATTTGAATTCTTCTTTCGCTATACGTTCTGCTTCAGCCATTAATTGCTTGCCCAAGCCTTTGTGCTGAACTTCGCCCTCTTCGCCAAGAGGCACTGCCTGGCCGTACACGTGCAATTCCCTTATTCCAGCGCTGTTTCTTGGAATTTCAGAACGGTGCGACTCTGGAATTATTCTCAAGCGGCAGAATCCCAACAGCAAATCGTTTTTTGTATCCTCAAATGACAAGAAAATCTCTTTTCCGCCGCCAGCCTTGTAATCTTCGCGGAGCAATTTAACGGCAGACCAGTCAATTTCACGCTCTCTTGGCTCCCGGCAGCGAATGCAGCGGCACTTCATTCCCTTTTCCTTCAATTTTTGCTTCACCAACTGCCGCATATTGGTCATATTAGGGCCGGCGTCAATAACTGTGCTTGGAATATCACGTTGCACGCGCATAATCCTGCACCACTTAGGAACCCATCTCTTGGCTTCAACAATAATGTCAGCAGCGTCTTCGGAAGTAATGGGCTGGTATTTGCCGGCTTTCCACAAACCATACAATCCTGTGCCTTTCAGAACTGTAGTTGGATAGATTTTAATCGCGTCAGGCATATAATCTGAATTTGTAAAAAGCTCCTTGTAATCTTCTAAATCCATTTCTTTAGTCATTCCAGGCAAACCGGGCATCATATGATAGCCAATTTTCAGCAGACTATTGCGCATTAATTTAGTTGCCTTGACAGCGTCTTGGAGCGTGTGCCCACGGTGAGTGAGTTTCATAACATCGTCACGCAAGCACTGTACCCCCATTTCAACTCTTGTTGTTCCAAGCTTTAACATTCCGTCGATATGCGCCTCAAAACACCAGTCGGGTTTTGTCTCAATGCATAATGCGACACAACGGATTCCTGCACGTTCATTTCTGTCCTGCTCTTTTTCCAATGTTGAAGTGCCTTTCAACTGCAGTTCCTTTTTATGAATTCGTTTTGTCCTTTCAGCATCGCCAACTTTCCCAGGCAATTCAAAAAATTCTATGAATTTATCCATATCCAAGGCATTCTGATAAAACATTTCACCAAAATCGTTCATTGCCTTAAGCGCATATGCGATAAAATCATTTTGATACTTCCATGGCAAAGCGGGGAAAGTTCCGCCCTGGACTATAATCTCCGTCTTCTGAGGCAAATGGCCAGTTGCAACAAACTGCTCAAGCCGATTGAAAACAATCAAATAAGGGTCGTAAAAATTTCTGATGCCGCGCATTGTGCTGGGCTCCCTGCCTGTATAACTTTGTGGCACATCGCCAAATGCGGAATTTGGGCCACCAGGGCAGTAAACGCACTTGCCATGCGGACATGCAAACGGAGCAGTCATAAGCGCAATAGGAGAAACACCAGACATGGTGCGCATTGGCTTTGTGACAATCCTTGCCCTCGTGCGCAAAAAAACATCGGCATCGCTTGGAATGCTGGCCATGCCATATTTCTTTGACAGCTTTAACTTCAGCTTTGCCAGCTGCTCCTTTGAAACACCCTTTCTTACTGCGTCCTCAATCTCGGCAAAAAACCCGGCCATAAACCACTTTTCCAGAATATGATTTATAAAACTTATTCACCGGCTGCTGAGAACCTAATGCCGGAAATATGCAGAGTGGTGCCAGGCTCAACAATCACGTCAAGATACAGCACTGTGCCTGTAAACGCTGAACTATCCAGCACACACGTTTCCACGCATTCATTTGCGAAAGCTCCTCCAACAGTCGTATATCCAGCGGGAAGCGTCTCAATACGGTCAATCCTGCCGCCTGCCTCGATGTTCAGCTCGCTCACAGCCATTCCCGTAATGATTTCCATAGCAGAGCCAGGCTTTTTCCTGTTTGAATACACCAATCGCCTGATATTGCCGTCTGAAAGATACACGTTTGCCAAGCCGCTGCCTGCAACCGTTCCGCTCAATGCGAATGAAAAAAGCCTCAACGGCTCGTTTGTCGGCGCTGAAAGAACAAAGCGCTGGCTTTCAGAAATGTGCAGCTCAATCTCCTGTGCATAAGTTTCGGTCGGGACAAATCCCGTAATGCTCGGCCTGCCGAACAGCAATGCCATGCTTATTGCACCCAGCACAATCACCGTTAGCAGCACACGATGCGATTCCATTGCTATTCATCTCCCGAAAGCTGCTTATAAATCTTTTCGATTTCATCACGCTCTGCAGCACTGCCCATAGAATCAAGCTTTTGAAGAACCTTTGTCCATTCCTCTTTAACCACAACATCCTCATCAAGCTGCTCGCCTGATTTTTTAGCTTGCTTCACCCGTGCGGCAACTTTTTCTGCAACCTCCTCAACACGGCTCTTAAGCTTTGACGCAACAGGTGAACTCTTTGCCTTTACTTTTGATAAAAATGATTTCACCTTTTCTTTCAGCGGCACAGGTGGCTCTAAATGAATTCCAATCTCACCTGTTTCCTTCCACCTGGCAACCGCGCTGTTAAGATTAGTTACAATATGCTCGTGAATCCTCTGACGCATTTCCTCACGCTCCTGCTGCTTCAATTCATCTGCAGACAGCTCCTCGATTTCAGCGGTTTCCAGAATTTCCTTTTCACCAACTTTTTCTTTTTCCGGAAGCTCATTTGTCTCAGCAGTAATACGGATGCCGCCAGTCACTTCTTCAGACAGCTCCACGCTTTTTGTATCCTCGGGAACGTCCTCCACAATCTCCTTGAACAAGTCGGCAACGCGATGCTTGAACAAGGACAACTTCGACGGCTGCGTTTTTTCGTGATGCTCACGATGCTTGTGCAACTTCCTATGCGGATGATTTACTTCTTTTCCCATCCCTCTTCAGCCTCTTCAAGTTCCTTCCAAACATTTGGCAACCCCGGGGGCCGGCTTCTGCTAGCCACCAGCATCTCAATAGCAATAAGAACAAACACGACCAAAAAAGCCAGAGCGGCAAGAACGCTTGCCGTTTTTTTCGCAGTCGCCGCAATTGCCGTTGTTGGAGCGGCAACTGTAATGCCAAACATCCCGCCCAATATCAAAAAAGAGCCCAGGAACACAAACACCAGCACCCGTTTTGTCAGAGGATTTGTGCAGAAATGGCTCACCGTGTGCGAACAAAGCACTGCAACCAGCAAGAGCAACACCAGCACCAGCATTGAATGGTCAGGCATTTCTTTTGCCTGCACGCGCTTCACAGCAAGCCCGCTGGGAGTCAGTGGTACAGCATAATGGAGCATATCGATTGAAAGTATTCCCGGTCCAGAAATGAGGACAAACAACTCCGTCGGCTTTACACCCGGCAACTCACACGTCTCGATGCACACCGCATCGAAAGCCGTTCCATAAGCGGACAGCTCAATCGTTTCCATCAACAACCGAGTGTCAAACACCAAATACCTGTCGCGATTCTCAACAAGCCAGACCTGCGCATATCCGGGCCCCTCCCATGCACCCGTGATGCCAAAGCCAGACATTTCAAAAGAGCGCACAAAAGGGATTTCCTTAGTTTCAGTAAGCCGGTAATGCGCGCTCTCACTAAATTCAGTGCGCTGGACCTTGGACGGGTTAACTGAAATTACTGCAAGCACAACTGCAAAAACAATTGTCGCCGCAATAACCGCTTTTTTCCACATCATTTCACCACGGCAGCAATCACATCAAAATACAAATCATTCTTTTCAGGGCAGGCATTATTGCACTGGACGACTGCATCCCACGCTTTTCCTGCCTTCTTGTTTTCCAACTCCTTCACCTGCTCACTTGCAGCACTAAGCGCCTTTGAAAAGTCAAGCAGATGCTCAGGGTCGCCCCAATACTTTGCAGTTGCGACAATGTTGATAAGCAACGCACTTTCATGAACATCCTTTTCAAACGCTGCGACCGTCACCAGCACCATATCAAGATAAGCCTCATCAGGACACGCTGTTGTTAGGCATTTTGTCATCCGCTGCCATTGGTCCTTCACTTCAGAATTTTCAGAAGCGGACACTGCGTCGTCCAACGCGCTAATCAGGTTGGCACGGTCAATCGGATCAGTCGCTTTTCTCAACTCAATGCTCTTATGGATAATATCCTTTACAGGCGGCTCGCCGGACATCACGTTCACAATGATGACAACAGCAACCACGAGAATGAATATTCCCAGAATGGAAAATATTATTGTGCTAAAACCTCTTTGAACAGCCATGTAGGAATTAACACTAGAAGTATATTAAAAGGTTTTTATTTCTTGGCTGGAGCAGTCGCAGCACCAGAAGCAGGTGCAGCTCCGGGCGCGCCAGGGGCAGCAGCACCTTCCACTGGCAACAACTCCTCAATAATTACTGTTGGAATCTTTGCCTCAACAAGCTTTGCCTTGATAGCGCCTCTTGGCTGGCCAGCCATACTCTCAATAATCTGCTTGGCAGTTGCCATGTACTCAGCCTTGCGCTTTTCGATGTCTGCCAAAAGCTTCTGGCGCTTCTGCTCAAGCTCCTTCAGCTCTTCAGCAGAAAGTTCTGTCTTCTGCGCCCTGATTTCCTGGGCATACATTCCCTTGTTAATATCATAAATAGTTTCGATTGCCCGCTTGCCCTCAATCATAACCCCCATGCTGTTGCAAGTTCCAGCAACTTCCTTAACCATTGCAAACATATCCTTGCCGGAAAGATTGTCCTGCTTCATCTTGGCAATCTTGATAACCTGCTCAATCTTCAAGTCAGCAACCAAGTCGGTCTCAGGAGAGCCGGAGCCCTTCTCGATATGCGCTTCCTGTTTGATCAATGCACTTGCTGGAGGTGTTCCAACAGTAATCGTGATGTTCTTTGCCTCATCAACAATGATTTTTACCGGAACCTGCACACCCTTAAAATCGGCAGTCTTCTTGTTAATCTCAGAAATAATCTGGCCGATGTTCACGCCCAACGGGCCCAAAGCAGGACCTAACGGAGGCGCAGCTGTTGCTTTGCCGCCTTCAACCATTGCTTCAACAGTTTGCTTTGGCATATGTATGGTCCCCAAATATGTCCTTTAAAAAGCTTTCTACAATTCTTCCTCGGCAGGCGCTTCTGCAGGCGCTTCGGACTCACGCCGGATGACTTTAACAGCATCCATCTTAACTGTAATCGGAATCGGAACAGCGGCTCCAAGAAGTTCAACAACAACCTCTTCCTTTGTCTTGTCAATCCGTGTAACCTTTGCCTGCTCACGCTTGAAAGGCCCTGCAATAATCTCAACAATGTCATTCTTGCGGATGTCAACTTCACGCTTGACCTGCTCAAGCATATGCTCGATTTCTGAATAATTGATTTCCTTCGGCAAAATGCCTCTAGCGTAAGGAACGTTAAAAGCGGCCTGCTCTGCTGACTGGCGGTCTGCTGCCTCGACGAAAATATAGCCACGCATTCCGTGCGGGCGGATGACAGCGAAGACCGGCAGTTTTTTCTTCTTGATGTTTGAAACAAGAAAATCCATAACCTGATCTTCACGGTTGGCAGTTGTTCTTAATGCGAAAATGTGCGTGCCCAATTCCTCTTTCTTAGGCGCTTCCTCAACTTTCTTTTCACTTGAAGAAAGCTCGCGGGCTTTCTCAAGTTCACTGGAGTCTTTCGATTTCCCCGATTCAACAGCTTCCGGCGCCTTAACTTCCTCAGCCCCTGCAATCGTGGGAATACCTACCGGCGCCTTCTGCTCTCCACCCTGCTCGTCGTCTTCCATTTTTCAAGTACCGAGAATAATGTATTAGTGAATTAGACAGTGGTTTATAAAGGTTGTGGTGAGAAATGCTCGTGCACCACCCTTAAATCAAAGATTTCTCAACTTGGCCAGTTTTAAAAATACGCATTTTGCTATGCGCTTGTCAATGTCTAAAGCTTATTGTGTTGTCTAAAAGCGGAATAATATTTCCTTTACGAAATGAACGGCAAAGCCGATAACTCCGATAATCGCCATTCCAATGGCTGAAATCTTGACAATAGTAAGGTATTCCTGCTTGTCCGGCTTCTTGGTGACGCGCAGAACACGCTGGCATTCAACCCAAAATGACTTCAAACGGTCAAGCTTGCCTGGTATAGGCGCGCCAATCCGCCTTGGCTCCTCTTCAAGGCGCTTAGGAATCTCCTGCGGCTGCACGGCCTTCACAGTTTCCTCAACCGATTCCTGCACATCGTGCACCGGCTGCGGAACTTCCTGAGGCGCTTCCGGCTCCCCGCCAACTTCCTGCATCTCTTCCTTTTTCTGCTCTTCCATACAACCTGATTTCGAACAAGCGCTTTATTAATTTTTCTTGAAATTGGTGCTGTCAACTTAATGGTGCTGGCCGCTCAGCCTTGGCTTTGCAGAAGTCATTTTTCCGCATCTGCGAGAGAAAAATGAGTTTAGAGGACCAGAGCGGCCAGCCAGCACCAGAAACCTGACTTAACCCTTGAAACCAATATCAAACTGGCCAAGAATCTCAGCCGTCCGCAACTCGCCACGGTTATCCGATGGCACCAAGAGCGCGAGAAATAACCATCAATAATAATCACCACGCCAAGAGTTATTGCTTTAATGTACGCGTTCGCCTCATCCAGCTTTCGCCTTGCCAAGATCGATGACTTTCAATGCATACTCTTCCGCTTCGCTCAAAGGCATCCACTCCTCACGCTGCATACCGCACACACGCACTTGATACTGCTCATTCGCATGGTCGCCCTTCACCATATTACCCTCAGAGTATATGTTGATGGCATCATCTCCTTTTTCTCAACGTCAGCGTGATACGCGTCGAGTCACGGCAATACTCAAACACAACATCATTGATTCTGCCAAAAATTTCAAATGCCCGCAGCCCGGGACTTTCGAGCGGCTAAACGCAACATGCACGTCTGGCACAATAATGCCTTTCTGCAATTCGCACTCAACCCATTCGTCAATTGCTGGTGCTCATAAGAATTAATCAACGAACTCAATTCCAAGCTCGGACTGCATCTCCTCGCGCGTTGCCTCAGAAAGCTTTTTTGTCTTGCCGAAAATCTGTGGCGACTTCACACCAGTAACGATGAGCATGACGCGTAACATTCCGCCCAAGTCATCATAAATCTGCGCACCCCAAATAATGCGCGCGTCTTCTGACAAACGCTCGGAAATTGTCTCAACAACGCGGCGTGCCTCATTCAATGTAAGATCCTTGCTGCCTGCAACATTAATCAAAGCACCAGTAGCACCAGTAATGTCAACATCCAACAACGGGTTGTTGATTGCCTTTTCAACGGCTTCAACAGCCCTGTTCTCGGAATCACTTTCACCAACACCAATCAACGCAACACCGCCATTGCTCATAACTGCGCGGATATCAGCAAAGTCCAAGTTAACAAGACCTGCTTTGGTAACCAGTTCTGCAATTCCCTTGACAGCATTTGTCAGAATCTCATCAGCAACCTTGAAAGCGGTGTGCAAAGGCAAATCAGGAGCAAGCTCAAGCAATTTGTCATTTGGAATTACGATAAGCGTGTCAACGTACTGCTGTAATTTCTCAAGACCAATAACAGCATTCTCATATCTCCTGTTACCTTCCATTGTAAATGGCATTGTCACAATGCCGACTGTCAATGCGCCCATCTTCTTTGCAATTTCAGCAACAATAGGGGCAGAGCCGGTGCCAGTTCCGCCTCCCATACCACAAGTAATAAACACCATATCCGCATCAGCCAAAGAATTTTTCAAATCGTGCTCGTTTTCCCTGGCAGCTTCCTCGCCAATCCTCGGGTCAGAGCCAGCTCCCAAGCCTTTGGTCACCTCGCGGCCAATCAAAATCTTCTTGTCAGCATTCGTGTACAACAAATCCTGCGCGTCGGTGTTAACTGCAATTGTTTCTGCACCGTGAACGCCAACTTCAGTAATACGGTTGATTGTGTTGTTGCCTCCGCCTCCACAGCCGACCACCTTTATGCTTGCGCGCTGCTTTGACAACAACTCCTCAAGCTCTGTGTCCAACGGATGCACGCTACTACGCTTCTGCGTCAACTTCGGATCGTTAGAACTTTGCTGTGGCTGCGGTTTGATAAAGTCCATAATGCCCCCTTTGTCTGGAAAAAAGCAAACTGCACGAGTATTTAAGCATTATGAAGCAAGAGAATATAATTATTTTTTCACGACAAATTCAACTTCCAGCCCTGTCAGTCCGGTTATCTTCTTTGACAATTCATTCGCAATCCGCTCTGGAAGCTCGGCAGGAAAAGTTATTGTTGCCTTCTTTTCTTTAATGTCAACCGGCGCTTTCACACCAAGAAGAACCCTTAGCAATGCCTCAACCTGCACTTTTTTGTCAGTCACTATTTTATTGATTTTCAGCTCGTACGTTACATCACGGCCTGCAAGAGGATGGTTAAAATCGACAACCGTCCTGCCACCGCTAACCGTTTTTACAATGCCGACAAAATTGTCAATATTCAGCCGGAGACCAGGCACCGGCTTGATTCCCTGCTCTGCAAACTTGCTTGTGGGAATCATTGTTACCAATTTAGGATTTTTTGCACCAAACGCTTTTGCAGCCGGAAGCTCCAAATTATACCTGCCAATATCCTTGCCTTCCAAGAATTCATCAATGCCCTTCAAAATCTGGTGCTCTCCAATGCAAATGACAACAGGCAAATACTCATTTTTCTCAGAATAAATCCGCGCCTCCTTTGCGGTCTTTTCATCAGTAGTGTCAAACACTTCATTGGTATCCTTTAAACGGCCTGTATATTCGAGTTCCACAAAATCATTCTTCTTAATAGGCATACGCTCAGGGGACAACGGGCGGTTTAAAAAACTTACCCCGACAAGGTGCTGTCAACTTAATGGTGCTGGCTGCTCTGCCTCGGCTTTGCCGAGGTAATTTTCCCCTCCTCCGCATTTGCGAGGAGGAGAAAAAATGAGTCCAGAGGACCAGAGCGGTTAGCCAGCACCAGAAACTTGACTTAACCCCCCCGACAAAAGCTTTTTATATGTTACATTGCATTGCCGCCTGTATGAAAAGAGGCCAAATGGTGGCAGTCGCTGTTGTTCTACTTATTATTGCGGTAGTTCTGGGCGTTCTTTTGTTCTCACGAAAAGAAGCAGAAGTTGGCAAAGCAGTACAACAACCGATTTTCGAAGTGCCGCAAGAAATCGTCACCAAGGCATACCTGCCGATTGAGACAGTTGAAACGCCTGCACCAGCAGCACCAACACCGCTCCCAACCGCTGCCCAGGTGCAGTCCCCGGTGCCAGGAGAGCGCGAATATTGCAAAGGTAGCTACAGCGCCAACACCTGCTACACAGCAAACACTTATGCGCGCAAGCAATGCCCTCGTGGATATGCGTGCAAAACAGTTTCAACCGGCTGGTCAGCAGAAGGATGCTACGTAGAACTGCACTGCGTGCCGCAAAAGCCCGTCTCGGGCATCAAACAGTAGATTTTCTGACAAAATCCAGCACTTTTTTCACTGATTGCTCAATAGTCAGATTGGTCGTGTCGAGAACAAAATCATAATTCCGCTCATCAAGAAAATCAATCCCATAATACTTCCTGTAACGCTCAATTTCACTCTGCTGGCGCTTAACGATAGCATCATACACTTCCGTTTCCGATTTCAACTGCTTTTCAGAATGCCTCTTCTGCGCAACGATATCCCGCCACGTGCGCTGGGCCGCAATCTTCAAATCCGCTTTCAAGAAAATATTGATTGCATCAGGAATAAAATGAAATGCCAGCCGCGAATCAATGACGAAACCATCCTTCACTGCCAGATGCTTGGTGCGCTCGTCAATCTCACGGTCAATTGAAGGGTCGGTTTCAGCAAGTTTTGAAAGCTCCATAAGCGAAACACCCCTTGATTCAGCAATTTCGCGCATAAAATCACCCGCAGAATAATGCTTCAATCCAAGTTCCCTTGCAAGCGCTTTTGCAACAGTAGATTTGCCGCTGCCCGGCGTGCCGGAAATTGTAACTATCATACTTTCAAAGAATAAAGCACCATTTTTAAGTTTTGGGAATGACAACCTTTATAAAGGGATGTCAAAATTTGTATATGGGGAGTGAAGCATGGTAAGTTCAACAGAAACAACCGAAAAGATACCACGTATTTATGTAGTCGATGCGGAACAGATATACAAGTTCTGCAAGGCAACAGGAGATGAAAACAAAGTACACCAGGGAGACAACCCAGTTGTTCCCGGATTCTTCCTCGATTTCCTTGTAAAAACCCACTTTGATATGCAGGCACGCGCGCGAAACCCCCTGCTGCGATTAACCGGCCTGGAAGCCAAATTCCGTTTAGCGATACACAAAAATGAGCCATTCTTTGTCAAAGATGAGGAAATATATAATCCTGCAGAAGGAACCCTAATGTACAAAATGGCGATAGTGAAGTCGAACGTTCTACAGACAGACGGAACCACTGCAAACATTGAAGCAGTCGAGGGCTCAATCAAGTACAGCATTGCGCCCAACAGTCCACTTACTGCACGCCTAAACAGCAAAATCCTGCCTTATTCAAAGCAAGGCAAAAGCTACTATCTGAATGAAGAAACAATTGAATGTGTAAAGCAAAGTTTGGGCAATGCCCAGCATGACAAAATAGCAACAATAGTCAGTGCAACCTCGCACGCGCTTCAGACAGACAAGGAAAGCTATGATGTTCTATTTAATGAAACTCTCTTAGGAAATAAGTATCCGTTTTTTGCAAAACACGACTTAACAGTATATGAAGGCATTGAAAAACTGCCAACAGGTGCAAAATTCATCATCCACAACAAGCACGGAGAAGCACGAATGGGACTGCACCCTGCTTATGTCCGAGGCGTTAACAGTTCAGGAGTCCCATTATTCGACCTAACCTGCACAATAATATTCCACGAGCAAAAATCATAGTAAATTATATAAATAACCTTCTTACACACGCTTATCGTCAATAACTCTGTGGGGTGATGTAGCTATGGCAAAAGAAGTGCAACCTATCTTTATACTGCCGGAAGGCACACAGCGCACCACCGGCAGAACAGCACAGCGCAACAACATCATGGCGGCAAAACTGGTAGCTGAAACCGTCAGGACCACGTTGGGCCCAAAAGGAATGGACAAGATGATTGTTGACAGCATGGGAGACATAACCATAACCAACGACGGCGTAACAATTCTTGAAGAAATGAATGTTGAACACCCGGCAGCCAAGATGATAGTCGAGGTTGCAAAAACACAGGAAGCAGAAGTAGGAGACGGAACAACAACAGCAGTGGTAATTGCCGGTGAATTGCTGCGCAGAGCAGAAGAACTTCTCGACCAAAACGTGCATCCGACAGTAATTGTGCGCGGCTATCGGCTGGCAGAAGAAAAAGCACAGCAAATACTAAATGAAATAGCAGAAACAGTAACTGAAAAAGATGAAAGCACACTGAAAAAAATTGCAACAACAGCGCTCACAGGAAAAAGCGCAGAAAGCGCAAAAGACAAACTGTCAGAAATAGCAGTCAAAGCGGTAAAAAGAGTGATTGACCATGAAAACGGACACATCCATTTTGACAAGGAAAACATAAAGCTGGAGAAAAGAACAGGCAACTCTGTGGAAGACACAGAACTGATTGAGGGAATAGTACTTGAGAAAGAAGCAGTGCATCCAGGAATGCCAAAAATGCTGAAAAACCCGAAAATAGCGTTACTCGACTCAGCATTAGAGATTAAAGATACAGAAATTGACGCCAAAATTGAAATTACAGACCCCATGCAGATGCAGGCATTCCTGCAGCAGGAAGAAAAAATGCTTTCAGACATGGTAGACAAAGTAATAGCATCAGGAGCAAACGCCGTCTTCTGCCAAAAAGGCATAGACGACATGGCACAGCACTTCCTGGCGAAGAAAAACATCTATGCTGCGCGGAGAGTCAAAAAATCAGATATGGAGGCATTGGCGCGCGCAACCGGCGCAAGAATAGTAACATCGCTGCGTGATTTAAGCCCCAAAGACCTCGGCACGTGTGGCATGATAGAAGAAAAGAAAATTGGAAGCGATGAAATGACATTTGTAACAGGATGCAAAAACCCAAAAGCAGTCACAATACTGGTGAGGGGAGGCACAGAGCACGTTGTAGACGAGGCAAAAAGGGCAATGACTGATGCCATAGGAGATGTGGCTGCCTCGCTCAAAAGCGGCAAAATCGTGGCAGGAGCAGGAGCACCTGAAATAGAAGTTGCAAAAGGACTCCGCAAGTACGCAGACGGGCTTGGAGGCAGGGAACAACTGGCGGTTCTTGCATTTGCAGACGCACTAGAAGTCATACCAAGAACACTGGCAGAAAACGCCGGGCTGGACCCGATAAACATTCTTGTCGAGCTGAAAGCAGCCCACGACAAAAAACAAAAATGGGCTGGCATAGACGTCTTCAAAGGCAAAGTACTCGACGCGTGGAACATGGGAGTAATAGAGCCGCTGAAAATCAAGACACAAGCGTTAAGCTCAGCATCAGAAGTAGCGCAGATGATACTGCGCATTGACGATGTGATAGCAGGCGGAAAAGCACCGGCGCCCCAAGGACCGCCACCAAACATGGGCGGGCATGGAATGGAATTCTAATAACTTTTTATACTTCTTTTCTTGACTCTCCTGTATGAGCGCAGTTATCAGAGGGAAAAGGGTGACGTTGAGAAAGCCCAGAATGAGCGACGCAGACGCAATCGTGGAATACTGCGGCGACCGGCACATATCGGACTGGATTACCACAATGCCACATCCTTACAAAAGGAAAGACGCTGTTTGGTTTATCAAAGACTGCAAAAAGAAGTGGAAAGCCGGAACTGACAACATTTATGTTATTGAATATGAAGGAAAACCAGCAGGAACAATTGGACTTCACTTCAAAAATAATGACAAAGCGGAAATCGGCTACTGGGTCGGCAGACCGTTCTGGAGGAAAGGTCTTGTAACGGAAGCGGCCAAGCTATTAATACGCGAAGGATTCAACAGATTAAAACTCAACAAAATATACGCACGCTATCTTAAGGGGAACAAGAAAAGCGAGCGGGTAATGCAGAAACTGGGAATGAAATACGAAGCGTGGCTGAAAGACGACGCCAAAAAAGGAAGGAAATACTACGATGTAGGGCAATACTGCATTCTAAAGCGCGAATTCAAGGGGTAGAAATATTTATATACCAACTTAGCTCATTTTATAACATATTATAACATATAGTTAAAAAAGGTGATTGCTAATGGCAGAAGATGAAGCTCCTCAAGAAGATGAATACGAACTTCTACCGCACAAAGAAATAGAAGACCTCAAAGAAGAGCTGTCAAAACTCAAAGAGTTTGAGATTGCACCAAGCAAGAAGTTGCAGGTGTCGCTGCTTGAACTCAACACCAAGCTTGACAAGCTCATCATGATTTTTGAAGATGCCACACACGAAATGAGAATAGAGGAAGGCGGACTAAGCTTTACTGAAAAAATGAAGCCGCTGCTTGAGAAAATGAACAAGATTCTAGAGCAGAATTCTGAAATTGCCTCAGGCATACTGGCGCTCGCGGACATGGTAAAAGAAATGAAGGAAGCAAAAGCGGAAGCGCCTCCAGGAATAGAAGCAACGCCTGAAATACCGCCAATGCCGCCCCAAATGGGAATGGAAGAGCCAAAACCAATAATGGCGCCGCCAAGACCCCCATCAGGACCAATACCGCCCGGAGTTCCACCAGGACTGCCACTGCCTCCAATGCCCAGAAGGAGAACATTCGGACTATGAGTTTGCCTTTAGACACAGGCGACCAATTGATTGACCGCGGCAAAAGCACACTGTTTCTATACTATCTCGCACGCGCAATGCATAAAGTGGATGAACGCGAACTTGCGCGCAAAAAAGTAAACCTCGCCCTAAAACAACTTAAAAAAATCAGCACCAAAGACTTACATTCCCACATTGAAGAGCTTGAAGGGCACATATCCGAGGCAATAACCAAGGAAAAACAAATACTGGGACACCAGAAAGGAGAAGAAGCGGTGCACACAGAGCTGGCGCACAAAATAACACGGCTTGAAAAAAAGCTCGGCAAATATTTGCAGTCGCAGGAAGCACGCAAAAAAAGAATAGAGGAACTTGAAAACAAGATAAAAAGCAAGTTTGAATCAAAGCGCGAACGAATAGAGATTCTTAGAGACGGGCTCAAGAAACTTGTAAAACTCTATCACGAGGCAAAAAAATCCAACGCTCCAAAAGAACGGCTTCTGGGAATTGCACGCAGGATGGAGAATATCCGGTGCAAGATAGACGCACTAAAATAACTCCTATACAGTGATTACATTACGAAACTTTTATAAAGACCTCTTCTTAAACACCTATAGGGGAACATTATTAAGCATGAAAGGCATTACTGTTAATATGGGGGAGTTCCGCTGGAGTCCTGAAGAAGGTATTGATGTCTCAAGCAAAGGAAAATATCCCTACAAACTGTTCAGCCCATTCGCGTATGACAAAACTTACCGCATACCTGTGCCGGGTTTCGAAGATATGCGTGCAGATTCTGTTGAAGGCATATGGCAAGGGCTAAAGATAATCAATGGAAAAACCAAAGCGGAACTGTTTACCGGAAAGCCACGCAAGCGAGAAGGCAGAGTGGAAGGGCACGCATATGGCAATGAAGTTCTGAATTACTTGCAAGCAAGAAAACTTATCTATGTTCCAGCTTACATCTATCATGCAGTCAATAATGCACTGCCGCGTGCATGGCAATGCCTTGAGCAAAAAATAGCAGATTCAGACATTTTTTTGCACGACGTAGAAAAGAATGGTTCCATCAATGATACATCGTCCCCATTTGCCCATTCAGTGATTCTTGCAGAATTGCTCAATGTAATCAAGGACTCCCCGCTTCCAAAATCAGAACACAGCATGCCAAACCCATACGAGTCACGCTTTACTTACCTTCATGAACAGGTAAACGCACTGTGCGAATACCGCATAAAACTCCCTGAAGAACGCAAAAAACTACTGGACGAAGTCATAACTTTTGCATACCTTTTCAATCCAGATGTCAAAAAACAGGACTTTGCACTCAATGTCATCAAAGAGGCAGAAATAGAAACAGACCGCCTGAAAAAATACACGCCAGTCGCCCAAACGCAAAAAATCTATAATGCACTGCGGCGCTGAATATCCATTTTAACAATATGCTTTTTCAAAAGGTCCCCTTGAACAGCAAAATGAACAACCCTTCTCGATGCCTTCAGCCAAACAATTCCCACTGGAACAACTATTTCCAGCCAAATCTCTGTATTTGCTGACTTCGCACCGAGTTCCTTGCAAATCTCATTTTCAGGCCAACCCTGCATAACACCTCTCGGCGCCAAATATACAAAAGGGTCATCAAGCGATGACTTGATGCTGCCAAGTGAACGGATTTGCGTTGCATTTTCCCAGGAAGTATAATGAATTGCCTTGATGTATGCATTTGTGTCAATAATCCTCAATCCCTGAATAATTTTTCCATCAACAAAAACCCAGCCATCCCTGAACTCAAACAACACTTTCTTGGCAGCAAAAACTTTCTTCTCAATTATTTCACTGAGCTTGTAATAACCCCCATAACCAGCACCTGGAAGCATTGTCATCTGTGAGCAAACCAGAACGTAATCTTGTTCTTCTGTTTGTTATCTAATCTGCAGAATCCAAAACGCTCGAATTGTACTATGGTGCCGACTATAAGGTCTTTCAATGCAGGCTCGCCCAACCCTTTTTTGAACTTGCCATCAGGCATCAATACTTCAACATCAACATTGCCCTCAACAGGAAGCCAATGCACTGTTGCCTCGCCGTTTTTATGATAAACATCATATTCGATGCTGTCAAATGAGTATACTTTGCCTTCTTTTTTGAAGTTAAGACAATCCTTCAGCCGGTAAAGCTTCTTTGCCTTGAACATAGCAGCATCTTCAGCAGTGATATAGAAATCAGATGATGTTTTGAACGTGCGTACACCCCTGCCTGCATCATCCGGATGCAATGGAATCTGCACGGTCTGCCCTGGCGCGTTTTTTACGGTGATTTTAACAGGATCCCAGACGAAAAAGTAACGGTTGGCAATCGGGTCGATGATATCCCTGTTGTGCGCTTCCAAACTCTTGAAAAAATCCTCAGCAGGAACAACCTTGTCGTTCAAGCCGACACCCATATCCTTCGCGAACGCCTGGAAAGCGCCTGGCTGGAAACCACGCCTTCTCATCGCAGCAAGAAACGGCAGGCGGATGTCATCCCAATCAGAATATTTGCCAAGCTCGATAAGCTTCTTAACTTTTGTCTTGCTGATTTCAAGCCCTTCAAAATTAATCTTGCCGATGTAAGCGTGAACAGGCGCCTTCCAACTGAAAAAATCATAAATATGCTGCTGCCTTTTCGCGTTGTCGACGTGGTCCTTGCCGCGAATGGTGTGCGTAACGCCAAGCTCGTGGTCGTCTATCGCCACCGCGAAATTCATCAACGGCCAGACCTTGTATTTGTCCTTTGTTCTTGGATGCACGTTGTGGTTGATTCTCAACGCGGGCCAGTCGCGCATAGCGGGATTAGGGTCATTGATGTCAGTTTTTATCCTGACAACAGCCTGCCCGGGCTCATACTCAACAAACATCCTGTCCCAGCGCGACAACTGTTCCCTAACTGGCAGGTCGCGGCATGGACATGCCTGCCTTTTCAATGAAAAATTCCTGAACACGTCGCCGGAGCAAGTGCAGACATATGCTTTTCCTTTGCTGATTAGTTTTTCAGCGTAATCATAATATGTTTCCAGCCGGTCGCTCTGCAGAACAATCTTGCTGATTCCATTCTCTGTAAACCACTGTGCATCCTCTTCATCCATTTTGTAAGCCGGCTCGTAAATGTTCTCAGGATTTGTATCCTCAATGCGCAAAATAAGCTTGCCGTCAAATTCCTTGCAATACAAATGGCTCAAAGAGAAAACAATCGCGTGCCCGATGTGCATTGGACCAGACGGGCTTGGTGCAAGGCGCATAACAACCTTGCCTTTTTCCATACCCTGCAATGGCTTGAGCTTTTTTTCTTCAGGACCGCGCTTTTCTATCAACAACTCAGGAGCGGTCTTCTGCAGTTCAGCGACCTGCTCCTCAACAGTCATCAAACGGACTTCATCACAGATTTTCTTTATTTCAGGAGTCAGCTTTTTCAAATCCGCTTTAAGCTCCGGACGCTCTCCAAGAATTTTGCCTATCACGGAGCCCATATTCGGCACACCGTTGTACTTTCGGGCGTTGTCCAGAGCAAACTTACGAATACTTCTCTTTAATTCCTCGTCCATAGCTTTGAAAGAAAACGGTCAGTATTTAAACATTTACTGTACAATCAGTTTGCCGCGCGCCATGTCCATAGAGCAGTGGAACTTGAAAGTGCCCGCCTTGTCTGGCATCAATTCAATAACTCCATCACTACCTGCAGGAATAATTCTCCTCAAGTTAAAATCAGGGAACACAATCTCTGCTCCGCAGCCGGCTGTATCAGTAGAATGCACGTTAATTCTCAATGGAACACCCTTTTTCACAACCAACACATTTGGCTCATACAAAGAATTCACAATATTCATGGCAACTTCCTGATAGCCGTCTTTTTGCACTGCCTCAGCACGCGTTTCCTTTGTTATCTGCTGCAAATACGCAGGAAGATTCGCCATGCTTGAAGACGGCACCGCTTCGGCAACAGGAAAAGGCAAAATAATGCTGGCTCCCAAAAGCACGATGCACGCCATTGTCCACCAAGTAATGAAGCCATTTGACAATTTCGAAGGCTCTTTCTTTCCTCCACTGCAGCAACTAACACCACAATGCACGGCGTATGAAAAACCAAGCATTGTAAGCAGGAAAATAAACGTAAAAAAAGGCATAAAAATCTCAATACTAAACGGCCGAATCATCTGGCCGAGCATCGCGCCCATAAAACCACCCATCGGGCCGGCCATCACGCCCTCCATAACGCCCAAATGGCCGCCCAACCTTCCCAATGGCATTCCAAAAGCGAGCCCAACAATGCTGCCAATAATGCACCCGTACAAGAAATTGCCTGTTGGAATCAGAAACAACGTGGCAGTCATCAAACCAGACATCATTCCAAAGGTCATGCCGACCATCATTCCGTGCATTTCATCAATATGCTTGCGGCGCTTCCAGACGTACGAAGTGGCGGCCAGTAAAATTACGAACAATAAAACGAACATTATCAAATAACTGTTCATTTTAGAACGAGCTTACCTTCTTTTTTGAAGATACGATGAATTTTGCAGTTTTCTGGATTTTTACGGTGAACGCGTCAGCGGCTATTTCCTCACTCTCAACGGAATGCGATGAAAACCACGCAATCGGTGAAAACAAGCGCACGAAATTGCCGCTAAACTTGCCCCACGACGCGCTCGAGCGCACGTGATACAGCTCGTGCAAGAGAACAGCTTCAATCTCCTTTTTTGACAGCAACTCACACATTCCAACCGAAACAAAAATCTTATTCTTGAGCGTGAACGCGACAGGCTTCGCCTTGTCAAGCACATAAAGTTCTGCCTTGATTCCAGTATTCTCGCACAACTTTCTAAACGAGCTTAAAGACAGCGGCTTCGCAATTCTCTTATACGCGTACGGAAGCAAAGCGTATCCCGCGATAAATGTCATCATCATCAACGGCGGCATAATATAAAGGATGAATTTTGCGAACAGACCGGTGCACCACGACAGCATATCCTGCATAAGGCTCATACTGCAATTGATGGATAAAGCGAAATAAAACAGTGGCGCAACAACAAAAAATAAATGCGCGTACAAAAACGCCGGCCTGCTGTACTTCTTCCACGCCAACAACGCGGCAATGCTGACAAGAACTAAAATGACAACTATCAGCATCTTCGCAGGGTCGGTGGCAAATGCAATTGCGCTTTCAATTATCACGTTTACCTCTTTCTGAACCTTTCATTGAAATATGAAACTGCAGTAGGGCCAAACGTTTCAATTAATTTATTCACTATCTGCTCGACAACAGTTTTTTCAAATGCGCTTTTATCTTTCGTTGGATAGTACACATATCTGACACCGCCGCGTGCGGTCTCAATCTTTCGTGCAACAATGCCCTTGTCATGCAGGCGGTCACAGATGACCGCAACAGAACTTAGCGCAACTTTTGACTTGAGCTTTTCGTGAATCTCCCTGACCCGCATCTGCTTGTCAGGCCACAATATTCTAAGAACATCGCCTTCTAATGGGCTCAACAAAGAATCAAAATCAGCGACTTTTTCTTTCATGCCCTATGTTAGTTTCACAATCTTTAAATACTTTACGTTTGCTGTAACGCTTTCATGAAAAAGCTATTGCCGCTATTTTTGCTGTTGATGGGATGCACAGCGCAGACACAGCAAGACGCAATGCACACAATGGACAATCACGACGCAGTAATGCGCCTACATGCGGGCGGAAACAAGACCATCAGCGCGCACGACTTCACCGTGAACTTTGAGCATTCGGAGA
This sequence comes from Candidatus Woesearchaeota archaeon, assembly GCA_038868995.1. Classification (GTDB taxonomy): domain Archaea; phylum Nanobdellota; class Nanobdellia; order Woesearchaeales; family ARS49; genus CABMGU01. The sequence continues at coordinate 17,239 of JAWCRZ010000008.1, read as the reverse complement.
TTAAGGCGGGCGAACCAGCAACGCTTGTTTTCACAGTGATGCGAGACACAAAGCCGGCGCCGCTAATAGAGCACCACGGCGCGCCAATGCATGTTATTATCGTGAGCAAAGACCTTTCAGAGTTTTACCACGCGCATCCAAAAGAAACGGCGCCAAGCACTCTTATGGCAACCCAAACGTTTGAAAAACCAGGCGACTACCGTATATGGATAGACTTTATAACTGTGCAGGGCAATCACATAATTGATTTTGACGTTAATGTGGAGAATGGAAACAATGAATAAGACAACATTCATTATTGGACTAATACTGCTCGCCGGAGGACTTGTCTTCTCAGTTTTGCCTCACGAAGCCCACAACACAGTTCTTGGTCTGATTGTGCACGAACACGCTGACGCCACGCCAGAGGAGCACGAGCACGGCAGCCACGATGTGCACCTATACTTGGGCTATGGAGTCGCTATGGCAGGTCTTTTGCTCGTGATATTGGGGTACAGAAAATGAAAAAAGCACTCTTTGTTCTGGCTTTATTGCTGCTCGCCGCGTGCGGCAGTGGAAAATATGATGAGTTCGCGCAATGCCTTGGCGACAAGGGAGCAACATTTTACGGCGCATACTGGTGCCCGCACTGTGCAAACCAAAAAGAACTCTTTTTGGACTCAGCTGACAAGCTTCCATATGTGGAATGCTCACTTCCAAACAAGGCAGGACAGACCCAAATCTGCATTGACAAAAACATTTCACGCTACCCTACTTGGGAGTTCGCTGACGGCAGCAGAATAATAAACGTACAACCGCTGCACGTTCTAGCGGAAAAAACGGGCTGCGCTCTGCCGGAGAAAAAATGATAGTTCCAACAGTCAAGCACGCGTTAGCCATCCTAACCATAGTTGGAATAGCCGGAATTTTATTTTTTGTCTTGTCCTTCCCTTTCAGGAAAACAAAAGCCGTACAAAAAATAAAGAATTTCTTCGCTCAAAGAGCAACCACATTTTCCTTCATTGTCGCTCTTATCGCGACGCTCGGCAGCCTGTTCTTCTCGGAAATAGCGGGCTATGAGCCCTGCAAGCTATGCTGGTTTCAAAGAATATTCATGTACCCAATGGCAATAATATTATTGATTGCGCTCATAAGAAACCTGAACGCGCGCCCGTACGCTCTGCCGCTCACAATTATAGGAATTCCAATAGCGGCGTACCATTACGGATTGCAAGTTTACGCCAAGGCAGTGCCAGGATTCTCAGACGCCTGTTCAGCCACAGGAGTCAGCTGCGTGTCAGCAAACTTCACGTATGGATTCATCACCATACCGCTGATGGCACTTGTCGCGTTCATACTGATAACAATACTGATGCTGATAAGAAAATAAAATGGTGGTATAATTGACTGAAATAAGCACGCAATCAGAAATACATCCTGTTGAAATTAAGACCAAACAATTAGAGGCAAAACTAAACCAATTGGCGTATTTGCCCCAACGAAAGGAAGTATCACAGTACTTGATAGAGATTCCATACCTGGGTTTTGCAAGCTCAAGAGGCAGCGGCAAAAATATCAGCATATTGCTGTCCGAGCAAGAGCCAGCTGGACAGGCGCAAAAAATACTGGCTTTAAAACAAACGCTTGAAGCCACAGTTCAGCGCGGGTATATAGTATCAACGCTGCTTGGACTGCGAGGAGAAGGTTCGGCAGCCAGCGCGTTCAGCGGAGTTCTGTGCTTTATGCCCTGCCACTGGGCTGCATACGCTGCCACCGCAGCAAAAATTCTCCCAATTTTTGGATACGCAGCCTTGCAGAACCAGCCCTCATGCTGCAATCCACAAACAAGCGGAGAATATTTGTTTAGCCTAACAGCAGACGCTGTATTCTGGTCAACAATTGGAATTCTCGCGCTTGGAGCCGGAAGGAGAGTGTTGAGGAGAAACGCGGCTAAAGAAGCCGCCGTTGCGTTGCGCGATAATTACTTATTTGAGAATGGAAGGCCAACCTTGGGTGAAAAGATAACAACCGTGACTCCAGAATTTTATTCAGAAATCTTGCACGCTGGGAAAGCGGCAGGACTCCAGCAGATGATTTCAGAACTCGCCACGGAGGAATACGTCCGCGCCGGAGACAGCTTTTCCAGCAAACTATCAACGCCTCTGCGCAGAGGACTCAGGAAAGCGGCACTCTCTCTTACAAATCATAACTACAAGCAGCTCAGGCGAAACATCAGCCACGCTTACACGCGGCTGGCCCTGCTTACAAGCAAAATATCTGATGAAACCGACGCTGAAGAGCGGCGCATTACACGCCAAATATCGCGACATTACGAGTCAGAAGCCGCACACAGCCGAAACTCATTCACTCCGACAGGCCTGGCAATAAAAACTTTCAACTTCATCAAAGGATTTGGGAATAACAACTGCTTATACCGTTCAACATGAAAACAAAAGAAAAAAGGAAAGCGCCAGAGAAAAGGGCAAAAGAAAAGCCCACTCAAGCCAAAAAGCTGGCTGAAAAATCAATTGAAAAACCGGCTGAGAAACCAGCTGAAAAGCCCATTGATAAAATTGTGAGTTTTAAAAACGCTGAAAAAAATGACGAAATTCCAATTACGCAGGAAAAAAGATTAAGCGAGGTAAAAGAAGATTTAGAGAAGAAGATAAAAGCTGAAAAAGAAGACCGCAAGGAAAAATTACCGGAAACCCCTGCCAGCTACCAAAACACTGACGAAAAAAGCTATCATCCTGGGTATTCCCACGCTTCTACCATAACATATGTCAAAACACAAGTTATTGAGCCGGCAGCAACACCAGCGCCAGCATATGCGCAGCCAGTTCAGCCAAAAGACGCATATGTGCCGAAGTCAGCAGGGAAACAGCGAACACCATCTCACCTTGAGACAAAATTGCAGGCAATTGAAACGGCTCCCCAGCAGATTTCTTATACACGAAATGACGCAAAAGAAAAAGTTTATTCTTCTGAAAAACCTCAAAGCCAGCAATCAACCCCCTCGGTTATCGACTCCGTTTTGTCATTAAACACCACTTCTGAATTTTCAATTCCGGAAATCAGAGTAACCACGCCACAGGCAGGCCTGGCAGAAATGCAAAACTTCGCGCAAACAGCGCAGGCAATATATGCTGATTACAAGTCAGGGCAGAAAATTTCAAGCTCAGATTTACTCATGATAAACGAAATAAAAAAGGAAATAGGATACAAAGGCAGCTGCTGCGACGTAATTGTAATCCAAAAATATGCCGAAAGAAAAGCTGATGCGAGGAAAGCGGCATAATATGGCAATTGAAAATTTAATTGACAAATTTTTTGAGAAATCCAAGAGAGCGGTTGTAGAAAAACCATCTTTTGCCGAGTCAGAAGTTAGTGAATCACAAGACGGAGTGCGCATCAACTTAAGCCCGTTGCTGTCAACACAGCTCGCGATGCCTTTCCAACTTATAAAACCACCAGCCATAGTAACCGTCTCAGACGTCTCAGACGCCGCCCAAAAACTCTCCAACACGCCATTTTCTGTATTGCACAACCTTGACGGTTTTTATGTTGGAGGAATGACAAAAGCAGAATGCACTTGCGGCAAAGAGCCAGTGTGGATTCATTGCTCCGCCTTAAGCAAAGAGCCAGGACGCGAAAAAAACACAATCCTCTCAGAATTGAAACTAAGCAGCAAGCCAGCAGACCACTTGAAATCCGCCCCTGGCATCCGTTTTTACAACGGAGCGGTTTTTGAATTCACACAGCTTACTGGCAACCGTTATTTGGCACGCGTAACCAAGCCAGCTGACCCGCCGGCATACAAATACCCCAACAGAAGTTATGAGGTATCAGCATTGCTAACTCCGGATGAAAGTGAAAAATCAGCAAGGCGCCTTCTAGAGCATATGGGAAAGCCGGGCAAAATACAACAAGGACTTATCACTTACGATGATCCGGTCAAAGGCATTTCACCGGGCATTATTTTCCGCAGAATTCCTGTCGGCAATCTTATCTATACCACCCTTACCGGTTTTTACGTTCAGCTGAACGGAACAAAAGACAGAGATTTAGCGCGCGCACTGACGGCGGCGGTTTTCACAAAATGATAAAATATTTAGCGATTGCGTCATTTTTTCTCCTTATCGCGTGCGCCGAGCAGCTCACGCCTGATGAACAGGCGTACAAAGAATACTGCGCCTCACAAAAAGGAGCTTGGATGAAAATGCCAGAGCTGCACGAGGGCAAGCCGACAGGCAAAATTTGTTACGGCTGCATGCCTGATGAGAAGAACCATTTATGCACGCAAGCCGAATACGAGGAGTTCGTGAAATGAAAATAATGTTTTTTTTGATTATGCTGATTGCCAGCGCTGCTGTCACCGCGCTTGAATTTCCACCTGGCGCGCAAAAAGTGCTTGAATACGAGAAAAACATAGGATTGGCGGTCACGTTCCTAATCGCGTTTATCGGAGGACTACTGACATTCACCTCGCCCTGCGGATTTGTAGTCATCCCGACATTCTTCGCTTATGTTTTCAAAGAAAGAAAACGCGCGATGTTCATGACAGCAGCGTTTTCGCTGGGAATGATTACCGCCTTCATAATCTTCGGCATTATCGCTGGAATCGTTGGCAACTACTTCAACCTTTACAAGGAATTCTTTGCAATACTTTCAGGAATGCTTTTGATAATCTTTGGAATAATGCTTGTTTTAAACAAGGGCTTTGCATTTGTCGATTTCAAAATCAGGCACCAGCCACAAAACGGTTGGGGTGTTTTTTTCCTCGGATTCTTTTTTGCAGTCGGCTGGACACCGTGTGTAGGCCCAATCCTGGCAGGAATAATAATCCTTTCAGCAACAGCAGGCAGCATTGCAAAATCTGTCTTACTTTTTGCCGTTTATGCGCTCGGCGTAACGTTTCCGCTCCTTATAGTATCATACTTCTCAGACAAATACGACTTCAGCAAATGGCTCACAAGCAAACATGTTGAGTTTACCATTTTTGGCAAAAAAATTTACACCCACCTGTACGGAATAATTGGAGGAATAATGCTAATCGTGATTGGAATAATAATGATGTATTACAAAGGCACCAGGATATTCATGACAGAAATACCAAAATATGTGCCATGGAGCATGACCTTTTTCACAGACATGAATGAAGCGCTGGTTAAGTCAGCATTCTTCACATCAACAACAGCAAACATCATAGGCATTGCACTTGTGATAATCCTGCTTATTGCGATATGGAGAGCATTGCGCCATAAAGAATAAATACCTGTGTACAAGCGAGAACAATATGGACGAGGCATCCAAGGGGGTAATTGATGCGCTCAGTTCACACGAGCGAAGAGAGCAGGCAAAAAGGGAACGTGAACTGGCGCGCGAGCATAAAGAAGCATTCCAGCAGGAAAAAGCCCGCAAAAAGCAAAACTTCTGGATTATTGTTGCTCTTCTCGTGATTGTTGCATTCGCAGCAGGCATCTGGTGGCTCTACACGCACAAGCCAGAAACATATACAGACAGGGAAGTCCACTGGCACGCATACATTGACATAAACATTTGCGGCGAAAAAGTAGAATTGCCATGCAATGTAGAAACACCAGGCATTGTGCACGGAGGAAAATTCTGCGGTGAGCATCTGCTGCACCACCATTATGACAATATACTTCACATCGAAGGCCTCATCCGGAAGAAAGAAGATATTGCACTTGGAAGGTTCTTTGACCTTATTGGAGTTCCATTCAGCGCTGAAAAAATACTTGACAAGCAAAACGGCGACCTCTGTCCAGACGGCAGGCCTGGAAAGTGGAAGATGTACGTAAACGAACAGCCGCGGACGGACTTCAGGGACTACGTGCCATTCGCAGTTGCAGATGCCAGAAAGCAAGTCATCAAGCTGGTATTTGAGCCGGAAGGGGGAATGACGGCAGACAACACGAACAAAAGTTCGTAAAGCTTTTATACTCGAAGCTTTGCAAGTATTGTAAAGCTGGAAGGTGCACTATGACGGAACAACATCACAAAAAAGAAGAGGAAGTAAGCAGCACAACTATCTGGCTTATCGCAATAGCAGCAGTGCTAATCCTTTTCAACCAGATACAGTTGTTCCAATTGGGAAACATTATGGGAACACCGGTTTTCGGCACCCTTTCAACATCGGTCAAAACTTTCTCGCGCGGCGACCTTGGTGATGTGGACATCAACAGCATTACCAGCACGGCACAGGCAATTGCCGCAACCTTTGAACTTGAAGGCAAAGACGCGCAAGGAGTCATTGACACCATGATTCCAAAAGGGACGCCACCCTATGGCGCTGAGCTTGGCATATCATACGACGACCCTGTAACAGCACTCAACTTCCTACACCGCAAGCTTTATCCTGCAATAAAACAGGACGTTCAGAAGAACAAGCCAGAGGTTTGGAAAAGATACCTAAATCTGGCAACCAAACCGGTTGGCATCAGCTGCGAATACTGCTGCGGTGTTGGACCTGTAAGCATAGATGCAAACGGAAACAGCAGGTGTGGCTGCTCCCACAACCCTGCAATCCATGCGCTAACATTATATCTGATGGCAAACACAGACATGACAGATGCGGAAATCCTGCAGGAAGCACTTCGCTGGAAAGCACTCTGGTTCCCAAAGAACATGATACAACTCGGCACCCAGATAGCAGGTGGGGACGCAAGCGTACTGGCAGACGTGCCATCGATGGTAGGCGGATGTTAATTTAACGGAGGTCAAAAAATGAACAAAAACGTTGTCATTGCAATCGTGCTTGGCGCACTTGTATTAATCGCAGGCGTACAGGCATTCCAGCTGTTCTCGCTGAAAGAAAAGCTGGCAAGCGGGCAAATAAGCACAAGCGCCCCAACCGCAAGCGGTTCAGGCGGCAGTCCACAACTGCCAAGCAACCTGCAAAACCTGCCAGAAATGGTCGGCGGCTGTTAACTTATTTTGTTTTTTCTTTACCACAAAAAGCATAAATACCAGTGGTTCTCCGACCAGAACAGAGGGGGATGGAAATGAAAAAAGACCTTAACAATATAAACACGTACCTGATTATCGCGCTTGTCATCGTAGTAAGCATAGGTCTCTACTTCACACTTTCAGTTCCGGGACCAAAAGAAGCGCCAAAACCTATCCCTCCAAGAGAAGTTACCGTAACTATTTTACAGGGCTGCGACGGCTGCTTCAACATAAGCGCAGCACTCAACTTCCTGCAACAACAGAAAAACCTGAACGTAACCTCAGTCAAAGAACTTGGCCTTGAAGAAGCAAAAACAGAAGCGTCAAAATACGGCATTACACGACTGCCGGCAGTCGTAATAACAGGCAACACAGCAAATTTGACAATACAAAACTTTGCAGCAAAAGAAGGCGCACTTGTATTTGACCAGTCACCGCCACCTTATTATGACGTTGCAACCAGCGCTGTGAAAGGGCATGTAACTGTTGTAATCATCGAAGACAAAACCTGCGCTAACTGCTTCAGCATGGACCAGGTTGTATCACAACTCAAGCAGTCAGGAATAGTGCTGACAAGCGAAACCAAAATAGATGCCAAAAGCGCAGAAGGCAAACAGCTCATCTCACAATACAAGATAGAAAAAATACCAACGCTCATCTTCAACAAGGAAGCGCTTGAATACGACATTGTAAAACAGGTCTGGAACCAAGTAGGCACAGAGGAAAGCGATGGAAAACTCGTGCTTCGCTTTATCAGTCCGCCATACATCAACGTCAGCGCAGGCAAAGTGGAAGGCCTTGTAGACATAACATTAATCACAGACAGGTCATGCGCTGACTGTTTCAACGCAAGCGCGCTTCAAGACCTTTTCGCGCAAAGCTTCAACATGGCATTCAGAAAGTCAACTATTATTGATGTTGCAAGCACATCAGGCAAGACGTACGTTAAAAAATACTCCATAGAACTTGTTCCAACAGTCGTGCTTTCAAAAGACGCAACAGCATACCCGAACCTGCCGCAGGCGTGGACGCAAGTCGGCACAATAGAAAAGGACGGCTCATTCGTATTCAGGAACATAGGACTTCTTCAGGACTTCTTCACACAAACCGGCGCGAGCTTTGCATACAAGAATCTAACATCAGGTGAAACGCTCCCAAAAGCAGCTTCAGCAGAAGCTGAAATCACCGCGCCAACAGCGGAAGAATAATTCTTTTCTTTTTTTCAATAAAGTTTAAATACTTGCAATGCTGGCATTCACTTATCAAAAATTGGTGAGGGGTATGAAAGCAAAATACCGATGCGGTGCGTGCAACTGGAAATTCACGCGGAACTATGAGCCCAACCTGTGCCCATACTGCGGAAAGGCATCTGTTTCTATCGACGCAACGCAAGCGGCAGACGAACTTCTACGAGAAATACAATAACTTTCTTGCAATTCGCAACATTTATCTAATTATACCCATATTCCCAAATCCATGCGGGCGTGGATAGCATTCGGAATATTGGCAGCGGTAATACTTCTCATCAATTTCGGCCCATTGCTGCTTTCAAACAACTGCCCAAAGAAAACTTACGGTGCAGGCGGTGAAACAATAAAATATTTTTCCTCACCTTTTTGCCTTGCCTGCTGGGTTCAAAAACCAGTAATTGAAAAAGTGGCGGCAGAGCAGGATGTAACATTTGAAGAATACGACGTTGACTTCTGCAGGGAAGCTGCAAAACCCCATTACGTCAGAGGCGTACCCGCATTTAAAATCAACGATACCATTAAATACGGATTGCGAAATGAAGAACAGCTACTGGAGTTGATTAAATGAAGTGGCAGATTCTGCTTGCAGCGCTGTGCCTTGGCATTCTCGTCGGCGTAACCATGTTCAGCGGAAACTCTGCGTCAACCGGCACAGCGACATTTGACTGCTACGTTGAAAACGCTCCCTGCATCTGCAACGAAGAAAAATGCATATGTGGCAACCACACAGTACCAGCCGGCTACTGCAGTACAAAAGTTTAAATACTGAATTCCTGAAACAAATGCCAATGAAAACAGAATACCTTTTTTACACAGTAGGAATCATATTTATGATTGCGGCAGTGCTTTACTTCACCTGGGATTACCTTTTCCAACTCGCCCGCAGCTTGAAAATTGTATCGCTGATGCTTCTGACACTATTCTTCTATTTCATGGCAAATTTCCTAAGGGAGCGTGATTTATAATGCCGTCAACCTGGACGCCAGTTGTATTCTGGATTCTTTTAGTGCCACTGCTAATAATAATGCTGATAGTATATTTGCGCAGCAAAAAATTCTCACGGCTTGTATTCATACTAAGCGTTTTCACATACGCAATGGCAGTCATGTATTGGATTGACGCATACCAGCTCGGCAGAAACGCGATTGTGCTCCTGCTGGTCCTATCATCACTGCTCATGATATTCGTAGGATGGCTCATACACCGAGAGAAAAAAGAAAAGCCCTGGGGCGGCTGGAAACTCGCAACCGCGTGCATGGTAGTCATTGCCACAATTGTGACTCTGAGCGCATCACAAATCGGATGGACGGTAACCAGCAGTTCAGTGCCTTCAATAAAACTCAGCGAACTGCAAACAGTGATTGAAGAAGGCCAGCCAAGCTACCCAGTATCATATCCAATTTACACAGTAACAGTTACCAACACTTTCATACCAAGACAATACGAACTGCCACAGGCATCCGCCTGCTTATACAACGCAGAAAACAAGGCTGCGTCAAATGCCAACGTCTTCTGGGATGTTGCAGGCCAGCCATCTGACTTCGGAATACCGGGCAACATCCTCGAAGTAGGCAGAGGAAGCAAGACGGCAACCCTAAAAATCAGCCAAAACCCCTATTACAAGCCAGTGCCAAGAGAAGTAAAGCAGCCAGTTCCATTTGAACCACCGGTCTGGAATGAACTATACCTGTTCCTCAACACAGGAAGAACATACCAGTATATAGACTGCTACAACTTTGATTCATTAGACAAAAGCAAGGCAATAAAGATATTAATCACTCAGGACTAACCGAGCATCTGCTGCCTTTCCCTCTTTATCATTAATGAAGAACGGATTAACATCAAGTTCCTCCAAATTCCTTATTCTTTCAGGAAGCTTTGACAACTGCACCATTGCATCAATTAATGCCTTTTCACTTACCGGCTTCTGGCCGCGCACACCGCGAAGCAATGCCTTGCCCTTCAGTTCCTCCAGCATACACTTGGCATCACGCTGCGTTATAGGGCATACCCGGAAAGCAATGTCCCTGTACACCTCAACAAAAATTCCTCCAATGCCAGCAAGCAAAACGTGGCCAAAAGTTGTATCATTTTTAATTCCAAGAAACATTTCAATGCCATAGCAGTGCTCCTGAACAAGCACGCTGCCCTGCTCCAGGAATCTTGAAGCAGTCGAGCGCAACTCGGCAATATCATGCACGATTTTAACTCCACCAGCTTCTGTCTTGTGGATTATTTTAGGCGACACAAGTTTCAGCACAACCGGAAAGCCAAACTTTTTCGCATGCCTTTCAACTTCCTGCAATGAAGAAGCAACGTGATGCTTTGCAACAGGAATATTCAGCTTTTTCAACGACTCATCAACAGTAATAATCATAGCTTATCCCTCGGTACCGGTCTGAGACAGAACAAGCCAAGTATAAAAAATATGGCAACAGAAATCAAAGCTGCCTGATAACTGACAAACTTTGCCAATGCGCCAAATATAATTGGACCCAAAACGCCTGAAAACTTGTTGGTAAGCTCCAAAAAGCCAAAGAACTGCCCGATATCCTTGTGAGCAACCATTTCAAGCAATTTCGGTCTTTGCGCTGTCCAGACAGTGCCCAAAGCAGCACCGCCAAGAACGCCGGCAATGATAAACATTGTCACATTTGTGACAAAATATAACAGCGTGATTACAAGAAGCCAGGCAAAACCCGCCCACACAAGAACCCTCTTTGCCCCATAGCGGTCAACCCATCTGCCAGAAAGAAAACTGCCCACAACCGCACCCAAGGACTGAATGGCGTACACCACAAAAAAAGTCTGAACATTCATCTGAATCTGCTGCCTTGCAAAAAGGAATAAAAACACAATAACCGCGTTGATGGCGTTAGTATACCAAAACATCGACAACATAAAAAGAAAAAAGAAACGATGCCGGGCACTGTTTTTCAAAGTAAGGAAAACATTTCTCAAGCTGTCACGAACGTGCATCCAGGTTGTGCGGTGGTTCAAGCGCGACTTTTTCTCGACAATACCCAAAAACGTAAACAACGAGAAGCCAAAGAACATAACAGCCGTTGCAGTGAAAATCGCACGCGCACCCTGCTCGGTTTCCCAGCCAAGGCGCTCAAGCATAAGCGCGGCAACAGCCAAAGATACCAACGTGCCCAGATAACCCATTCCGACACCAATCCCGGACACATTGCCAAACTCACGACGAGAGGCAATCTTGGGAAGCAACGCATTATACGTGGTTAATGCCGCGTGGTAAGCAAAATTGGCAAAAAATCCGGCAATCAATGCCAACTGAAGAGAAACCTTGCCAACAAACCAGGTAAGCAAACAGCAGACAATAGTGAAAAACACGATAAACGGCATTCTTCTGCCTATAACATCACTCCATGCGCCAATAACAGGCACTACCAGACCAACAGCCAGCATGCTCAGGCCGAACACAAGTCCTATCTGGAACTCATTTCCGCCCAAAAACGACTTTACATAGAATGGATAGAAAAACGTCACGAAAAGGGCAGAAAAAATCGTATTTGCCAGGTCATACATACCCCAGGCAAACACCTCTTTCTTTTTCATACTTGCAGAATTGATATAACCTGATTTTTAAATGTTATTGGACAAACGCTTAAGTTTCGCATCCCAGTCGATTGTGAAGTTTTCTGTATCAAGGCAGGTAACCTGCATCCATTCAACAAGCACCTCAACCGTCTGCGCATCAACAAGGTCGTTTTTCAAAGAAAGCCGCGACACAATCCAGCCCTTGAACAACCGGCCGCCCATATAATTAAAGCGCATCTCCTTCTTAACTTCCAATGGCAGCTTCTGCTCTGAAAGGCCATTCCACGTCAGGTTGTAGCAGGAGGCATTCCTGACAGCCGCTTCCAATTCAGGAATCATCTTATGGGCCTGCGCGATGGTCAGATCCTCAAAAACCTCCTCAACCACGCTGCCAGTAATGCTGTTTGAAAAATTTGTTTCGTTCTGTATTGCTTCCTCGGTGGGAGTTGGCAGAATTTCTGTCTTTTTTTGAAGGTCCGCTTTAATACTCTGCACAACTTCTGGCTTGTAAACAGTTTCATTCTGTGCGTAATCAACAATCTGCACGCAGGCAACAGAAGCAACAACAAGCACTATAAAAGCCACAACCCATTTCATAGATTTGCCGCCAATTTCGTGCTATAAAAACTTTGCCTATTCACAATAATTTATATAGTGATTTCAGAATATAGGCCACAAAAGAGGTTATGATGGTATATCCGCTCAGTAAACTGGTGCTTTGGCCAGTTTTATCACTTTTTGTCAGAAAAATCAATGGACTTGGGAATCTGCCAGATAAACCATTTATAATGGCAGCAAACCATTCCAGCTACATAGATGGCGTAATCCTTATCTTTCTTGTTGCGTGGCACAGGAATATGCAATTGTGCACTTTTGCAACCAACCAGAAATTTACCGGGCCATTCTGGAACTGGCTGTTCAATCACTTTGGCGCCATAAGGGTAAACGGCAGCTTGGAAAAAGGACTGGCTGCCCTCAAGCAAGGCAAATGCATGGGAATTTTTCCAGAAGGACAGCGCACATATACAGGAGAAGTGCAAAAAGTCACTCATACAGGACTTGGCGTACTGGCGCTTCTCAGCAAGATGCCGGTTGTGCCGGTTGCATTAAACACTTGGCATTTCTGGAACAGATACCAAAAACTCCCAAACTTCAAGCGCAACATTGTAATAACCATAGGCAAACCAATAATTTTTAAGGAAAAACCAACAAAACAAAACTTCAAGAAAACAACCAAAGCTGTAATGAACGAGGTGAAACGCCTTGCGCGAATATCTAACACTTAAACAACTGAAAAATTTCACATTTGAAAAAATAGAACGGCTTCAAAACGCGCGCTTCAGGGCAACCTGCAAATTCATGCTGCCATATGTCCCATTCTATGCGGCACTTTTCAAACAGTACGGAGTTGACCCTCTTGCAATAAAAAACATCGAGGACTGGCACGCAAAAGGGCTTCCACTAATCAAAAAATCAACATACATGAAAAACCCGCAGGACTTCGTAGTAAAGCCGGATTTAAGCAAAATATTCTCAAATCACTTTTCATTTCTTGACAACCAGGGAGAATATGCAAGTGCAATACATCTGCTGTTCTCATCGCGCAAAAGGGAAGTCCTGAAGAATTATTATTCGCCCAAAATGCTGATTTTTTCGGGCGGAACAGAAAGCGGCAACCCAACACCAGTATTGCTAACAGGAGCGCAAAAATTTGACAATTTGACAGGCATACTAAAAATAATCGGTGACATAATACTTGAGCAGATATCAGCCGACAAAAAAATTGGAATGAACTTATTTCCCTACGCACCACACCTCGGCTGGCATGCAGTGCACCATGCGCTTGACATAAATGCTGACTTGAATTTGTGCACAGCGGCGGGAGGAGCAGTACCAACCGAGCGACTTGTCGCACTGGCAGCAAAAGCACAGCCAAACATCATCTGCGGCATGAGCGACTATCTAAGGAACAGGTTCCTACCGATGGCAATCGAGAAGAAAATAAAGCTCCCGGAACAGGTGCTTTTCATCAATGGCGCGCAGAAAATGGTAGATGCTGAAAGAGAGAAAATAGCAGAACTCGCACGCAAAACAGGAGTAAGGCAGGCAATGGTCCTTGACCTGTACGGAGCAAGCGAGCTGAAAGAAGCACTGCTACCGGAGTGCAGCCCAGGCAGCGGCTACCATCATGTTGCACCATTGAGCACAATCATAAGAACAGTTAATGCAAAACACGCAACAGAAGATGTGATAGACGACTGGGACTTTGCATCGAACGGCTATGCGGCAAGCTGGAACATTGATGGAGCAGGCACGCTGCTTGAAGGATACTTTATTGGAGACAGATACGACGGTGTTGTTAATGAAAAATGCCCGCACTGCCAGCTGAATGTCACCCGCCTGTACGGCATCAACAGGATACGCGAAGTGGAAGCACAGTACAAGCTTACAGGACTGGTAGAGGAAAAAATCAAGGGAACACGTGTGAATTTAGTTGCAATCAGGAATTCCGCACTATCAATTCCCGAAGTCAAAGAAGCACAAGTTTATCTTCACAGAAAAAGAGGACTGCTCGAGCTCAGATTTATCTCGGACGCGCCAGCAAAAGCAAAGAAAAAGCTCACGGAGCTTTTTGCAGCAGAAGAAATAAGGCCAAGATTAGTTGCAAGCACACTACAAAAACTGCAAGGCGACAAGATAAAATTCGAGGGTATAAAAGTAGAATAAACTTCTTGAATTGCTATTGCGTGAAATGTAAAGCGCAAACTTTAATTACGTTTAAACATAAACATATGTTTAATGACGGCCAAAACAATCACCATAACGACAGAAGCGCATGATGCAATAAAACATCTGAAAAAGCCAGATGAAAGCTTCAGCGAACTATTCCTTAGGATAAGCCGCAAAAAAATCACGATAAAGAACATCGCCGGCATCCTCAAAGAATCGGATATCGAAAAGAGATTCTGGGACCTGCGGAAAAAGCTTGACAAAGGAATGGAGAAACGAATGCATGACCTACGTTCTTGACACAAGCGCAATAATCAAAGCCCTTAAGCATCCGGAGCTTGCAGATAAACTGGTCAAAATAACGGATGCACCGCTCATCATGACAAGCGTATGCAAGCAAGAACTCTTAAGCGTCAGAAGCGACAAAGAACAATACATCATAAAGCAAATGTTAGATACCATGCAGATTCTGGACCATACTTCAAAAGCAGCAGAATGCGGAGCTGAAATCTATAAAGAACTCTGTAAAAAAGGAACGCTTGTCAACGAATTTGAAATATTAATTGCCGGCATTTGCAAAGCAAACAATGCCCATTTGATAACTTTTGACAAGGACTTTTCAAAAATAAAAGGACTGCAGGTAACAGTGCTATGAACCTTGACCCTTTTTTTC
This sequence comes from Candidatus Woesearchaeota archaeon, assembly GCA_038868995.1. GTDB lineage: Archaea > Nanobdellota > Nanobdellia > Woesearchaeales > ARS49 > CABMGU01. The sequence goes on along the minus strand of JAWCRZ010000008.1, from coordinate 2,077 downwards.
ATGCGAAAAGTATAGCCATTATTGGCGCTTCACGCGAGCCGGGAAAAGTAGGAAACACAATTTTAAAGCAGTTGATGGGCAGGGATTTCAGGCTTTACCCGGTCAATCCAAACGCAGATGAAATACTGGGGCTTAAATGCTATGCAAACGTCATTCAAATACCCTCAAAAGTCGAGCTTGCAGTCATTGCAACACCCGCGGCAACTGTGCCAGCAATACTTGACCAGTGCGGCAAAAAAGAAATCAAACATGTTGTGATAATTTCAGCTGGCTTCAAGGAAATAGGCAACATGAAATTGGAAAAAGAACTGCAGGACAAGCTAAAAGGCAACAATATAACCTGCATAGGGCCGAACTGCCTTGGCATTTTTGATGCGCACACGCACATGGATATGCTGTTTCTGCCGAAAGAGAGATTGCAAAGACCAAAACCTGGTGTAATATCTTTTATTTCACAAAGCGGTGCCACCGGAAGCGCTGTTTTAGACCTTGCCGCGTATGAAAACTATGGATTTGCCAAATTTATCAGCTACGGCAACGCCGCAAATGTCGACGAAAGCGACCTGTTGGAATATTTATCCAAAGACCCGGATACAAAAGTCATCTGCATGTATATCGAAGGCGCGCACAACGGAAGAAAATTCCTTGAAACAGCCAAAAAATGCAAAAAACCGATTATCATAGTAAAAGGCGGAGTTACGGAAGCAGGAAGCAAGGCAGCCAAGAGCCACACAGGTGCGCTGGCAGGCAGTGCAGAAATCTATTACGGTGCGTTCAAGCAGGCAAACATTGTAATTGCTCACAAACTGGAAGAATTATTTGAATTTGCCAAACTATTTGAGAAAGTTAAAGTGCGCGCGGCAGGAGAAAGAGTACACGTCATCACAAACGGTGGTGGATATGGAATTCTGACAGCGGACGCAATCACCTATTATGGCCTTAAACTCGCGCAGGCAGGAAAGAAAATCAAAGACCTTCAGAAAGTTTTCCCCCCAACAGTAATTGTGGACAATCCGACAGATGTTTTGGGTGATGCGACAGTGGAGCGATATAAACTTGTTCTGGAAGCAGCACTAAAGGACATCACCAATGACAGCATTGTAATGACAGTGCTTACACAGACGCCATTGCTTGATGAAAGCTTGGTGCGGGTTATAAGAGACATCAATGCAAAAGCGCACAAACCAATTATTTTGGTAATAACAGGAAGCGAATATTCGCAAAAGATGAAAAAACAATTTGAGGCAGCGGGACTGGCGTGCTTTACTTTTCCAGAAAATGCTGTAAGAGCACTGGCAGCATACACACACTACTGCCTTAACCAATAAACTTCTCAATTCTGTCTAACGCCTTCTCAATTATTGGCAACTTTGTCGCGAAACTGCACCTGATATAACCCTCGCCCTCAGTTCCGAAGTCAGAGCCGGGCACAACTGAAACTTTCTGTTTCTTTAACAAGTCAAATGCAAACTTCCAGCTGTTTTTGTTAATGTGCTTGATATTTGAAAACGTGTAAAAAGCGCCCTTTGGATTAGGAGTAGGCAAACCCATTTCATTCAACCGCTTTACAATGACCTTTCTTCTCCGGTCGTACTCCTTAACCATCGCCTGCGTATGCTTATTTGGAAGGGAAAGCGCCTTAATTCCGAGTTTTTGTGATAATGTTGGCGCGCAAATTGAGGTATATATATGCGTCTTCTTAATCGCTTCTGCCGCCTCTTCAGGGCAAACAACATAACCTAAGCGGAAGCCACACATTGCATATGTCTTTGAAAATGACTGGAATGTAAACACCCTGTCGGACATTCCGTTCAAGCTGCCAATGCTAATGTGTTTTGCATTATCGTAAACAATTTTTTCATATGCCTCGTCAGAAAAAATAGACAAGTTATGTTCAACAGCAATATCAGCAATCTCTTCAAGAATTCTTTTGCTTATAACACTCCCTGTCGGGTTTGCAGGCGAATTAATCAATATAACCCGTGTCTTCTTTGTAATCTGCTTCCTTATTTCATCAGGATCAGGCTCAAACGCATTATCCTCTGTCAACTTGTACGTCTTAACACCTGCGTTAAAC
>JAWCRZ010000007.1:0-57078 GCA_038868995.1 Candidatus Woesearchaeota archaeon | reverse complement strand
AGAAGAAATTGACTTTAACGCTGGCTTGCACGACACCAGTATTACGATGAAAAGAAATGATTGGGAGAAAACCGTTAAGCCAATCATTGGAGACATCAGCAAGGAGAGGGCTGCCTCTTAGAAAAGCAAGAAAACATCGGCTTAACGTTTTTTCTTTTTCGCTTTTGCCTTTGGTTTTGCTTTGGCCCTACTTTTCGCAGTGCCGCGCGGCTTTGGCTTGGTCAGGGCATTGGAAGATTCAAATCTTTCTTCCATATCGGGTGTCAGCGGTTCGTAAATCAGGCCGCATTCCCTGCAGACGACTTGCTCGCGCGCTAGATTGTGCACGATGTTTGAACTTGCACAATCCGGGCATTCCTTGATTTCCCTGATGTCTTGCATGTGTTTGTGGCGCTTGCAGCTGATATATAATATTTATGATTCACTTTTTGATAGCGATTTTAGTACTGTTTCCTTTCCTTTCCAGTCGAGCGCTTCTTTTAAAACTTCGTTAATGTGCTCAACCGGTATGATTTCTGTCTTTGCAAATTTTGCCTTGTCTATAATGATATCCTGCAGGTTTGATTTTGGCACAATGACGCGTTTGACTCCTGCCTCGATTGCTGCTTCTACTTTTGCAGAGACGCCACCGACTGGAAGCACTTCTCCTCTGACGCTTAATGAGCCGGTCATTGCTGTGTCCTGCCTTACAGGCACGTCTTTCAGTGCGCTGATTATTGCTATTGCCACGGCAATGCTTGCGCTGTCTCCTTCAACGCCTTCGTATGTTTGCAGGAATTGTACATAAATGTCGTAATCTTTGATGTCTGTTCCGAAGTATTTTTTCACTATTGGCGTGACGTTCTTGACTGCTTCTTTCGCTATCTCGCCAAGTTTTCCGGTTGCAACAATTTCTTTTTCCTTTCCCCAGGGTCCTACGGCTGCCTCGATTGGCAGAATTATGCCTGAATATGTTCCGCCTCCACCAATGACTGCCAGTCCATTTACGCGTCCGACTTGCTTTCCTTCTGTGATGATTACTTCGTATTCTCTTTTCCGCTCAATGAACTTGTCTGCTATCTGCTGTTCAAGCGGGCGTGCTATCTTTTTGGCTTCTGCAAAGTGTTCCTTTTGTACTAATTTTGAGTTGTTTTCAAGTGCAATGTCCCCTGCTGCCCTGATAAGCCCGCCAAGCTCACGCAATCGCAGAGTCAGATGTCCTTTTCTGTTCGCCAGTCGGCGCGCGTCATCGATGACTGCCAGTACTGCATCCCTGCTGAAATGGGGTATTTTCTTGTCGCGGGCAACTTCCTGCGCTATAAATCTTGCAATCTTTTCTCTATTCTCTGGAGTGTCTGCAATTGTATCCTTCATGAATATTTCATACCCATATCCTCTGATTCTGCTGCGAAGCGCAGGGTGCATGTGTTGTATTGTTTCCAAATTGCCGGCTGCAACAAGAATGAAATTGCACGGCACCGGTTCTGTCCTTACCATTGCTCCCGCACTTCGTTCACTTTGTCCGGTAATTGAATATTTTCCTTCCTGCAGCGCTGTCAAAAGTTCCTGTTGTGTCATGGGCTCAAGTGTTGCAATCTCGTCTACAAATAATACGCCCATGTTTGCCTTGTGGATTAGGCCTGCAACCACTCTTTCGTGCGCCGGAGTTCCAAGGCCGCCTGACTGCAACGGGTCGTGCAGTACGTCTCCCAGAAGGGCGCCGGCGTGCGCTCCAGTCGCATCCCAGAAGGGCGCCTGTTTTTTTCCATAATTGTCAACAACGATTTTTGGAGTTTCCATGCGGGAGCCGAAAAGCGGACGTCTCATGCTCATGAACATAACATATGCCGCCAAAAACACCATTCCGCCCAAAAAGAATGCTGCAAACATAATGTCGCTTTGGTATTTCTGCCGTACCCACCATGGCACAATCATAGAGGCTATCAATAAAGCGATGAGAATGATGTTCTGTATTCTGAAAAAGCCCATGTTCTGGATGCGCGATTTCGCCACTAAATCCCTGCCTTTGCCTGCAGCGACTGTTCTAATCAGCGGTTGATTCTCATCATTTGGGTTGAAGAACGCAAGAATATCCACAAGCTTTTCCTTTGGGAGTAATTCCGCCAGCGCCATTCCCAGCATTGACTTGCCTGTTCCTGGCTCTCCTATCAACAGAACGTGCCTTCTCTGCCTTGCAGCTTTCCTGATTATGGCGCACGCTTCATCCTGTCCTATTACTTGGTCTATTATGGTTTCAGGTACTTTGATTTCTGCAGTGCTTTTGAAGTTTAGTTCTTTCGCCATTCCCCGTTGCATCGTCGTATGAGTGCTTTATAAAGATTGTGTATATAAAACATTCGTTACTCAAAAGTAGTTAAAATAGAAAATTTTATATATGGCGAATTTATGTGTTCAGTGAAAAGGGCTGAAAAATGCTAAGAATACTGCAGGCATCTGATATTCATGAGGAAAAGAGAACGCTTGACAAATATTTGTATATTCGTGATATTGCCAACCAGCATTGTGTTGACGCCATTGTTCTGAACGGTGATTTCTTTTTCACGCAGGAGCTTGAAATTGTTGAACGCGAGCGCGCTAATGCAACACAACGCTTTATGCGCTGGGTTGATTATGCAGACAGGAAGCTGCTTAAACTTTACATGGAGGTTTCTGGCTTTGGTGGTATTGAGCGGCTGAAGGAAACCATCAAGTCGCCAGAGCTGGATGATGAATCTAAAAATAAATTCAAGGAATTGGCGAGGAAATATGAGCAGAATAAGGCAAGAATAGATGGCTTTGAAGCCCAATACGAGTCATTAATCAATTTCAACAACAAATTGCTGTGCAAAGACCTTAAGAAGGTTCAGGATGAAATCAACAGGGAGGCGCAGGAGCGTTTCAGGCGTCTCGATAAGATTTTCAGTCAGTGCAGGGCGCCTGTTTATATGGTGCGCGGCAACTGGGAGACGGACAATTTTTATGGTTACAAGTGGGAGCATGCAAAAATTCTTGAAAAAAGCGACATTGTGAATATTAAGGGCGTTCGTTTTGCCGGCGCTCCGAATTGGTATGAGCGGCTTGCTCGGATGCCGGATGAGATGTATCAGCACGCCGAAATCGAGCCGGCAACCGGGTATGGAAAGGCGCTGATGGACTTCGATATCGGTCTGTTACAGTGCAAGACGGATGAGGAGCGGCAGGCATACGTTCAAAATGTGCTGTTGGAGAGCCAGGTTTTCAGGCGCTTGGACGGCAAGCAGTTTGACGTTCTGGTCACGCACAAGGGACCTCATTCGCTTGCAGCAGAAGGTGATAATCATTATGGCAGCGGCATAGGTCTTGAAACAATAATCAATGTGGTAAAGCCAAAGATTATTCTGGCCGGCCACGTGCATAAAAGTCTTATTTTGAGGGAAAACGTGTCACCAGATTATTCATATCAAGGCATTCGCACATCCGACGATACATTTTATGTTTTGGATATCGATACGAATACAAAAGAGATTGTAAATAACGGTATTCTCCCATACAAATGGGTTGAAGACGTGAAATACGCTGCTTAGAATTCTTCTGCGCTGGTGCGCGGTTGTGGGGTTGCCCCTTTTTGCTGTCGTGGCTGTGCGGCTGCTGGTTTTTTCCTCAGCACAAAGTACAACACTGCTCCTGATGCAATCAGAACAACAACCGGCCAGAACAAAGTGCTGAAAAATCTCTGCTCATCGATGATTCCTGCGCGCGCAAGACCGTAAAAAACGAATAGTGCAAAAAGGATTATCATTATTGCTGCAAAAAACCTGTTTTTGTAGCCGCCTTCTGCTCCTGAAAGCCCCATGACAATTGCCAGCAGCAGTCCGACAATCATTAATAACACCAAATATGCAATCAACACATTAATGACATTCAGCAAATTGGTTGCGAGCACTGCAAAAAATCCCAGTACAAATGCCATCATTGCATTCAGCCTTTTTTTTGGCTTTTTGTCCTCTTCTCCGAGAACGCGCGTGCGCTGCAGTACTGAATACGTAATGGTGAAAACAAGTATGAATGGCAGCACTACGTCAACAAGTCCGATGTCAACAAGAAACCGCATCACCTCTTGGTATGTCATGTGCTTTATTATCAGCGGACATTATAAAAACCTTACTCATAAGGGGTGCTGTCAACTTAATGGTGCTGGCCGCTCTGCCTTGGCTTTGACGAGGTCATTTTTCCGCATCTGCGAGAGAAAAATGAGTCCAGAGGACCAAAGGCAAGTTAGCACCAGAAACTTAACTTAACCCTCATAAGGCCTGCATACGTCGTAGAATGGGCATTTTCCTGTGCTGTATTTGCATAGCGGGCCTGGTTTTTTAGGATAATGGTTGATGTCTTCTGTTTGCGTGGAAGCATGTACGTGGGCTATTTCTTTTTTTGCCATTTCGATTAATTCTTCATCAACTTCTATGCAGGTTTCTTTTCCATTTAGAAAATATACGCCGGCCTGCTTTGGCATTACGCCGTGCTTGTCATAGTAAAGAAGTGAATAAATTCCGAGCTGCAGCAAGTGCTCGTTCAGGTTTTCAGAGGCGGATGTCTTGTAGTCCATCAGCCTGACAGTTCCATCCCCGTTCTGTTCTATTGCGTCAATAATTCCTTTTGCATTGTAGTTTTCTGAAACCAGCATTAGTTCCCTCATCGGCGTAAGCTGCTTGAATCGTTCTGCAAAACTGCCTTGTTTTTTCTGTATTTTTTGTGAGAACAGTTCAAGCCAGTTGAACAGCATCATCAGTGTTTCTTCAAAATAATGTATTTGTTCATCCTGGGTTAGGTTTAATTTGTCCAAGTGCGGCTTGTATCTCTTCCATTCTTTGAGCAGCAACTGCTGCATTATTAATTTCAGGTGGGTTTCATAGTCGTCCATTGAGATTATGCTTGTGTCTATGTCAAAGAAATGCTCAAGAACAGAGTGCGCAATGTTTCCACGGATTGTATGTATGTTGGGCGGCTGCTCCAACTCCAGAATGTATGCATAATAATATTTCCGTGGGCATTGCTTGTATGTCTTTATTGAACTCGGCGATTGCACCTTTTTTTTCTGCATTTTAAAAAGTCAAGCGCCGTCCTATTTATGCTTTTGTGTTGCAAAGCCGGAACATTTTTAATTCTATGTATGCCATTTCTCAATATGCCAACGCTTGCACAGAAGTGGTATACGCGCATTATCGGAATTTTCTTCGTGCTTGTTGTTTTCTCCCTGCTTGCTGATTTTATTTCATTTGGCCATCGTCCTGAAACCTGGCACAAAATTTTTCACGTGATGCTCGGTATTATTGTCATCAAGTATGGCTGGAGCAATCCTTTGTTTTGGAGGCCTTTTTGCCTTGCAAATGGAGCGTTTTTCACGTTTGTCGCCTTGTTTGGCTGGGTGTTTCCTGATTTTGCGGGCCTTGATGCATTCAACCGTTTGAATGTCGTTCTGCACGCAATTGTTGGTTTGTCCGGCTTGATTATAGGTTTCTGGAATAAGTCTTAATATTTCCGTTTTTTCAGGAGTTAAACTCTTTAATATATAATTTCTTGTGTATGGAATGAAACGCAAAACGCTTTTGTTCGTCTCTCTTACGCTTTCAATTATCGGAATTATTGCCTTGTTATTTCTCAAGCCGGAGATTTCCCCTCAATCATTGCAATTGTCAGGAACTGTGAAGCAGGTTTTTCAGAAGGGAAATGTTGCGTTCATACAGTTTGTGCCGGATAATATGACAGTTGTCGCGTTTAAAGAAGTGCAATTGCAACCGGGGAATCACGTGCTTTCCGGTCGCTTGCAGAATTATAAGGGAAAAGTTGAGTTTGTAGTTGATTAGAATAATTCTAAATAGGGCAGGATATGTGCAACTAAAAGGTATGCAATCAGTGCAATTATCCCAATTAAAATTAGTTTTTTGAAGAACGATGCAATTGCTCTCCTGCGCCGCAAAATTTCATCATACGCGCTTTTGACTCTGAACAATCTTATAGGGTATTTCATTCCCTTCAATTTGTGTAACCCCAAATGTATGTATGGCACTTCGCGCTTGTTCATTGCGGAAAAGACCGCTTCGCTGAACACAATCTGTCCTGAGCCGGCAACGCTTTCAATCCTGGATGCAGTGTTGACTGCTTCTCCGTACACGTCATCTTTTCTGATTATGACTTCTCCTGTATGGATGGCAACCCTGATGCGTATGGGCCGTTTTGCTGTCTTGTTGTAATGGTCAAACACGTTTTGCAGTTCAACGCCGCAGAGAACAGCATTGGTCGGCGACTTGAATGTTACCAAAAACGCATCGCCGATTTTCTTGATGACCTTGCCGCCATATCGCTCAAAGATGGGAATGGACATGTTGTCAAACGTGTCGTGCATTTGTGTGAATTCTTCCCTGCTAAGCTGGGCGGTTGTTTTCGTGTAGCCGACAATGTCGATGAACATTACTGTTAGTATCTCGCTGTGCTCTCGAATATAAGCCATATGCCGGCAGGTGAATGGACTTGTTTATAAAAATTCGCAAATTTTGCGATTTTTGAATCGATGGAAATTATAAGCGCCGCCGGCTTGCTGTATAAATGTTTCCAGAATTTGTTGCAGCAGGATTGGGTGCTGGTACGGGCATCCTTGCAGGTTTGATGCCTGGCCTGCATACAAACCTTCTGGCAGTTGTTGTTGCTGGGTTGCATGCGGATGCCTGGCTGTCAAGCGTTTTTCTGGTTTCTTTGGCTGTTTCGCGTTCAGTTAGCGATTCCGTGCCGACTGTTTTTTTGGGGGCATCCGAGGATGTGATGTCTTTGCTGCCAGGTCATCAGTTGCTCAAAAAAGGTTTTGGCGTTGAGGCGGTAAAATGCTCTGTTCTCGGAAGCATTTTGGGGGTTATTGGAGGAATCGCTTTGCTGCCAGTTCTTGTATTTGTTTTCCCTGCCTTGTATGCGTATATCCGCCCTTATGTTTTCTGGCTGCTGGCTGTCTGCATACTCTTGTTGCTGTTGCGCGATAAGTGGTGGGCATGGTTGGTCTTTACATTGTCAGGGCTGCTTGGCGTGCTTGCTCTTGATGCTGTCAGAGAGCCGTTATTTCCTCTGCTTTCCGGCTTTTTTGGTGCGAGCGGGCTCCTGTTGTCTGTTTTCAATAAGGTGGTTGTTCCAGAGCAGCATGATGCTGATATGTTGCGCGTCAAGGCATTTCTGCCGGCTCTGCTTGGAATAGTTGCGGGAAGCATCCTTATAATGTTCCCTGGCCTTGGCCCGTCGCAGGCGGCAGCGCTGGCTCAATTTAAAAAGCTTAAGTCGGCGCGTTTTCTGGTTTTGACCGGCTCGCTTGGAACTGTGGATGTTATAATGTCATTGGCGGTGCTGTATGCGTTGAATAAGGCGCGGAATGGTGCGGTTGTAATTGTTGAGCAGCTTCTTGGCAGCATCACTGCACAGGCGTTGGCAATGTTCGTTGCCGCAGCTCTATTTGCCGCTGGAGCGTCTGCGATTATTGTCCTGTTGTCCTCAAAATGGTATGGTGTGTTTGTCAGCGGGATGAATTATGCTCTCTTATCACTGTGCGTTTTCAGTTTTTTGTGTGCTATGAGTTTCTTTTTGTCTGGTTTGTTGGGCGTGTTGATATTCGCAACTGCAACTGCCATCGGGCTTATCGCCCCTCTGTCAAATTGTTCAAGGGCGCACGCGATGGGTTGCTTGCTCGTTCCAACATTGATTCTATTGTGGTAATCGACCGACTCGCCCGGCTGAAGAGTGCTTCGCCGCGCTTAGTAAGAAGTTTCGTTGCAAAGCACGCATTTGCGATGTCAAATTGCCACGCAACCTTTATAAACCCCTTCTTTTCCCTCCGTTGGTATGGCAATCATTTCACACTTCAGGGGAAGCTTTCGCCGAAAAAAAGGCAACCAACTGATAGTTATTGTTCCAGGTGTTGATAATAGGGAGAAAGCTCAGTCATATGTTGGAAAAACAGCCGTCTGGACCGCTCCAGGGAAACAGAAAACCCGGATAAGGGGAAAGATTTCTGCCGTGCACGGCAATAAGGGTGCGCTTAGAGTTGTTTTTGAGCGTGGAATGCCCGGCCAGAGTTTGGGGCAGGAAGTAAAAATAGAATAAAGGTGTGTGAAGTGAAGACAAACTATGCAATAAAGAGTTTATGCTCTCTGGTTGGCATGTGCCGGCCGGACATTGATGATTTGGGCAGGCATAGCAACGGCGAGACGGCTTATTTTCAGGCGCAATACAGGAATGTCTGCATTTTTTCTGCGATGTTGGAATTGCCTGAAGTTAGGGACTTGCAGATTCCAAGCCAAAAGGGGAATTTCAAGTTCAGGAATTCGCATGAGAAGAGCAGTCTGCGCGGTATTCACGTGACTGAATATTACAATAAGCAAAACGAGTATGTTTCCTTGGACGGGTTTGTCAATGCAGGCGGTCTGCCTACGTTGGTTGAAATGCGGATGGCAAAGCCAGAAAACATTTGCCATTATTTCAGGAATATTGAGAGAAAACTGGCAGTGCTTGACACGCTGTTTCCTGTGTGCAAGGCAAACCCTGATGGTTATGGTTGGGTGTTGATGTTGCCGTGCGATTATTTGCTGGTTGAGCCGCATCCAATTCCCGCATTCCGCCGTAATGGTGGCGAAATTGCCATTTTGCCTTTCACGGCTGCTGAACTTCATGAAGCGGTTGAGAAATACGCGCCGCATGATTCTGATACAAAGGTTTTCGTTAATCAATAATCTTTTCACGCAGAAGCTTTATTTTTTCTGTTCTTAATCTTTCAATTTCAGCATCAATTGCGGCGAGAAGCAGTAAAGCGTCTTTTTTCTGCAGCGCATGATAAATGCTTTTTGTTATGGTCTGGTCAACAAGCTGCTGCGGAATCTCGGAAACGTATTCTGAAACAAGCACTTCTGCAAGGTTGAAATTTTTATGCATCTCAAGAGCGTTATGCGCGCTGTCCAGTTTGACGAGCAGCGCGTTAAGTGTCGTCCGTGAGGGTCTGAAAATTTTTCTCGAATTTTTCCTTTTCTTTTTCTGCTTCATAATGGCTTAATGCTCCTACAATTCCGTGCATGATTAAAGTCCTGTCATTTGATAGCAGTCCTCGTTCAATGTAGTGGCTGTGTTTTTCATCAACAACATCTTTGACGAGCGAGCGTATTGCTTCCTTGTCAAACTGGTGCGCTCCCAAAAGTGCCAAAGCAGTGCTTAATCGTGAGATTGCTTCTTCATTATTCATCAGAACTTTATCCAGTCAGGCAGTATTGGCTCAAGCACCGGGTACGCGTATGGCGCTGCAATTATCAAAGCTCCAACTAAAATGCTGTGGAACCATGTCTCACCCAGTCCAGCTCCTCCGCCTGCGCTCGACTTCAATGCCCTGCTTACGCCGTGGATTTTAATTGCAGCAATCAAACCAACAATTATTTGTAAGCCAAGCGGCGTGCCTATGACATAAATGTTTCTCAATGCAGGAATTAGGTCAAGCACGAATTGTGCGTTCATGGAACAGAAAACAAATATTAGGGAAAGAATGAACGCGTGAATCATGTGCCCGAAACGGTGCGTTGGCACAGTGACATCACGGTGCAGTATTATTGCTTCGTATGCGCCGATTAATATGCCAAGCGCGAGTGATGGACCGATAATCAGGACAGGAGCCGCTGGTTCTGCCAATCTAATCACCTCTTTCTAATAGAATTATTCGTCTGTTGTTATTTAAAGCTATCGCTAAGTTGTAAAAATTTCAAAAGAAAAAAGGAGAGACCGTTCATAGTCAAACTCTGATTTTAACAAGGTATGGGCGTTGGGGACCGCATGCTGAACACGTCGTTACCTTCGTGCGTACACACCGGTTCCATCAAACGGCTCTTCTAGCCATGCCCGAAGAAGGCTCTTTTCGAGGAGCGGTTCATTCTTAGATGCTTTCAGAACTTATCGCAAAGCGCGTAGCTGCCCGGCGTAATGCCCTGTCGGACAACCGGTAAACCAGTGGCGCCGAACGCTAGTTCCTCTCGTACTATAGCGTCCTTCCTCTCAGCCTTCCAACATTTCCAGTAGATATCAAACCAACTGCCTCACAGCGTTGTGAACCCAGCTAACGATCCCTTTTAACAAGTGAACCCCTTCACCCTTGGCCGCTTCTGCACGGCCAGGATAGGAAGAGCCGACGTCGATGTAGCAATCCGCGCCGTCGATGCGAACTCTCGGGCGCGACGACTCTGTTACCCCCGGAGTAACTTTTCGGTCATACCCGGCCCCCACTAAGGAGGACACGGGGGTTCGCTAGGCCTTACTTTCGTATCTGGATCCGGTCTTATCAGGGATCCAGTCAGGCCGGCTTTTGCCCTTGCACTCTACGTCCGATTTCTGACCGGACTGAGCCGACCTTAGGGCGCCAATGATATCTTTTCATCGGCGTGCCACCCCAGCCGAACTGTCCGCCAGAAGGTGTCCTTCTTTCGAAGTGAGTGGCGCAAACAACAGGGTGTGGTGTTACATCGGTGCCTCAGAATATGCCTGACGACATACTCCTCAAACGGCTCCCACATACTCTATACAATGTCACTCGCGTCACAGCTTCAAGCTACAGTAAAGTTTCACGGGGTCTTCGCTTCCCACTGGAAATCTCTGGTCTTCCCACCAGAAGGAAGTGTTCGGAGGTCAGCAGTTGGGGACAGTGAGGACCTCATTGCGCCCTTCATGCACGTCACCAATCAAATGACAAGGCATTTCGCTACCTTAAGAGAGTTATAGTTACTCCCGCCGTTTAACGGTCCTTAGACCCGTTGTACCGAGTATTCGGATACCGTCACTGGGCAGACGTCACCGGCTGTACAAGGCTTTACAGCTTAGCAGCCAGTTGTGTTTTTGGTAAACAGTTGGATCCTCCTAGTCAGTGACCCCTGCGACCGCCACTCAAAAGAGCACAGACGCAGGGACTCCTTAAACCGAAGTCACGGAGCCAATATGCCGAGTTCCCTCAACTACTTTAATCCTTCACACTTTAGGCTTCTCACCTAGGGGCACCAGTGCTGGTTCTGGGTACAGATGTTGCAGATTTTTCCTTGCTCCATTTTCAAGGACTCTTGGCATCGACGGGATTCCTCAAAGAGAAACCATTCCCAGATTTCGTCCAGTTCTCATCATGACGATACTCCCTGGATGTATTCTGGTTAGCGCAAACGACGGTCTGCGCCCGTCTAGCCGAAAGTGTCTGAAGCAAAGCTTGTGTTGCCACGCATACTACAACAGTTCCGGAATATTAACCGGATGCCCTTTCCTCACAAACACCAGTTGGGTGTTCTGTTAGGACTGACTGACCCTTGGCTGATCGACATTGCCAAGGAACCCTTGCCCTTTCAGTGGACGTGATTCTCACACGTCTACGATCCTACTACCGCCAGGATTTTCATTCCAGCTCGGTCCCGCAATTCTCTCGAACTGCGTTCTGTCCAAGCCAGACGCCTACCTACCGCGACCTTTTGGGTCGCCTGCAGTATCGGTGAATGATTTAGCCCCGTCCATTTTAAGGACCCGCGCTCTTGACGGGTAAGCTGTTACGCACTTTTTAAAGGGTGGCTGCTTCTAAGCCTACCTCCCCGCTGTCTCTGGGCGCAGATACCTTTTGCCCGTTCACACTTAATCATTACTTTGGGACCTTAACTGCAGTCAGGGTTGTTCCCCTTTCGGATGTACACCTTACGCATACACCCCGTCTCCCGAGGTCTACAACGCAGAGCCCTTCGGAGTTGGACAAGAGACCGACTCCTTTCGAAGCCTAAATCCCCAATCCGTCGCTCTACGAGCTCTGCAGTCTCGCTCGAGGCTAGACTGCCGCCTACTTTGGTAGGAACCAGCTATCACCAGTCTCGATTGGCTTTTCACCCCTAATCCAAAGTCAGAAGAACGCTTGCACACAGCACCTCTTCTGGCTTCCACAGGGTTTTACCCCCACTTCACCATGCTCTGGATTAGATCGACTGGTTTCGGGTCGCATCCACGTGACTCCCGGCGCTTTCACACCGCGCCCCTCATTGCTTGCGGGCTTGTTGCTTTCGCTTTGGCTTCCTCGTGTCGAGTTAACCTTGCCACGTAAATGCACTCCCTGGCACGTTATTCCAAACGTACGACACAAACACGAATGTCCGTGCCGTTCGATATCTATAAGGTTTCAGGCTCTTTTGACTCCCTGTCAAGGGTTCTTTTCAACCTTCCCTCACGGTACTGGTACGCTATCGGTCTTGAGACGTATGTACGGTTGGAAGTTAGTATCTCCCAACTTCCTGCTCCGTATCCGGGGAGCAGTACTCAGGATACCTCCACAGCTTGCTGAGTTATCGCTACGGGGCTGTCACCCTGTTTCGCAGCACGTTCCAGTGCACTTTGCGTTTCCCAGCGAGGCCTAAAAGGAGGTCCGTAACCCCACATCCCAGACAATTTTCATTGCCTGATTCGGTTTGCCGTCCGCGGTTTTCAGTCGCTCTTACTCACCGCATCTCAATTGATTTCTTTTCCTCCAGGTACTAAGACGTTTCAATTCCCTGGGTTCCCTAACCTTTCGGTTTCAAGCGGAAGTCCGATTCGGAGATCCCCGGTTCAAATCCTGCGTACGGATCGCCGGGGCATTTCGCAGTTAGCCGCGTCCTTCATCGGCGCCTCAAGCCAAGTCTTCCACCTTATAGAGTATTTTCCTTTCACTTTAGGTTTTGACCTAAATGTGTTAAGACCAGAGTTTGACTATGAACGGTCTCATAAACATCATTGCTGATGTCGTTAGACCTTTCCACCAGCACCTTGTGATGCCGATGGATATCACCAATTGCTTGATGAACATTATTTGTGACGCGTCGGGATTTCTCCGAGGGCATTAGCCAAGGAGGGACAGAAAATCCGCAGATTTTCTGGATGTTCAAATCCTGACTGCACCTCGCACTGAAAGCGCGAAGCGCATTGTAGTGAAATGGACGCGTCGGGATTTGAACCCGAGGCCCCCCGCTCTTTTGGAGAGCCAAAGCTCAGCTTGCAAAGCGGGTGCTCTACCAGTCTGAGCTACGCGCCCGTTGTGATTGTGAGAGGAAGTACCTGTTAACAGACAATTCAGGTTGTATTTTTCTTTTGAAAGAAAAATAGGAGGTGATCCATCCGCAGGTTCCCCTACGGATACCTTGTGACGACTTAGCCCACCTCACTGATCTTAGGTTCGCTGCGTTTACGCAACGAAGCTCACCTAAAACCTGCTCGGTTGGCTTGACGGGCGGTGTGTGCAAGGAGCAGGGACATATTCACCGGAGGATGCTAACCTCTGATTACTAGGGATTCCGATGTCATGAGGGCGAGTTGCAGCCCTCAATTCATACTAGGGTTGTGTTTAGAGGATTGGCTTCACCTTTCGGTGTTGCATCCCATTGTCACAACCATTGTTGCGCGCGTGTAGCCCAGAAGATTCGGGGCGTACAGACCTGCCGTAGCCTGCACCTTCCTCCCCCTTTCGGAGGCAGTCTCCACAGTGTGCTCGCTCATTCTTGCGAACGCGTTAGCAACGGTGGATACAGGTCTCGCTCGTTGCCTGACTTGACAGGACATCTCACGACACGAGCTGACGGCGGCCATGCACCACCTCTCGGCTCGTCAGCTAAGCCCTTCAGACTGAGCTTCATTCTGCCGGCGCCTCTGGTGAGATTCTCGGCGTCGAATTCGATTAAACCGCACGCCGCACCCCTTGTGGTGCTCCCCCGCCAATTCCTTTAAGTTTCAGCCTTGCGACCGTACTTCCCAGGTGGCATGCTTAACACCTTCGTTTCGACACTACACAATCTCGAAGATTGTGTAACATCTGGCATGCAGCGTTTACGGCTAGGACTACTCGGGTAATTAGTCGAGCAACCTCGGTAATGCTTTTCGCTTTCATCTCGCTTAGTAGTTTGTTGCGGTCTTGCGAGACTAATTTCCGAAAAGCTCGGAACGAGGTTTTCGATATCTAATCCGGATCGCTCCCCTAGCTTTCATCCCTCACCGTCGGATCCATATTAGTAGACTGCCTTCGCCATCGGTGGTCCTCCTGAGATTATCACATTTTACCGCTCCCTCAGGAATACCGTCTACTTCCTCTGGTCCCTAGTTTTGTAGTCTACCCTGCACGTCGTTACGTTGAGCGCAACGATTTCACAGGGCATTTGCAAAACCGGCTACGGATGCTTTAGACCCAATAAGCGTGGTTCCCACTTGTGGCGCTGGGGTTACCGCGGCGGCTGGCACCAGTCTTGCCCACCACTTATTCCACCAGGTATTTGCCCTGATGAAAAGCCCACGGTTAAACCGTAAGCACTCAGAATCCCCTCGTCACGCTTTCGCGCATTGCGAAGTTTTCGCGACTGCTGCACCCCTTAGGGCTAGGACCAGTATCTCAGTGTCCTTCTCGGGGCAACCTCTCTCAAGGCCCCTACCCGTCTTAGGCTTGGTGAGCCATTACCTCACCAACTACCTGATGGGCCGCCGACCGATCGTGAAGCGCCGAAGCTTTCTGGAACAACAGGATTCCACACGAAGTTCCCTATCCGGTATTATCCTCAGTTTCCCAAGGTTATTCCGAACTTCACGGTACGTTATCGACGTGTTACTGAGCAGTTTGCGTTGCCTTGCGGCAAGCACTTGCATGTCTTAGCCGGATTCTGATAGCAGCAACCTCCTGCAGGATAAACAGGTATCGAGCAGTTGGTTAATTGGACAATACGAAAAGAACCCGATACAAATCGGGAGCCCTTCGCGTTCTCAAAATGAATTGAGAATTCCCAGTCGAGCATGGCTCGACATCAACCACTTCATTGGTCGCAAGTTATTATGCATTTCAATAACTGCACTGTTATCTATCACACTTTTCAGTGTGACGCATCTTATTAGAATTGTCGGTTATTACAGGTACTTCCTCGTACTCAACTATAACGTTGAGCACTCACTGTTGTGAGCATTATGCTGCTCCCTCAGTTTCCCGAGGAACAAAGAATGCTGGAGAAGTACCAGCGTTGGAGATGATTTACTTTCTGACCAAGAGGGGGTATTTAAAGCTTACGGTGAGAGTGTAGGAGAATGCTATATTGATGGTTTATGAATAAATTAAGTGTCAAATTATAAATAAAAAAGAATTATGCTGCCGCTCGCGCTGCTCGCTTGCGCTTTTCTTTCTTCATGCGTTTTCTCTGCCATTTCCATCGCATCTGCCGTTTTTTCTTCCAGCGTCGAGAACTTCTTTTCATTAAATTGTTGAGCGAATGAAATAGCTTATAAACATTTCGTTCCTTAACATAAGCATGCTAACTATAGTAATACCTGTGCGAAATGAATCTGCAACAATTGCTGAAGTCATCAAGCGCATAAAAAAGAATGTTAAACAGAGGCATGAAATTATTGTTGTCGATGACGCGTCAACAGATGATACTTCCAAAATTGCAAAAAAACTCGGCGCTAAAGTAATTCATCACAATTTGCCGCAAGGTGGAGTGGTTGGCGATGATTTCAAAAACTTTAAGGGAGAGTTTGTTGTTTCTCTCGATGCGGATTTGGAGCATGATCCAGCAGACATTCCAAAATTTGTTGAAGCGTTGAAGGGGTGTGATTTGGTGCTCGGAGAAAGAAATTACCGCTCGAGAATAATGGAGTATATTATTGAAATTTTCTATCCGTTTCCAGCACGTGATTTTTTCACCGGCTACGTTGGCTTACGCCGGAAATGGATTCCTTTTTTTGTTCAGCACAAAATTCGCCTTGTTTGGGAAGCGCATTTTGCCGTTTGGGCTGCTGGTGGAAAAATCTGTAACGTTTCTGTTGCATGCCGGCGTTCCCCTCGTCCATCTAGATTTGGGGGTTCTTTGAAGGGCAACGCAAAGACGTGGATTTTTTTCAACCGCTATAGAATACATGCGCGGCATATTCGTGCAAATAGCTGTCACAGGATTAAAAATTCCAAAGCGCCTTTGCCTGGATAAACGCCTACAACCTCTCCATCCATATGGCGGTATTTCAAGTATTTTGTAATCTTGCGCAGCTGCATATGCAGGTCGTCGACAGCTCTCTTGCAGCTGCCGCTTTTCACCTCGATAAATTTTTTGCAGACTCCTTTTTCGCATCTGTAGAATATGACAATGTCTGGCCGCGCGATTGCATGTTTCTTTTTGGTGAGCGGATATTCCGTCTCGATGGCAACAATGTCATTTTTGTCTATTCCGACCAGTTCAGGATGTGCGAGAATTCGAGATTTAAGCTCCTCGTGTCTCTGTAAACTACCGTGCACGTAATTCACAGTATACCATTATGTATACTGACTATTTAAACTTTGTGCATTATATTGTTAAATTCAGGTGATTTTCAGGAAAAAATTTTGTTCCAAACGTCGATGCAGCAGGAATTAGAACGTTATTGTTGTCCTGCTTGTTCTCCTATTTATTTTATTGTTCGCTCTGGTCATTTTCTATTTCGTTTTTTGGATTTTGATGATTATTGACTGCGCGAAAAGAAGGGGTTTGACTGGCGGTGAGCGCATTGCTTGGATTTTGGTTTTGGTTTTTCTCGGCGTTATAGGTGCGGCTGTCTATTATTTTGCTGTCAAAAGAAAGTAATCTTTTTAAATTGTCTGCGTTCTCGAGAGACTTGCGCCGCGGTAGTATAGTCCGGTCAAGTATTCGGCCCTTTCGAGGCAACTCGGCACGCGCCGAGACCAATGCAAGGCTGAGACACGGGTTCAAATCCCGTCCGCGGCACTTTTTTTCTGTTTTTAAAATTCTTTGTCGTTTTTATTCTCAATTCATATGATTTAAAGTATGATTTAAACTATGACTAAAATTATTACTTAAGATATTAACAAAAATATTATTTAAGCTATTAAAAATCATAGTAATATTCATAAACTGGAATGGTTTGTATGTGCGAAAAGAGGATTTGTAGTGGCGAAAGGCATCACGCGTAAATTACAGAGGACTCCTAAAGATCAGTATACGTTGACGATTCCGAAGACTTTAGTCCAAATTCTGGGCTGGGATGATAAGGACGAAATCGAGTTTGGCTTTGAGCAAAATAAGCTGACACTCAGGCGGGTGAAGAAAAAATGAAGCATTTCACCCTTTTCCTGATTGTCGTGCTTGCGCTTTCTGTAGCAGCAGATTACACGACAAATGTTACTGTTGTAGAAACAATTGATTCTCCTGCTGTTGAAATTCCAACGCCTACCGAATCAGCCAACGTAACTGTAATTGAAGAAACCGTTCCGACAGAAGTTCCATTTGCGCCGTCAAGCGAAACACCGCTTCCAACTGATGAGTCGACTGAAATTCCAACTGGAAAACCAACGGACGTTCCGACATCAGCGCCAACTTCTGAGCCAACCGGCGCACCAACTGCAGTTCCGACAAAAGTGCCAACAGAAACCCCGGTGCCTACAGAAACTCTTGCAGCGGCTGATATTTTCACACAAGAAACTCTTGGAACAACAAATGAGACTCCAATTCCAACAGAAACCGCTACGGAAGTTCCGACAAGTGTTCCAACAGATTCTCCAACAGAAATTCCTTTCTCTCCGGTCGAAGAAATACCTGTTGTTTCCACTCTTCCTGGAAATTCCTCAGTCTCATTTGGCCCGGTGAAAAATGACACTGTAGAGGAAACAATTGTAATAAAGTACGACGATAATCTGACGGTAATTGAGACAATCGAAGTTCCCGCTTCCGCGCCGTATCCCGAAGACGCGCTTGACGCGATGCTTGAAAATCTTTCTAATCATATTGACTCCAAAACTACCGCGCAGCTGCCCGTGGAAAACACCTCCGCAGATCCTGGACAGCTGCCGGTTAACATTTCTGAAACAGCAATATTAACTGAAACACCGACAGAAACTCCGACAATTGAGCCGACTCAAAATGTTTCAGTAAACGTTTCCGGAAATATTTCCCCGCTCGTTGTCTATGACGCAGATGGCAATATTGTTTCTACAAGTGTCGATATATCTGGTAGCACGATAATTGTTGAAATTGCTGAAGGAGGCGTGCAGGAAATAATGCTGTTCGGCGCTGAAAACATATCTGCGCTTCCTCGTGTTGATGATGTTCCAACGAATTTCTCAAGTCCTGTGCCTGGAACTACCTGGGTGCAGGTTTACGCTATCGACCCAACAAATACATCCTTCGATAGAGGATTGGTAGAAGTCGTTGCTGCTGGCACCAAATTGTACAAGTGCAAGGACTGGAATTTTGACGCGCGTTCGTGCGGTGGTTCTTGGGTGCTTGTGGCTGAGGATATGGTGCCCGGCAACACCTACTATTTGGACATCGATCCAATGGACCCTGCTTTCGGAGAGATTGTGGCAACTGCGGCAGTTCATTTGGATGGGGATGATGAGTTTATTTCTGATATATTCGAGCAGATTAGGGCAGAGGACAATATTTGGTCCGAGCCTATTCCGTCAGGTCATAAAGTCCGTGTAACTTTTGAAACAGCGCTTGACAATGGCAACGTGATTGACTTTATCGGCCGTACGAACGGCTCTTTGGTGGATGTGGAAATTTATGCTGTCGACACAGGCACGCTTGTAGGAGCTTCAAGAAGATTTGACCGCCAGATGCACGCGTACGTTGAACTGTCAGGCGTTCCATCTCCCACTGACACATTTGACTTGAAAATAATTGGCCTGCCAACTCCTGAATGCAGTCCTGATGATGATTGCGGCTTTACTGATTCCATTCCACTGATGGAGTTTGATTTCATTAACGATGCTGCTATTTCCGCCACTGGCGCAGATGGAGTTGTCGCCTATTCTTCAGCGGGTGTTGCCGCTCCGCGATACCGCCAGTGGAACAGGACAACTCAGGCGTGGGGTTCTCAAGCTAATACGCTGACAAACACTGCTGAATCGACTTGGATTGTTATGAAGAGCAGCCATCAGTACAACCAGCAGTTCTTGATGGGCGCTCTGCAGACTGATACCAACATATCCCTGCAAATTGGCAATGGAAACAATGGCACTTCTAACACTACCAACTGGACGCAGCGTTTCAATCTGTCATTTGACGTGCCAAGCATTGCAAGAAGGTCGCTTGACATCGCTATTGAAGATATTTCTGGCGATGGCATTGTCGTATTTGAAACAGCCGCTGGTGGCGATTCGGTCTTTGCACTGCGGGAATGGAACGGAACTGCCTTGGGACCAAATATCACCGTAAATATCTCTCCGCCTGCTGGCGGCGTGCTCTGGTTGCGCGCCATTCCACGTCCTCAAACTGATGAAGTAATGATTCTGGCACTAACATCAAACGCAGACCTCTGGGCAACTTATTGGACGGGTTCTGGGCTTCTGAACAATACTGGTTTCAATATTACGCTTGATACAGGCATAACAACATTTGAGGTATTTGACTTTGCGTGGCAGGCAAATGGCGATGGCCTTATCGTCTATAGGCAGGGCGCGCAGACACAAATTCAACTAAGGACATTTAATGGCACTAACAAGGCGTGGAGTGCTAACAGCACGCTTATGACTCTTAATAGTGGTGTTCCGCAGGCAATGAGTTTGTGCGCAGATCCAACATCAAACTACATTGGATTTATCAGCCACGATTCAACAAACGACGCTAACGTTCGAATCTGGAATGGTACAGGTGTTGAAACATCTCCTGCTCCGCCTGCTGAAAACATTAATCTCGAGCCGACAGCAGCTCCTGCGCGCAACGTTGATTGTGCATGGATGGCTGATGGCAGCAATGCGACATTCGTATTTGTTCTGGCGCCGGGCCCAAGTGATGATTTATTCGCTTATGTGATGTATAACAAGACTGCCTGGAATCCTGGCTCTTTGGCAACACCTTCAACTTCAACATCAGTAACGGGCGGTCCGAGCATTGAGGAGTTGGATTTGGTTCCCAATCCGGTGAGAAGGGAAATCCAGGCAGTGGTGCTTGACGCGACGGCAAGCGCAGATTTGTTTTCTGCCGTTTTTAACTTTACGAACTGGGCTGTCAATCCTGCCGGCAACTATTTGCTCGAGGGAACGGTTACTGCCGCTTGCGCCGGTATAACTATGTGCGCAGGATTTGATTGGGACCAGTTTGACCCTGTGCCGAATATCACGATTATCATGCCTTTGAACAATTCAAACTTCTCAAATGGTTCAACCGTCAACATAACTGTTAATGTGACTGATAATCTCAACGTTTCAAACGTTACTGTAAACATTACTCAGCCCGATAACACTGTTGTCCGCCTGAATCTGTCTTTATTCCAGGGTAATTTGAGTGTTGGGAATTGGTCGGTTAACTTTGTCAACACGAGCGTGCCGGGAAGGTATAACTTCACTGTGTGCGCGAACGACACAAGCACGCATAACAATGTCAACTGTACGTCCGGCTTCTTCAATATTGGAACTCAGGTTGTTATGAATATTTTTAAATCGGGCTTGCCAAATCCCGTATCGCCGGGTGGTTCGCTTAGGTATGTTCTTACTATTAACAACACTGGAACGCCTGCCGCTTACAACGTGACGGTTGTCGAGAGCTATCCTGGCAATGTTACTTTCAACAGCTCTCAGCCAGCTCCGACTTCCGGGAACAATACTTGGAATCTTGGAACGATTTTCGGAGGAAACGCAACGACAATAAACATTACTTTGAACGTCAGCCGGGCTATTAACAATGTAACTTTGTTTAATTTTGTCAACTTGACATTTGCGAATGACAGCGGCCAGAACTTTACTTTGAACACTTCTCAGAGCACTTTTGTTGTTGGCGCTAATATCACGTTGAGAAAGTTTGATGCTCCTGATCCGGTGGTTAAAGGCAGTATTTTGACGTATTTGATTCACTATAATGTTTCCTTTTTGAATGTTTCAAATAACTTGAGCTTGCAGGATGTTAATTTCATTACGAATGATTCAATTAATCACGATTCTCCGAATGCAATTAAAACCACTAATGGCAGTTTTATTGTTGTATTCTCCCAGGGCAATGGTTCAACTCGGGATATCTACACTCTGCGTTCTGTTGACAATGGGCAGACTTATACGAGGCGTCAGCTGACATTTGACACTGTTAACAGTGAATTGGTTCCGAATATAATGCAGGCGAATGATAATACCATTTATGTTGTTTATGTTAACACGAGCGGTGCTGATGATATTTACATAATAAATTCAACCGATGATGGTCAGAGCTGGGGCGGTTCGAGGATTCTTATCAACACAACAACAGTTACCGAGTTTGAGCCCAGTCTTGAGCAGAATTCTTCAGGAATGTTTTTCCTTCTTTATGAGGCGGTTATAGCGCCTGATACGGATTTTGAAATTTGGATAAGAAACTCAACAAATCTTGTTAATTGGAGCGCGCCGATTAATTTGTCCAACAACTCAATCTCTGACTTCGACCCTGATATTTTGATTGGAGTGAATGATACCGTGTACATTACTTGGGCGCCGGCCCTTGGAGTGGGTGGTGCGCAGATAATTCTGCTTGTCAATACTACAAATCCTCTCGTGGAAGGTCTGCTGCAGAATTACACTGTGATTACAAACACTACTTTATTTGATTACGAGCCATCTATCTTCCAGTCAAACTTAACTTCCTGCGGGGGGCTTAACAACTTGTATATTTCGTGGGTGCGTCTGTTGAATTCAAGCCAGCTGCCCTTCTCCGCTTTCAATAGGACTTCCAATGATATATTTGTGGCGCGTTCGCTTGATTTGGGAGTGACGTTCACTACTTTCCGGCTTACAGACAACAATGTTTCTGATACTTATCCGGGTCTTGTGCAGGAAGGTTCCAGTGATTTCTTCAGAATGTACTTTTTGCGCGGGGGCAGTTCTGAAATGGAGGTCGCGCAGGGCACGGTTGGAACGCGTTCCGGCGATGCTTTCAACGTGACTATCACTGATGTTATTCCTGACAACACCACTCTGGTTAACGGCAGCATAATAGGCGGTGGAAATGTTTCTGGCAACACCATAACCTGGTTTTTCCCGCAGTTGTTCGAATGTGAGAGTGGATTTGTTGGCTTTTCAGTTCGTGTTAATGAGTCTCTCACAAATGGCACTGTAATTAACAATTCTGCCAATGTTACTTATTTTAGCTTTTCGGGAGTTAACAATACGGGAAACGCGAGTGCAAACACTACTGTGAGGGGAATTCCAGTGACTGTAACAATCAAGAATGACTCTCCTGACCCTGTTGCTAAAGGCGCGCTTCTGAATTACACGATATTTATTAACAATACTGGTGATGAAATTGCTTACAATGTAACGCTTGTTGATACTTATCCTCCTAACGTGACGTTTGTATCTTCTTCGCCGTCTCCAACTTCAGGCAATGGAACGTGGAGTCTTGGCAATTTAACCCCCAATCAAAGCACGACGGTTAACATTACGGTGCGAGTGAGCACAATTCTCACAAATGGCACAACAATTACCAATCTGGCTAATGCGACTTTTGCGAATTTGTCTGGAGTCAATGCATCTGCGTCTGATACTGAAACTACAACTGTTATCGGAATACCGCAGATATTTGCGGATAAATCTGATACTCCTGATCCTGTGGTTAGAGGTCAAACACTGAATTACACGATTTTGGTAAACAACACTGGTGATGAGATTGCGTATAATGTGACGCTGGTTGAGATGTATCCTGGTAATGTTAGCTTTGTAACGTCCTCGCCTGCTCCGACATCTGGCAATAACACGTTTAGTTTGGGTAATCTGTCTCCAAATCAGAGCACGACTGTGAACATTAGTGTTATTGTTGGCAGCGGTGTCTTGAACGGCTCTGTTCTGGTGAATTTTGTGAATGTTACATTTACGAATCTGTCAGGTCAGAATGCTTCGGTGAATGATACTGAGCTGACGACTGTTATTGGTTTCCCTGAGGTGTTTGCGAACAAGTTGGATTCTCCTGATCCTGTTGTGAATGGTACGACGTTATCGTATCAAATTCTGATAACGAATACTGGTGATGAGATTGCGTACAACGTGACTGTTTTTGACTTGTATCCGATATCCGGAGTGACGTTCAATGGTTCAACGCCGTCGCCGAATGTCAGTAATAATACTTGGTTCCTTGGTGCGTTGTTGAATGGGAGTAGCGTAACAATTAATATTACGGTTAATGTGAGTGCTTCGAACGGTACTGTGTTGAACAATTCGTTTAACGCTACATTTGCGAACTTCTCAGGAACTAATTTGACTATAACGAACAGCACGACCACGATTGTTCAGGGCGTTCCGTTCTTGGTTTCAATTAAAAGCGATACTCCTGATCCTGTTGTGAGAGGCCAAATGTTGAATTATACGATTCTTGTTAACAACACTGGTGATGAGGTTGCGTATAATGTGACGTTGGTTGAGACTTATCCTGGTAATGTTAGCTTTGTGTCGTCTTTGCCTGCTCCGACGTCTGGCAATAACACGTTTAGTTTGGGTAACTTGTCTCCTAATCAGAGTGTCTTGGTGAATATTTCAGTGATGGTTGGTGTAACTGTGCTTAATGGTACTGTTTTGACGAATTTCGTGAATGCTACATTCTCGAATCTCTCTGGTCAAAACGCGTCAGCGTCTGATACTGAATCAACAACAGTTATTGGATTCGGTGTAGTCAATGTTACAAAAACGGCAAGTCCAAGCCCTGTTACAAGCGGCTCTTTGCTCTCTTACACGATAACTGTCACTAACAGTGGTGATGAGATAGCGTACAATGTTACAGTTGTTGAGGATTACCCTGTGAACGTCTCGTTTGTCAGCTCATCTCCTGCTCCAGATGTGGGCAACAACACTTTCCTTCTGGGCAACCTGACTCCTGGAGCGAGCACGACAGTAAACATAACCGTGAGCGTAAGCGGCAGCATGACAAGTGGAATCTTGACTAACTTGGTTAATGTTACGTTCACAAACGCGACTGGCACAAATGAAACAGTGAACACTACTACAAATACAACAGTTGTTCCGTTTGTGCCGCCTCCACCATCTGGAGGCGGCGGAAGCACCGGTGCTCGGAGCGCTTTAATAGTTCCGCCTCCCGACAAATGTGTCGAGGGAATTAGAACTTTTGCTGGCACTACTTGCTGTTCAGATTCTTACTGCAAGCAACTTGGTTCTGCGTGGAGGTGCAGTTCGGGTCCTGGATTGAGAGTTTGCGTTATTGATGAGCGTCAGGCTCAGCCATCGCCTGCGCTTGTTGAGAAAATGGTTGAAAAACAGCTGACTCCTGCGGAAGCTCGCAAGGGTCTTTTAGTTGCAAGTTTGAAGCGGGAATGGCCGTGGCTGATGGCTTTGATTGCCATATCGCTTATCATTTTATTGGTAGTGTGGGGCTTCAGGGAGAATAAGAAAAGGCGCAGCTTTAAAAAATAAAAAAGTGAGCCCGAGGAGATTTGAACTCCCGACCACTGGTGAACTTAGAACGCGCGGTTTTTGTTGGTGTGCCGCGCGCGGTCATATAAGACCAGTGCTCTACCAGGCTAAGCTACGGGCTCGTAGCTTTCTGGCTTTTCTGGTGATATTTAAAGTTATAGTTGGTGAGCGATTGAATGGGCATCTCCTGAGGAAAGCGAATTCATGGGCGAGTGTCTTTGTCCGTAGGACTTATATTCCGCAAAGAATCATTTTACTTGATGATATGCGCCGGCCGGGATTCCACGAGACGAAGTCGAGTGGGCTGGGAAACCGCAGTTTCCCAGATGTTCAAATCCCGTATTAGTTAATTCTTAAAGAACGAAGTTCTACATAATGATATGCGCCGGCCGGGATTTGAACCCGGGCTACAGCCTTGGCAAGGCAGCGTACTACCGCTATACTACCGGCGCGTTACTTCTCTCCTGCAAAGTGTTTCTTTAAAAATCTTGCGAGAATTTACTTGATGACTTCTTCAAACGGTCCGACCACTGCTGTTGCGGGATTGTTGAAATATTTTGTCGCGACATATTGCACTTCTGGCGCTGTTACCGCGCTGATTCTGTCCGGGTATTCAACGTCGTAATGATATCCAAGTCCCTGCATTTCGTACAGTCCGAGGTAGTTTGCCTGGTCTGCTGTTCTCTGGTGGTCGAGGAGGAAGAAGCCGCGGATTTTCTGCTTGACCAGTTTCAGTTCTTCTTCAGGTACTTCTTCTGTTTTTAGGATTTCAATTTGTTCAATTATTCCAGATATTGAATCGTTCAAAACTTGCGGGCGCGAGATTATCGCAATTTTCAGGAAACCGGTTGTTCTTGTGCTTGGCGCGATTGAATATACTGTGTATGCCAGTGCTCTTTTGTCACGCAGCTCGTAGAACAATCTGCTGCCCGAGCCGCTGCCAAGTATTGCGTTTGCCATTCTCAGCTTGATGAAATCAGGATGCACTGCGGGCACCAGTTGGTATCCGTGCTGTATGTAGAAGCTTTCCAATGCCATGTTTTGCTCTGTTGATTTTGCTGCCAGGCGTTGTGGCAAAAGCGGTGCCTCTCCATTCGGCAGTGCACGTTGTTCGAGTTTGCCGAAAATCCTCTGCAGTGCTGATATTGTCGGCTTTTCCTTGATGTTTCCAACGATTGAAACAATTATCGCATTTGGAACATACCAGCTTTTATAATGTCTTATTAAATCATCGCGGGTTATTGCCTGTACCGTTTCCACGTAGCCGTCTATTGGGTGCTGGTATGGGTGTCCTTCGTACATGGTGCGCATGAATGCCTCTTCTGCCATGACGTTTGGTTGGTCTTTCTTTGACTCAATCTCGCTGATGATTAGCGTTCTTTCTTTCTCAACTTCTTCAGGCGGGAAGTTTGAATTTAGCAGAATATCCTCGAGCACTTTTAGCGCAACGCTGACTGAGTCGCTTGGAACTGTGATGATGATTTCGCTGTATTCTGCGTATGTGCGTGCCTGAATTGTGCCTCCTGCTGATTCTATTTCTTTTGTTATCTGTTCTTTTGTTCTTGTTGGGGTGCCTGCCATCAGCATTCTGTTAGTGAAATATCCAAGTCCGTGCTTGTCGCCATTTGCCGCCAAACTTTTCTTCACCATCAGGTCTATTGCCACGATGCCTGTGTCTGGATTTTCTTTCAGCAGAATTATCATTCCGTTTTTCAGGACGTATTTGCTTCCTGCATTCGTGTGTTCTTCGTAGCTGATGCTCGTACATGCTGATAACAATATGAGCAACAAAATTATTCGTTTCATAGTTTTGGCTTTAATTCGTACATGGTGTAAGCGCCGAAGTATTTGTTCGCAACTTTTTTGATGTCTTCTTTGGTGACTGCGTTGATGTGTGAGAGGATGTTTTCGTAATCGTCAAGGCGTCCGTCAATCCAGGCCTGCCCGATGTCAAATCCGACCTGGAATATTTCTTCATGCGATCTGACGCGGTCTGCAAGGATTGTTCTTTTTGCACGCGCGAGTTCTTCATCTGTCACCATTTCAATTTTGAAGCGGTTGAGCTGCAGGAGCAATTCCGCCTTTGCCGCGCCTGCTTTTTCTGGGTCTACCACGATGATTGCTTCAAATACGCCCATGTCGTTTAATGGCACAAAGACGCTTGAGCCGCGTGTTATCAAACTTTTTTCCTGCTTGAGTATTCTTTGCAATCGTGAGCTTTCGCCGCCTGAAAAGATGGTGTTCAGCACCGTCATTGCGTATCTGTCAGGGTCAGTTGCGTTTGGTCCGAAATAGCCGGTTGCGATGTAAGTGAAGCCGATGTCTTTTAAACTGCTTTTGTAGCGCGGTGTTTTGATTGGCTCTTCCTTCGGCAGTTCGAGCTGCGGCAACGGACGTGGTTCAAAGTTCGCAAAAGCTTCAGTGACTGATTTGAGAATTTCATTTCTGTTTACATCTCCCACTATGACAATATTCATGTTGTTGGGAACATACCATGTGTTGTAAAACTCAACAAGGTCCTCTTTTGTTGTGCCAAGAATGGTGTCTTTGTAGCCGATGACCGGGTGTCTGTAGGGGTGCTTGTCAATTAGCAAAAGCGCAAAATTGTCGTCAAGGAATCTTTCTGGCTCGTTGAAGCTGAAGCGCTGTTCTTCAACGACCACTTCAAGTTCTTTCTGTATTTCCGTCTCGTTAAATGCCGGGTTGAGTAACAGGTCAACCATGTATGGGAATATATAATTAAACTTGTCTGAGGGGACCGTGACGTAATACATTGTCCAGTCGTGCGCTGTCATGGCGTTGAGCTCTCCGCCCAGGCTTTCTACTCTTTTGTGGAAACTGCCAACTTCCTGTGTTGCTGTTCCCTTGAACCATATGTGTTCGAAAATATGTGCAATTCCTCTTCTTTCCTCCGGCTCGTTTTTCATTCCAGTGTGTATCCAGAATTGTATTGTTACCAGAGGCAGTACGTGCTGTTCTTTTATGGTTACAAGCATTCCGTTTGGCAGTTTGGTGATGTCGAGTTCTTCTTGCAAAGCAGTTAACGGGACGTCCACAAGCGTGGCAGGGCTGAAATAGAAGTAACTTGCCACCACAACTGCCAAAATTACAATTGCTCCAATAATGATTGTTTTGTCCATCCTCTTTTTTGTCAATTGTCTTTTTGCATACTATATAAACTTTAGTGGACCGGGGCGGATTCGAACCGCCGACCTTCTCCGTGTAAGGGAGACGTTATAGCCGCTAAACTACCGGTCCGCAGCGCTTTCGTCTTTATGTATATTTAAAAAGGTTTTGTGGGCAACATTTATATACTGTCTTTGTCCGTTTTTGTCGTATGCAGGACAAGATATTTTCGTTGTTGGTTGAGCAGAATGAGATAAGCTGGAAGGCAATAATTATGGACCTTATCAGTACTGAGCAGATGAATCCCTGGGATATTGATATCTCTTTGCTGACCGACAAATACATCGAGCGCCTCAGGCAGATGAAGGAGCATGACTTGAAAGTTGGCGGCAAAGTTTTGCTTGCCGCCTCAATTTTGCTGCGCATCAAGAGTACAAAGCTGGTCAGCGACGACCTTGATGAGTTCGACCGATTGCTTGCAGGCAACGATGTTTCTCAGGAGCAGTTTTATGATGAGCTTGAGCAGGAACTGGCGAGAGGGGAGGAGCTTGGGTTGAAGGAGGATTATGAGTTGCTTCCGCGTCTGCCTCAGGCGAGAAGGAGAAAAGTCAGCGTGTTTGACTTGGTCAAGGCGTTGGAAAAAGCTTTGGAAGTCAAGGAGCGCCGTGTCTTGCACGGCATGCCGCCGCCTTTGCCGTTGCCTCAGAGAAAGTTTGATGTGACTGCCGCTTTAGCCGGTTTGTATCAGCGGATACTGTCCTTGTTTGGTGTGCGTAAAAGGCTTACTTTTAATGAATTGCTGCCAGGGGAGACAAAGCAGGACAAGGTGTATACATTTATTCCATTGCTGCATCTTGCAAACAACCAGAAGGTGGAGCTTGAGCAGTCAGATGCGTTTGGTGACATTCACATTAAACTTGTGGAGGTCAAAAATGTTGACGAAGGACGAGAAGGAGTATCTGAAGGAACTGGTCAGGCGTGAGCTTGAGCATTTCAGGAAGGATGGGAAGATTGCATCGCAGGATGCCACCGTGCGATTTTTGAAGGCGGAACACGACTATGGCCATTTTCTTGAGAAAATACTGGAGAAATTGAAATGAAGGAGCCGTCAAAGGAAGTTAAGCAGAAGTATCTTGAACTGCAGTTGTTGCAGCACCAGATGCAGCAGGTTCAGCAGCAGGTTCAGGCGCTGGAGCAGCAGGCGGGCGAGATGGATGTTGTGCAGCAGGCGCTTGATGATTTTGCGCAGGCAAAACCAGGCAGTCCTGCTATTGTCACCCTTACTCCAGGCCTTTTTGTGAAGGCAAAACTTGAGGAAACTGGCTATGTATTGCTGAATGTTGGCGGGGGCGCTGTGGTGCAGAAGACAGTTCCGGAAGCCAAGAAAGTGATTGCAGAGCAGGCAGCGGAATTGCGCAAGCTTCAGCAGGAATTGGCAGGCCAGTTGCGGAAGTTTGCTGATAATGCCGGGAAAGTGCAGGATGAGTTGAGGGCGCTGCTGAAATAAAATGTTCAATTTTCTTAAAGACAAGCTGAAGGGGGTATTGTCCAAGTTTACCAAAAAGGTGGAGGAGGAAGCCCCTGAGGAAAAGGTCGAAATTCAGAAAGAGGTGGCTGTCGAGCCGCCCAAGATTGAAAAGCCGAAAAAGGAAGCAAAGGCGGGAAAGCCGAAGTTTGAGGAAAAAGAGGGAAAAAAGCCAAAAGTCGGTAAGGAAGAGCCGAAAGAGGAAGTAAAAGGGGAAGTGCCCAAAGTTGAGGTCAGGGAAGAAGTCAGGGTCGAAGCGCCTAAAATTGAAACAGTTCGTGAACTAAAAGTTGAGGAGAAGACTGAAATTAAGGATGGAAAGAAGGGCTTTTTTGCAAAAATAAAGGAGTCGTTTGCGGGCAGGGAAGAAAAAGCTGGGGCAGGGCCTGAAGTTGGAGTTGAGGGGAAAGTTGAAATTACTGGTGAAAAAAAGGGTTTTTTCCAGCGCATCACTCAGACGATTACAACAAAGCGAATTTCTGCGGAAAAGTTTGATGAGATTTTTTGGGATTTGGAACTTGCATTGCTTGAAAATAATGTTGCTGTTGAAGTGATTGAGAAAATCAAGCAGGACCTTAAGTCGCAATTGGTTGACAAACCTATTCCAAGGGGGAAGGTTGAGGAGACGATTGCAAATTCCCTGCATGTGAGCATTGAGGGCTTGTTTAAGGTTCCTCAAATTGATTTGTTGGAGCGCGCCAGGCAGAAAAAGCCGTTTGTAATATGTTTTGTTGGGGTGAATGGCTCAGGCAAGACAACCAGCATTGCAAAAATTGCAAATTATTTGCAGTCGCACGGGTTTAGTGTTGTGCTTGCCGCTGCTGACACGTTCCGTGCTGCAGCGATTGACCAGTTGCAATTGCACGCCGACCGTTTGAATGTAAAGCTTGTCCGCCAT
Source organism: Candidatus Woesearchaeota archaeon (assembly GCA_038868995.1). GTDB lineage: Archaea > Nanobdellota > Nanobdellia > Woesearchaeales > ARS49 > CABMGU01. The sequence continues at coordinate 27,180 of JAWCRZ010000007.1, read as the reverse complement.
GATTATGGCTCTGATCCTGCAGCTGTGGCATTTGATGCCATCAAGCATGCCGAAGCAAACAATAAAGATGTTGTTCTTATTGACACTGCAGGCCGGTTGCACAGCAACATAAACCTTATGGATGAGATGAGGAAGATTATGCGTGTTGCAAAGCCGGATTTAAAGATTTTTGTGGGGGAAAGCATTACTGGAAACGACTGCGTTGAACAGGCAAAGCAGTTCAACGAAGCAGTTGGAATCGACGGCATTATTTTGGCAAAGGCGGATGTTGATGAGAAGGGCGGCGCGGCAATTTCAGTTAGTTATGTTACCAAAAAGCCAATTCTGTTCCTTGGTGTTGGCCAGGAATACAATGATTTGCAGGAGTTTGATAAGGAACGGCTTCTTGCAAGTATAGGACTTTAATTTGTCACCTCGAAGGAGAGTGCTTTAAATGAAGTTTTCGGTCGCGTTGAAAATCCAAATCTATAAGGCGGCGGTCTTCGAATTAATTATTTCTCCCCCTCGCATACGTAGGGATAAATAATGGACATCAGCTTTGCTGAGGCGCGGGAGCCTAAATCGGGACTTTTTCAACGCATCCTAAGTTTTCGATGCCTTTAAATATTCTCTTTGTTTTGTTTCTTCCAAAAGGGTGGTTCAATGTTTCAATTGCTGTATGATCCTGTTGCGGAGATTAAAAAGTCAAAAAAGCAGAGTTATGCAAAAATCCTGCTCTATCTGCTCGCTGCTGCATTGTTTGAGACCGCTGGCCTGTTCTTTTTTGCCTGGAGGTATTTCTCTGGTTTGCTTACACCGGACGTGATTGCTTATGGTGTTCTTGGAGTTTTGTTCGTGTTGATTTTGGCGCATCTTGTTGTTGCGTTTTTCTTTGCAATGTCAATGCACGTGCTTGACGGCAAGGGTGGTTATTATGAAGCGCTTGCGTCTCTTGTTCTGGCAATGGTCGCGCCCGCCGTCGCCATTTTTTTTGCTGGCGCAGTGTCTTTTGTGCCTTATGGCTCAGGCGCGGTTGGTGTTATGCTCGCGTATGGCTACATTCTTGGTGCAGCGACTTTGTTCAGGTCTGGGAAAGAGTTTTTTGAGCTTGATTATGCCGGCGTGCTTGTTGGGTTTTTGATAACCGCCATTCCTTTGGGGCTTATTTCTTCTCTTGTAATGGTTCTTCGATGAATTCCAGCTGTCCGGCGTAAAATGTCCCTTTCTTAAGAGGCACCGGCCTCCAGTTGTCCTCGACTAGCTTTGCGCCCAGCCAGTCGGCAAGCTCATCTGGGTTGCCGATGGTCGCGCTTAATCCGACAATCTGCACATTTTTCAGGACTTGTTTCATTACTGTTATCAAAATCTCGAGTGTTGGTCCTCTTTCAACGTCATTTATCAGGTGGATTTCATCAATGATGACAAGCGAGACAAAGCTGAGCCAGGGGGAATGGTGCCGTATCAGCGAGTCAAGTTTTTCTGCAGTGCAGATGATGAAATCGTATTCAACAAGATACGGGTCTGACGCGTCTAAATCTCCAATGCTTAGGGCAATCTTGCAAAGGTGTCCGTATTTGCGCTTGAACTCTTTGTATTTTTCATTTGCCAGCGCAATCAAGGGCACAATGTAAACTGCCTTGCCCCTGCCTTCAAGTATGTTTTTCATTGCCGCCATTTCCGCGATTAATGTCTTGCCTGATGCGGTTGGCGTGCAAATCAACAAGGTTTTGTGCTCCAATAATCCTGCTTTCAGGGCTTTTTCCTGTGCCGGCCTGAAAGAAGTAATGCCTTCTTTTACAAGAATTTCTTTTAGTTTGTCAGGTAATAACGGGTGCATTACATTGCCAGAAAAGCGCGCCTATTTAGTATTTTCTCTGTATTGATATGTAGAACAGGTAGTCCATTGATTCCTGCGGGCAGTGGCATATTGCCATTCCATCTGGGGTTGTTCCTATCCATTCTGCTTTTTGCTGGATAAAGCCGAACAATTGCACGTTGCATCTTATCATCCTGCAGGGGTCTTTGTCATTTATTATTATGTTGCCGGTTATGTTATCTGCCAGAATCATTGCTGACAATGAAATAACAAGAATAACAAAGAAAGGGTAGATTGGTTTCATAATTTGGTGGAGAGTTTCATCCTGGTGCGTATGCGCTTCTGTAGAAGACGAATGTCGGGTCGCTTGTTTGGCATCTGCACTGGTAAATCTCCAATGTTGGATCAAAGCCGCCTGTTGGTATTCCTGGCAGTCCGTCCTCGCAGTTGGTGCCTGTCATGCACGCTTCAAAAGGGTCTCTGTATTTGTACCAGCTCGTGCCTATCTTTTGTGTTCCTGCCAGGTTTCCGGTTGTGTCTGGAGGCCCTCCAAATACAAGAATAAAGGCAAACACCGCCCCAAGGGCGATGAGTGCAAAAATAATCAGCCCTATGCTCTGCTCATTCATACATTCTTTGTGCAGGCAAGAACTGGCGCTGCTGCTGGATCGTCTGTTTCCCAGAAGCCTGGGCAGAAGAACCAGTTGCACATGTGTCCGGGGATTGCCTCGTATGGGATGTTGCCCATTTCACGTGTCCTGATTTTGCCGTTCGGGCATAATGGAAGGTTTGCGCCTTCCAATGTTGGAACAATGATTGCATTGCCTACTTGTTGTCCTCTGCCTTGTCCTGCCTGTCCGCCTGCTATTCCTCCGTAGCCGACTGGCGCCGGGCTTTGGACGTCTGGTGGCAATGGCGGTGGCGTGAATGCCTTGCCGGTTGCCGCCGGGCTGGTAAACAACAATACTAGGCCAACGATTGCGAGAATGGCCACGATTCCTAAAAGCAAGATGCTCACTTCTTTTTTATCTGCCATGGTAACCTCCTGCGCTTGTGCGCTGATTGATTCTGAATAGTATTTTTTGTGGGTATTTGCAGTCGTTTTGCCCGTACATGTCTTCTGCGCAGCAAAACTCTGCATATTGGCCGGTGTATCCGAGGAAGTACGCCACTTGTTGCGAATTTCTGCAGTTCAATGCCAGCAGCGCGGCGTGTTCGGATATATACACTGCTTGGTTCTGCATGACAAGCCCTGTTGGTTGCCATGCTGTTAAGGTCACAGCCGCGAGCACGCCAACAATTGCTACTGCTGACAGCACCAATATGGCGCTGCTGACTGCACCTCTTTTCATTTATGGAGTTTTGGTTTGTGCTGTATTTAAATCTTTTGGTTGTGTAATATGTATACTGGTACTCTGGGGGATGACGGTTAAGTCAAGTTTCTGGTGCTAACTTGCCTTTGGTCCTCTGGACTCATTTTTCTGTCGCAGGTGTGGAGCAAGGGGAAATGACCTCGGCAAAGTCAGGGCAGAGCGGCCAGCACCATTAAGTTGACAGCATCCGGGATGACAAATCTTTATAAATAACAGAAATTGGAATGTTTTCAAAGAGGTGATGACGTGGGGGAGCTTAGGAAGGATTATGTGCTTGAGCGTTGGGTTGTTGTTTCCTCGCAACGCGCTAAGCGCCCGCACGAGCTTCAGAAGTCGGTTACCAAACAAACAGGCATTTGCTATTTCTGTCCTGGAAATGAAAATATGACTCCTCCTGAGATAGGCAGGGTTGTGAGGAATGGTGGCTGGCAACTGCGTTGGTTTGAGAACAAGTTTCCAGCGCTCAAGCCGGAGGGAAATTTCAAGCCAATAACAGATAATCGTTTTTATGCGCATGCTGCCGCGTATGGCTATCACGAGGTGCTTGTTGAGACGCCTCGTCACGACCGCCAGCTGGCAGAGCTTTCTGTCGATGACATTGAGGAAGTGCTGCGCATTTATGCGCGCAGGATTCTTGCGCTTGAGGAAAAGCCCAACATAAGATACGTTAGTGTTTTCAAGAACCACGGCTATCTTGGTGGCACTTCTATTGTGCATTCGCATTCTCAGATTATGGCAATAGCGATTGTCCCTCCTGAAATTGAGGCAAAGCTGGCTGCTATGAAGCGTTTTCTTTCCTGTCCTTATTGCGAAGTTGTTCGTTCCGAGAGGAACAGTGGGAGGAAGTGCTTTGAGAATTCTGATTTTGTTGCATTCACGCCTTATGCATCGCGTTTTAATTATGAAATCTGGATTTTTCCATTGCAGCACATTGCGCGCCTTGAGGAAGTGAATTTTTCCTCGCTTGCGGATATTGTTCGCAAAGTTTTGCAAAAAATCGGCAAGGCAAATTTGGATTACAACATGATTGTCCAGTACGGTCCAAAGGGTGAGGACTTTCATTTCCATATTGAGGTCTGCCCCCGTTCTGCTATCTGGGCGGGCTTTGAGTTCACTTCCGGCATAGTGATTAATTCTGTTTCTCCGGAGGACGCTGCACGGTTTTATCGGGGTGAGGAATGAGCTTGCTTGTCTCCAATTGCAACGGCAGCTTTGCCCTGTTCGGCATCAAGTCGCGGTATCAGGGAGTTTTTTTTAAGCAACAGAATGATGTATACAAGACAATTGCCCATATTGACGTGAAAGGCGCTCCCGGCTCTATTTTGAATGAGTTTTGGAAAGTGACGCGTGACAGGGATGGTGCTCAGGAGTCTTTCTGGTTCGCCAAAAACCTGCCTGTCTTTTTCTATGAACTGCCATCAAAAGCGGAAATCCTTTTTGACTGCAAGCGCAATTTTGACAATCGCCAGTGGGGGCGCAATTATGAGTTTTTCAGCGAAGATAAGGCGCTTCTTGTGCATTTCCAGAAAAAGAATGACCTGCGCGAACCTGCTGAGGGTGAATACTCCTTCTGGCTTGCTTTGTATGGCTGCGAGTTTGAAAAGCTTCAGCAGTGGGAGGAGCATTTCTATGAGTATGATGAATTGCGTAACTCGCCTCCTTTCTCGCGATGGGTGCTGCGCGGCTGCCGGACTCATGGAAGTTTCACTATGGCATTTTCTCCATCAAAAAGCGAGGCGCTTAAGCTCGCCAAAAGTTCTTGGGCGAAAAGAAAGCAGCTCGCCGCGGAGGCTGAAAAGTACGCTTTGGACTGCATTGTTGGCGGGGACATTAAGAATGGGGAGATGAGAGCAGCCGCCGAATGCGCGCGTTATTCGCTTGCCTGTCTGCGCGAGAATCATGGATTATATGCCGGTATTCCTTGGTTTCATCAGCGCTGGGCGAGGGACGAATTAATTTCGGTGAAGGCTTTGTTGCATTCCCATCAGCACACTCTTGCAAAAGTTATTCTTTTTTCTTGGCTTGAAAAACTGCTTCCTGGAGGAAAGCTTCCAGGCACGCTGACTTCAACAATTGCTGACACGGGCTGGCTTTTCCTCCGTTTTGAGAATTATTTGTGCGAGCTTAAAAAAAAGGAAAAGGAGTGGCTGTTGGGAAAACTTGAGGCGTATCTTAGTGAAGTAGAAAAGAATCTGAAGAATGGCCTTGTTGTGAACGGGGCGCGCGAGACATGGATGGACTCGATTGACCGTTCTAACGCGAGGATAGAGATTCAGGCATTGACTTTGGCTGCCTGCAGGCTTTATCGTCATCTGAAGTCAGAGCATCCTCTTGAGCATAAGTTGAAGTCGAGAGTGAAAGAATTGTTCTGGAAAAGCGGACATCTTTCCGATGGAGTTGATGATGACACTGTCCGTCCAAACGTTTTCATCGCTGCTTACGCATATCCTGAATTGCTTTCAAAGCGCGAATGGCTGCATTGTTTTGATTATGTTTTGCCGAAATTGTGGTGTGATTGGGGCGGGCTTGCAACTCTTGACAAAAGTCATCCATCTTTTGTTGCCGAGCATACTGGAGAAAACCCGAAAAGCTATCATTCTGGCGACAGCTGGTATTGGATTAACAATCTTGCCGCTTTGGTCTTGTTCGCGTTTGACAAGAAAAAATACCGTCCCTACATTCAGCATATTCTGAAAGCCAGCACCAAAGAGATTCTGTATGAGGGAGTCTGCGGTCATCACGCTGAATTAAGCAGCGCGGCTGCATTCAAGTCGCAGGGCTGCCTCGCTCAGGCGTGGAGCGCTGCAATGTACATTGAATTGGTTGAAGAATTATTCGGCTGACGCCTAACCAAATACAAATTTTAATAAATGAATTTGAATGTTTGCGCCATATGGACATTCGTCTTGACAAGGAAACATTTAAGGCATTGGCGAGCGCAACAAGAGTTGACGTTCTCAAGCTGTTAAACCATCGCAGGCATATGCAAAGCGAAATCGCCGCTTCCCTTAATCTGTCAGTTCCAACAGTCAAGGAGCATCTTGCCGCTTTGGAAAAAGCCGGTCTTGTCGAACGCCATGATGAAGGCAGGAAATGGAAATATTATTCTCTGACAAAAAAGGGCAAAGGAGTGCTTAATCCCGAAGAGATGAAAATCTGGATTGTGCTTGCAACGCTTGTTTTCAGTGTTGTCGGTGGAATATTTGCTTCGTTTAGAATGTTTGCGCAGACAGCAGCGCCTGAGGCAAAAATGGCGATGGAGGCGCGTGTGTTGGAAGCAGACACGCTTGCAATGTCTGCTGTCGAGCAGGCGCCGCAGGCAGTCAATTACTGGCCATACGCTTTTGCCTTTGTTGCGGTAATAAGCGCTGTTCTGCTGATATATCTGCTCTATAAATCCGCACAATATAAAAAGCAGTTAGGCATTTCCCTAAGCAAAAAATAGGATATTTATTAAAGCTCATATTACGAAAAGGCGGTGATCAAAAATGAAAAAAACAATAATTGCAATTTTTGCGGTCCTGATGATTGCGCTGACCGCGTGCGAAACAAGAGTAATTATGGAACAGCCGGGCGTACAGCCACAGAATGCCATCTCAGTTCAGGGCAATACTGAATTTGATGTTGCTCCGGATATGGCAAAGATTCGTTTCAGGATTGAAACGCAAAGTCCTACTGCTCAGGATGCGCAGATGCGCAACCGTGAGATTGGCAATGCAGTTTCTGCTGCATTGGCAAGGGCAGGTGTGCGCCAGAATGAGATTCAGACAGCTGACTACCGTGTTGAGCGCATTCAGGAATGGGACCCGACCGGCCAGAAGATGGTCGACAAGGGTTTCCGCGTTAGCAACATCTTTGTCGTCTCAACAAAGAATTTGCAGAATGTTGGCAATGTTCTTGATGCCGGCATTCAGGCAGGGGCGAATAATGTGGAGAGTTTGAGCTTTGAACTGTCGGATGACAAGCAGAAGGAAGTCAAGACAGATGCCTTGCGCATGGCGACAAAGAATGCGCGTGAGAAGGCAGAGGCATTGGCAGATGGCGCAGGCGTCAGGCTTGGAAAAGTTCTGACATTGTCCGAAACAAGCTATTATGTCCAGCCGTTCTACCGCGGAGATATGATGGTTAAAGCGGAAGGAATGGGAGCTCCAGAAATTCCGCCGACGGCCATTTCACCGCAGGATGTGCACATCTCGGCGCAGGTTAGCGTGACTTATGAGATTATTTAGTTTTCTTTTTTTTATTTTCTTGGCAGCGTGCACTGTTCTGCCGCCGCAGATAGAGCGTGCGCCTGTTTCGTCAGGAAGCCGGTTTCTTGAAAATCCTTCTTTCTGCAATGTTGATGCTGACTGCACGTGCGGCGGCATTGATACGAAGACAGACAAATGTTTTGTCGGGAACAAGCTATACGCTTCAAAGTTTGTTGACATGTCGCGTGATTGCCCTGACTTCTGCACGGGTATTGCAGCGCATTTGGAGACAAAATGCGTTAATAACGAATGCATGAATGTTCCGCGCGCTGGCTGGAATGAGCCGCAGGCGTGCACAGAGGAGGCAAAGCTCTGCCCAGACGGGTCTGCTGTTGGCCGGATAGGTCCAAATTGTGAATTTGCTCCGTGTCCTGGCGAAGAGCCGGTTATGTGCACCGCTGATGTCAAGGAATGCCCTGACGGCACGTATGTTGCGCGTCTTCCTCCGACATGCGAGTTCGCACCCTGCCCGACATCAGGCTTGTCAAATGCGCACTGGCTGTGCGAGGATGGCAGCTGGAAGGAAACGCCTGAGCAGTGTTTTGAAAATTATTGCACTCAGAAAAGTGACTGTCAGCTTATGGGGGTTACCGGCATTTGCGGTCCTTACAAGATTGCCGGTCCCACAAAAACATTGCACAAACCGCCTGTTTTCTACCCTGACCGTTGCGGTGAACCGCCGTGTTCTGTAATTACTGCTGTGTGTGTTGATCCGTTGTCACAGCCAAGAATTACGGGCTTTGACTGCGTTGAGTCGAAGTGCGTTGTCCGGTACGAGCAGCCGCGCTACTAAATTTTTGGCTGTATTCCTCTTTTTTGGAAGTGTGCGAGGATTGTTGGTTCGATGATGAAATGTGCAAGGTTTGCAACAAGCAGTGAGGGGGTTGTTTTCAGCCAGCGCAATGAGCGTTCTGCAAGGTTCCAGGTGAACTGGTCAAGGTTGAATCCTGGTCTGCCATATATTGCTTTCAGCATTTTTGCGTCGCCTTTTCTGTACGCCCGGTCTGCCTGCGGGCAGTCAAGGTAAACTGAGTAATATTCGTCGAATGCCTTTCTTTCTTTTTCAGCCGTGACAATCTTCCTTGGAATGGATTTTTCTTTTGCGATATCAATAATGACCGCATCAATTGTTCCCCCTTGGTTGATTTCCGCTTCTGCCAAAACTGCACATTTTCCGTCAAGATAATACACGATGTCCTTGATGTATTTGTCTGCGGAAAACCATTGTATGCCGTGAGGCGAGCCGATTGCGTGCGATACAATTCCCTCGTAGTTCAGCTCCCAGACAAATGGCAGTCTGTTCATTTTCCCTCAATGATTTTTCTCAGCCATGGTGGCAGGTCCCGCGTAATGGTATTTGGCTCGTAAAAGTATTCAAAAAATCTTGGGTTGTATCGCTTGAATGCGTTGACAACTGCTGCCTTTTGTTCCAGTTCAAGGAAATTTGCCAAGCTGACTTCAGCAAGACGGGGTGTTCCGTCTGCGTGGTACAGCGGTACCATGCCAAGGATGTATAGGTTGTTGTACGTTGTGTTTCCGACTGTTTCGTGTGGCAAAAAATCCAGTCCGAGAATGACTTCGCCTGCCCTGTTTGGCTGCATGGCAGCGGCAGGTGATATTTTTGCATAGAAGATGACATTTTCAAGTGTTTCTGTTTTTAAGAAAAATCCATGCTTTTCAAATGCCTGTCGTGCAAGCGCGAGCGCCATCTGGTCATCTCTCTTTCCAGGGTGCTCTTTCTGCAATTGTGCATATGCTTCTGGATGGTCTTCCTTTATTGCTATGATTCTGTCATATTCTTTTTTCCAGGGGGTGATTATCGCGTTTCGCGGTGCTATCTCGCGCAGTGCTTCGTGGACTGATGTTGGGTAGAAGAACAGTGTCATCGTGCCACCTCGAGCAAGCTCATCGCCCAGGCCAGGGGCGTGTTTTCATTGTGCGTTCTTGTTCCGCCGTAATATAGTTCTGGCAGTTCTCCTTTTTCATTTAGTGCGTTTTTTGCTTTGTTCAGGTAGAAGTAATATTTGTTCATCTCGCCAAGCTGCCGGTAAATGATTGCCAGCCAGGGAAAGCCCATCGTCCATTCTGCTTCGCTTCCATTGCTGTAATAAAGGTCGCCTTCATATCTGATGACCCCCTTTTCCCTGACAAGTTCTTCGACATTCTTTAAAATTAATTTTTTTTCTTTTGCCGTCACAATGTTGTACGGGTAAATTAATGACAGCAATGCCAGGTCTGCGTGTTTTGTCACGCTTTCCCGTGGCAACATTGTTCTAAGCGCGTGCTCTCCGTGTGCAATCAAATGCAATGGCACGTGTACAATGTGGTCAACTGCCAGTAATCCTGCAAGGCACGCTCCTATAGAGCTTGCGTGCACTTCTTCGTTTTCCTCCCATATGCCGTTGTCTGCATCGTGCCAATATTCTATTGCTTGCAGATAATATACCAGTTTCTGAACTATTTCCTTGTCGCCTTGGCGCCAAACCATTTTTCCTTTTTTGTCCAAGTCGCCTATTTTCCATAATATGGCTCCAATTGCATCATTCTGCTTCCATCCCCATTGCTCCGGAAGTTCATTTCCGTGTTCGTCGTAACGCGGATGGATATATCTGAACCCTTTTTTTGGATTGGGCTGGTGTATCATCCAGTCGATTTTGTATTCGTGCTTTTTGAGAATGTCCAGTAATGCATGTATTGTCTTCACAGAAGTTGTGAAATCCCCTTTTGCTTCGTAGCTGAGAAGTGTGTAGATGTTGTCCCGTATCCATATGCGCCTGTATCCTGTGTGTGTGGATGGCGCTGCCGCGAACAGACCATTCGGGTACTTGAGAGTGCTGAGTATTTGGTTTTGCATGGCTGTCTTTATGGGCTTGCTATATATAAATCTTTTCATTTTTCACTACTTAAAAGTGACTAATAAACTTGTTGATGGCGGCGTACATAACATTTATAAAGCAAACATATCTATAATGAAACGAAAGAGGTGCATGTAGTGAACAAGTTATCTGGAATTATCCTGGTTGCATTGCTTTTACTTGGCACAGTTTTTGCTATTCACGATTATCAGGTGTACGACCAGAATGTTGACAGTTATACCGGACAGATCGCACGTGACAGGAGAATTTATGATCCTTACACGCGCCAGCGCTATTTTGGGGTTGATTACCAGCGGCAGTTTGTCAATTTTGGCGCCAAAGGGCCGACTGATCGTTTGATGTTGAGTGGCAGGAAGAGTGCGTTCTCCTCTGTTTTCAATCTTGATTCTAACTCTTTGTCTAACCAGGGCCGTGACCCTGCTAAAATCAGCAATTGGGACCCGAAAGTAAGGGGTTATCCGCGTCTTGACAGAAGCGTTGAGCTTCTTCCGTACAATCCCTTGGGCGCGGTTTTGGGTCCTCAAAAAACAATTGCCCGGGGTACCGCACGTCTTTACAGCACTGGAAATGAGTATGGTGCCGGGTTGAACAAGCCGTCTCCGCGTACCCAAATCTTCATTCAGGGAATCAACCTTGAGCCGCTTGGTAAGAATGAGATTTACATGGCGTGGTTGTACGATGCTGAAAGCGAATATGCCTGGAATATTGGTGTTTTGAAGGGTACAACTCCTCTTACGTTGCAGTTGGTCACCGAGTTCCGGCGCCAGGCGCATATGTTTGATGAGGTCTGGATTACCAAGGAGCCGTTCCCGAGCGATGATCCCACTCCTCACACAATTGTGCTTGTCGGGACTATAAATCCGGCGCGCACTGAAACGAGCACTCCGCCAAATTATTATGAGAGGTTGAGATGAAAAAACTGTTGATTTTTCTGGCAATACTGGCATTGGCGAGTTTGTCAACAATAGCTTTGCACACTTACAGCACTCCGTTAAAATCATCAAGGCAGTATGGGCAGGGCGGTGTAGAGCGGGTTACCCATTATGATCCTCGTGTCAATTATCAGCATATGGCAACAAATGTTTATTTGAGTCCGCTTGGTGTTGAGGACTATGTTGGTGCTGGCAGGGGCGGTTATGCTCCCCTGTATGCACGTGGCTCTGCGCGCATTGAAAGTTCAACTTGGTATGGTTATCCTCGTTCAAGAGTGCAGATAAAGACAAAGGACATTCCTCCTTCCGACCGTGATATGGTGCAGTTTGAGGGCTGGCTTGTTGATGCTGAGACAGGTTATCGTTTGTCGGTTGGTGTTTTTGTGACTGGCTTTGGAGGAGTCGGTTTGCTTGATTATCACGTCGACAATTATCTTGATCCATACGATTTTGTAGAGGTTACAAAAGAGCCGTATGGTGACCTCGATGTGCTGCCCGGCGAAGTCGTGTTGGTTGGCGTTATTCCAAAGGCAAACTACTTTAATCCTCCTGCAAAGGGCGCCAAGATGGTTGAACCCCCTGCTATCAAGACGTATTAGAACTCGATTATCCTTGCTTTTTTCGTGCTGGCTGTTATTGTAATTTTTTTTCCGGGTGTTAGAATTATTGTTCTTGGCTCATTGTCTGCAACAACAAATGCCTCCCCGCGTTTCAATGCAAATTGTATTCGTGTTTTTTCCGGGAGGAACATCGGCTTTTTGGCGATGGTTGTGTTGTTGAAAGCCATTCCTATCCCTTTTTTGAACGTTGTTCTGGTAATGCTGTGGAAATATGCGGTTGAGCCGAATGGGGTTGCCGCAACAATTCCGTCGCCGATAAATTCCCCGTCAATTTGCTTTCCGTTTATTCGTATAATAAAGCGTATTGCGTGCGTTGGCATTGCATTTCTTATAATTATGTCGTTGGTTCCAATAAGGATTGTTTTTCCTATTTTTGCCTGAAGTTTTGTATGCTCAGCTATTCGGTATTTTTCTTTTTTGATGAGCGTGAGCGCGTGTTCTATCGGGAGGTTGTGGCATTTTTTGCAGATGGTGCTGTATCTGAAAAGGGCTTTTGGAATTCCCGGGTATTTTCTTTCCGCCCACAGAAAAGTGCCGTCTCCTCCATATGATATTACGATGTCTGGTTTTTTCTCGTCGTAAATGAATCCTGCGTTTCTAACTGCTTTGAAGAGTTCCGCCTTTTTTTCCGGCGTTTTTCCATATATTGCTACTTTCATGCCAGCCATCGTGCAAGAGTAAGTGCCATTCCCAGGCGCGTCTTGTTTTTGTCTATCTGGTGCGCAAGTGCCTGTTCCTTGAACACATTGCGCACCCAGGTGCTGAAATCATTTTTATTGTCATTGCAATGATGGGAGAATGTTTCATTGTTCATTTCAAGCAGTGCTTTTTTCAACCCAGGGATGCTTTTAATGACTCCTCCTCCGTGCAGGCGGAAATAAAGTTCAGGGTGTATTTCCGCGTGCAGTGCGCTTCCATGCTGCTCTGGCAGTGTGGGGCAGATGTTTTCACAGCGCAGAATCACTGCCTCTTTTGCCGCGCGGGCAATGCTTGCCTGGTCTGCTTCTGCAATGCGCAGGGGCACTGGTGCGTGTTGGCTGATTATTTCCGCTGCGGCGCTTCCAAGCACGGTGTTTTCTGCTGCAGCAACAATGCAGCCGGTTATTCGTGCACTTCCAATCACTGCGTGTTTGTCAAGTGGTTGCAGAGTGTGGCAGTTTAGGACTGTGCATTCTATTTCCTGCTGTGAAAGTCGTTCTGCTGCCTTTATCGCTTCTGCGACTGCTGTTCCGCAGGCAAGGATTGCGCAGTCCTTTCCGGCGCGCATTATTTCGGCTCTTCCGATTGTGAACTGTGTTTTTTCGGGGATTGTTTTTTCATCTTTTGGAAGTTTTATGTATACTGGTCCTTTCATAATTCCGGCAGCAATGATTGCTTTGCGCGCTTCCTGCTTGTCGGCAGGCACAACGACTGTCATTGCAGGAAGCGCCCTTGCCAGTGCAATATCTTCAAGCGTGTCGTCAGCATCTATTATTTTGACGTTCAGCTTGTCGTGTGCAATTGTTCTTATCTGGTCCCAGTTTTTTCCTGTTGTAATACAGCCAAATGCAAATGCTGTTTTGCCTTCCAGCGCCATGCCTGCCGCGATTCCTGCAATGCTTTGTGCCGCCTTTCCGCAGTGGATGAATCTATCTGGAAATTTCTGGGCGAACTGATTCACTCCTGCTTTTTCGGCAGTGTCCGAGCTTAGTGCAACGACGTCTTCCTTTCGGCGTGCCAGCTCAATCAATGCTTCTGCGATGCCTGTTTTCATTGTTTTTGTAGCTCTGCCAATGCTGTTTTTTCTTCTTCTTCGCTTGGTGCTTTTTCGTGCCATTCAGGGCTGTTTTCGATGAATGAGATGCCTTTTCCGGCAATCGTGTGCGCAATTATGGCTGCTGGCTGGCGTGTTTTTGCTTCTGCAAGCGCTTCTTCAATATGTTGGCTGTTGTGCCCGTCTACTTCTATGACTTTCCAGTTGAATGACTCCAATTTTTGGCGCAGGGGTTCCAGAGGCAGTATTGTTTCAGCGTATCCGTCTGCCTGCAGGTTGCTTCTGTCAATAATGAGCGTTATTGCCGGCTGGTATTTGCCCGCTATCAGCATTGCTTCCCAGGAGTCGCCGTTATGGAGGTCGTGGTCGCTGATTACGCAGTACGTGTGGTGTTTTTTTCCATCAATTTGTGCAGCAAGCGCGCTGCCGACTGCCATGCTCAGCGTGCCTGGGAGCGTTCGCTGGCTTCCCTGGAACAGGTTTTTGCGTGCAAAGTAGCCTGCGTGCGCAAGGGTTGTGCGCCAGGCAGGAGCGTAATGCGCTGATGCAAATACCCTGTCCCGTTCCTGCCAGTTCGGCTGCCTCGGGTTGTGGTTTAGGATTTTGAAATAAAGAGTTGTGAATATGTCCGCTGCTCCGAGGTTGTGTGCAGTGTGTCCTGTTCCAGCCCTTCGTATGAGTCGTATTATGTCCTGCCTTATTAGATTGGCTTTTTTTCTTGTTTCCATTTCAGCATCTCTTTTTGATTTCTTCATATGCTTTTTTTGGGTTTTCAGCATCGGTGATTGCGTGTGTTGCTATTGCAAAGTCCGCTTTGCGTGCCAGTTGGCACGTGTTTTTATTGATTCCGCCGTCGACTCCTATTTTTAGCAGAGGATTGAGTGCGCGTATTTCTGCAATTTTGCTGAGTGGCTTTTTCATCAGCGTCTGCCCGCTAAAGCCGGGGTGAACGGTCATAACCAGTGCGAGGTCTGCGTGCACAAGCGTGTCTGCGTGTTTTTCTATTATTGTTTCCGGATTAAATGCGATGCCTGCTTTCATTCCGTATTCGCGCGCAATTTCGAGCGTTTCAGCCGCGTTTTTTGTTGCTTCTGCGTGGAATACGAATTCCCTGACTCCTATGTTTGCGCAACTGTTGATATGTTTGTGGGGTTTGTATGCCATAAGATGAACCTGTATGTCCATTGGTGGCAATACTTTGTTCAGGGTTCTGAGCGATATGGTTTTGTTTTTGACAAATTTTCCGTCCATAATGTCAATGTGTACTTTTTTCGCCCAGTTTAGCAAATGAAGTTTTTCTCTCAGTTCTTTCAGGGTATGCACAAGTATGCCGGGTATGATTTCTGTCATTCCAATCTCTCAATCTTTTTTATTCTTCTTATGTGTCGTGCTTCTCCTGAGAAAGGAGTTTTAAGCCAGGCAAGCGCTATTTTTTCCGCCTTTTTCCTGTTGAGCTGCCAGCCGCTTAAGCACAATATGTTGGCGTCGTTGTGCTGCCTGCTTAGTTCCGCGTTTTTTATTGTCCATACAGGCACTGCCCTTATGCCTTTGAATTTGTTTGCAGCAATGCAGATGCCTTCTGCAGACCCGCACAGGAGTATTCCTTTTCCGCCTTTCTGTACTGCTTTTGCCACTTTTGACGCATAGTCGGGATAATCGTCTGTTTTGACCATCTTGTGTGCTCCTATATCTTTTATCTCATAACCTTTCTTCTGCAAGGACTTCTTCAAATGTTCTTTCAACGTATAGCCGGCGTGGTCTGCTCCTAAGTAGATTGTTTGCTCCATTTCAGGTACTCCTTGCTTATTTTTGTTATTGGCACTGCAAATATTGCTGGCGTTTCGTAGCAGTGCAGTTTCTTTATTGTTTTCTCCACCTGCCTGTATTTTGTGTCAAATGTCTTTATCAGCAACAGCACTTCCTTGTCGTGCTGGAATTTTCCTTTCCAGATATACTGTGAATGAATTCCTGGCAGCATCATCACGCAACTTGCCAGTTTTTTCTTGACAAGATTTGTTCCTATCATCTCTGCATCCCTCTCATCCGGTGCTGTGACATGAACTAAAATCGGTTTCATTTTTTCTCCTCCCTGAAGCTCGCCGCAATCATGCTTTTCCATTGCTCCCGAACAATTGTATTCTGTGTTCGACGATTTGTTGCATTAATTCGCGCGCCGGTCCCAAAATGTGCCTCGGGTCGAAATCCTCCGGCTTTTCCTTGAGGAATTTCCTGACTGCCGCGTCGAATGCCAGGCGCAGGTCTGTGTCAGTGTTTACTTTGTTTATGCCTGCCTGCACTGCCGCGCGTATCTGGTCGTCAGGCACTCCTTCGGGCTTTCCAAGTTCTGCGCCATAGCGCACTGCCTGCGTTACAAGCCACGCCGGCACTCCAGATGCTCCGTGCAGAACAAGCGGCATTTGCAATTTTTCTTTTAGAACTTTCAAAAGATGTATGTCGAGTCTTGCTGTTCCTTCAAATTTGTATGCGCCGTGTGATGTTCCAATCGCGACAGCAAGCGCATCAACTCCCGTTTTCTTCACAAACTCAACTGCCGCGTCAGGGTCTGTGTATATTATTTCCCGCGCGACAACTTTTTCTTCCGCTCCCCCTATTGTGCCGAGTTCTCCTTCCACTCCGACTCCTGCCTTGTGAGCCCATTGCACTACTTTTTTTGTGTTTTTTATATTCGCTTCAAATGGGAGGTGGCTTCCGTCGTACATTATTCCTGTCCAGCCCGCTTTGATGCATTTTTTTATTAAATCCATGTCGCGCCCGTGGTCGAGGTGCAGTGCCACGGGGACTTTCTGCTTTGCGGCTGTGTATGCAAGCGCTTTAAGATATTCAATGCCTGCATACTTAAGCGCCCCTTCTGATGTCTGTAAAATTATGGGCGATTGCTGTGCGGTTGCTGCATTGATGACTGCTTGCGCTATTTCCATGTTATTTATGTTGAATGCGCCGACTGCGTAATTGCCTTTGTTTGCCTTGTTCAGTATTTGCTTTATGTTTGTCAGCATGTTAGGCCTCCGCGTGTTTTGCTTGTTTCAGCATTTCTTTTTTTGTGAGAAGTTTGTTGGTTGCTCCATAGTGTTGTATGACGCTGTTTGCTTCTGCTGCGCCCCAGCGCAGTGCTGTTGGTATGTCCTGTTTTCCGAGAAGTGCTGCAAGGAATGCGCTTGCAAATGAGTCGCCCGCGCCTGTTGTGTCAATTATGGGTACATCTTTTGGGACAATGGAATGATACTTTATTCCGTTGTACGCCTGCGCTCCTCGCGGGCCGTCGGTAATAACCACAATTGGCACGGTTTCCTGTAGTGTGCCGAGCAGTGTTTTTGTGTCTGCTTTCATTCCTGTCAGCGCTTCTGCTTCTTCCTTGTTTAGCACAAGTATTGTACACGCATCAAGCACCGGGCGCAAAAATTTCATCCCTTTTTCTGCAAGATAGAGAGATGGGTTGAACAGTAGTTTTATCCCGTTTTTTTTGGCATAGCTTGCGATTTCGCATTGTGTTTTCCAGCTCTCGCCAAGGAGTGTGCCGAAGTATAGCCATTTTGTCTTGAGTTTTTTCCATCGAATGTCCTTTGTTGTCAAATTGTTGTTGTTTCCCTTGAAAGTCAGTATGGTTCTGTTCTTGTGTAGTCCTGAAAATATGACCGAATAGCCGGTATGGCCTGGTGCTTTAACTCCCAGGAAATCAACTTTTTCCTTTTTCAGCTTGTTAAGTATGATTTCCGCATTCATATCTTCTCCCAGCTTGCTGATAACCGCTGCCTTAAAGCCGAGGCGCGCAAATGCAGTTGAGGTATTCAGCCCTGACCCGCCTGTGTCGGTAACCAAATTATCAATGAGTATTTTAGCTCCTATTGGCAGGCAGACGTCTTCATGCTCGTGTATTTTTTCAAACTCTATATCCTTGCTTTTTGACGTGATAAATACGTCGATGTTTGCCCCGCCTACAGAAATGACATCATACCTCATTTTTGCTCTTTTCAATTTTTTTTTGTTTTAATAATGTTATGCATTGAGCATCACGGCCAGGGCAGCAGCTGCTACTCCGATGACTATGCCGAGCGCCAAATGCGAGATTAGTACTGCTGCCCTGTGGTGGTGTTTGTTAACCTCGTGAACATAAATTTCAGTGTGCGGCTCATGGGTAAGCTGAAGGATGGTTTTGTGAGGGGAATGATGGACTGTTTTTTGAAAGGGTGCTTGTTGAATCGACGCATTTTCCTTGTGTGATAAATTGAGCAAAGTTACATTTCTTGTTCTGATGAGCGTCGGCTGCTGCAAAACGGTAGGTAACCTTGTATGCTCTTTTATGCGTCGTTCAATAATGGCTGCCATACGTTCCCTGTTCTTTGTTGTCCTGATGAGCTGGCCGAGGCGTTCCTCTTTGGTGCATGCTTCTATCCAGTTTGCAAAGTCGTTTTTTTGCTCGGTTACGTGATGCCTGAATGTCTCTTCCGGCATCTGTTTGATTTCTTTGCATAATTCAACGATGTTCTTTATCCGCTTGCCTCCAAATAATACGAATTCGTGTTCAGTTTTTACGTTTTCCAGCATGTGCTTTGGTCAGCTCGCGAACGAGGTGTTTGAGCAGTGCGCGTTGGGTGTCTATTCTGTTTTTGATATGGCGCAATTCATCTGCCAGTTGTTTTTCTTTGAAGACCCCTTCTATCCAGTTGGCAAAGTGGTTTTCTGTGTCTGTTACAAAATGCCTGAATGTTTCCTCGCTCATTGTTTCCAGTTCATCTATAAGTTCATAGACGCTTCTGAGCTTTCTGCCGTCGTGCAGGTGGAAGCTGTATTTCTCTGGCGCTTTGCCAAGAATTTTTTTTGTTATGGTCACGTAAATGACCGGTTTGCGCATTGGCGCTTTTTTCATTTTTTTTGTCTTCATTCTTTTTTGTTTGGTGCGTTTCATATTTTCACCTCTTTGACAAACTTTTTGATGGATGCAAAAAGTCCTTTTTTGTTTTTGAGCCGCAATGCCATATCCTGCAGTATGTTCATATAGTTTATGTAGCAGTCGTAAGGCGTGTCATATGGGCTGAAATATTTGTGCACGTCTCCGTCGTTGAACCATTTTGTGCACATGTAGTAGAAGTGGTCGCTTGTTGTCAGTTTTTTCCATGAGGCTATAATCTCGCTGTCTCCGCTTGACAGCACTTCCCGGCGCATTTGGTAAATCAGGGCATGTGCGCTTTGTTGCATTTTGTTGCCGAGCCAGGCGGTTGTGTCCCTTTCTGTATCCGCCCAGCTGATTGTGTGCGGTATGTCCAGTTTTTCTTTTGGCTGTATTTTTGATAGCTCGCTGGGGTGGTGGAAGCTTATGCCGTGCTGTTTTAGCGCGGATGGCAAATGCTTGAGAAAATTGAATATTCCTGTGTCTTCCCATTGGTGTTCGCCGAATGTTTCATAGTCCATGAACAGGTTTGTCGTGTCTCCAAGTATGGGTGCAGCCCATCCTGCAAACTTTTCTGCCGTGAGCGGCCAGCCGTTCCAGTTTTTGTTGGAAAACCGGAATGCGATGTCGTCTGAAAGCCGGTAATTCTTGAGCAGCAGGCGGATTTTCCTTGTTCCAGCCGGTTGGTAGACATGATTTGGGCTTCTCCAGCCGAGAATGCTGTCCCATCCCTCTGCAAGGATTGCTTTGAATCCGAGCTGTTCTGCTTTTTTGGCTATTTCATTGTTGTATATTAGTTCTGTATTTCTGAACACCTTTGGTTTTTGCCCAAAAGTTTTCTTAATCATTTTTTGATGTTCTCGTATCTGTTGTGTGAATTCGTCCGCATTAGCGAGGGAGCTGAGCGAATGGTGGCTTGTTTCGCTGAGGAATTCCACTGCGCCTGTGCCTGAAAGTTCCCTGAAGCTTCTCAGCACATTCGGTGCGTATTTCTCAAACTGTTCAAGGGCAGTGCCGCTGATGCTGTATGCAACTTTGAAATCATCGTGTTTTGAAATGAGGTGTCGTATTGTGCTGTTTGCCGGCAGGTAGCATTTGCGTGCGACTTTCAGCATGATTTCCTTGTTCTTTGTTTCGTCAAAATAGCGTGAATGCTTGCCGATGTCAAAAATAGTGTATTTCGCCAGCCGGAATGGCTGGTGCACCTGGAAGTATAGGCAGATGTCAGTCATGCAGCACCTCTAACTTGTTGGTAGCAGTGCTTGACTTTTTGTGCCGGTTCATCCAGATTGAACTTTTTCACTTCATGTGTTCCGTTGTTCCGCAGTTCTTCTTTGAGCGGCTGGTGCCTCAATACTGCAACTATTTTGTTTGTCATTTCGTTCAGGTCCCAAAAGTCGACTTTTAGTGCGTGCTTGAGGACTTCTGCCACTCCGCTTTGTTTGCTGATTATTATCGGAGTTCCGTTTTTCAGGCTCTCAAGCGCGACAAGGCCGAATGGCTCTGATACGCTTGGCATTACATAGATGTCTGCTGTCCTGAATGCCCTGTGCACGTCGTCTCCTGAAAGTGCACCGGTGAAGATTACTTTGTCCGTAATGCCCAGTTCTGCTGCTCTGTTTATGATGAGGGGCAGCATGTCTCCATCTCCGACGATGATAAATGTGGTATTTGGTTCGTGTTCAAGAACTTTCTTTGCCACTTCGATGAAGTAATCAGGGCCTTTTTGAAGTGTTATTCTGCCGAGGAAGAGCACGGTTTTGTCCTTTTTGTGTGCCGGCTCAATGTGCGGTGTTTCTATGTCGTCGATGCCCCAGTGCACGACGTCTATCTTGTCTGCCGGTATTTTGTAGTGCTTTATTATGTTCTGCTTTGTGAAATTGCTGTTTGTGATTATCCGGTCTGCCTCTTTCAGTCCAAGCCATTCTATGTGGCTTATTCTTGGGTCAGGATTGTCTCCTGTCCTGTCAAACTCTGTTGCGTGCAAATGCACTATGAGTGGTTTTTTGCTTGTCTTTTTTGCATTTATTGCTGCCTGGTAGGTCATCCAGTCGTGTGCGTGTATGATGTCGTGCTCTTCTTCTTTTGCTATGTGCTTGGCAATTGCTGCATAGCGCTGGACTTCGTCAAACAAATCTTTTCCATAGATGTGTTTTTTCTTGTTGCCAGTGAAGTAATGCCATTCATCGTATGTTGTTGGTGTCATGTATGCTTTTAGCGGGCTTTCTATACTCCTTATTTTGACGTTCTTTGCAATGTTTGATGCTCCGATTAATTTGACAAACTTTGCTTTTGCGCCTTCCGGAGTTACCGGCATTACAAAAGTTACGTCGCATCCGTTGCGCGCAAGCCCTTTGGTCAAGCCGTAGCAGGCAGTGCCCAGCCCTCCTGACTTGAATGGCGGGAACTCCCATCCGAACATGAGAACTTTCAGTTTTCTCATGGTCCCACCTTTTTTAGCCGGTAAATCTTGACGTATTCGCTGACAAATACCGGCTCCACAAGTCCTTTGCCGACAAGGTATATCAGGTGGCTGTCGACTGTTCTCCAGGTAAGCCCTGTTGATTCTGCTATCTGGTTTACCGTCCTCTGTCCTATTCGTAAGTCGCCAAGAATGAGTTTTCTGATTTCTTCAAATGTCCGCCGTGGTTGTCTTTCACTCTCCACAAGTTGCCTATTTTGTATACTAGTATTTAAATTTTAGCATTAAGATACATTTCGATTAGCTTTATAATATGCTTATTTTACATTATTCTTATGCTTAAAATTCATAACTAATAAAAGTGGTGCCTAACTTTAATATTTCAAAGAGTATTACTTTCGCTGGTATCTTCCCATCAGTTCCGCTTCTGCCAGGACGTGTCCTTTGATTGCTTCAAGAACTTGTTCTTTTGTCGCGCCTTCTTTTAAGTCGAGCATCTTGTCAAGTGCATAGAGTTTGAAGAAATACCTGTGTTCCTTGTCTGGTGGGCAGGGCCCGTTATATTTAAGCGTCTTGCTTGTTGTTATGCCTTTAATTCCTTGGGGCTCTTGGTTTTCCTCGATTTTTTTTGTGTTTGGCGGAATGTTGAATACAATCCAGTGGTCCCATACAGAAATGCCGAATTTTTGCTTAACAAAGCCAGGAATGTCAGGGTCGTCCATTATTAGAACCAAGCTTTTTGCATTCGCAGGAACGTTCGAGAACTCCAGCGGCGGGTTTATATTTTCTCCATCGCAAGTGTATTTTGAGGGTATTTTTCCATTATTGGCAAATGCAGAACTGCTTAGTTTCATTTTGCGTAATCAATCAACAAGTCCTTTATCGTGAAAATTCCGACTGGCTTGTTGTTTTTAATTAGAATAATGCTGCACACGTCATTTTTTTTCATCAATTCAACCGCTGCAGGAACTTTGGTGTCTGGCGGCGTGCAGCACAATGGTTTTCTGCTTAGCAAATTCCTGATGGGCAAACTTGTCATTTTTGTTTTTTCTCCGTGTTGGTAGCCGGTTCTTTTGCCTTTCTGGTGGCTTGCCGCTGTGGGCAGTTTTTGCGCCTGCACTCCCCAGAAGTTTGGGTTTTCCAGCAGGTCTGACATTGTAACCATTCCAATTATTGTATTGTCCTTGTCGACTATTGGCAAATGGTCAATGCCTTTTCTGGCGAATATTTGTATTGCAGTGAATATGTCATCTTCAGGCGATGCTGTTATGATTGCCGGTGAAAACTCCTTGCAGGTAATATTGGCATATTCTTTTGATATTTCATTCACAACGTCATGTGCCATTACAACACCAATGACTTTGCCTTTTTCCAGCACTGGCAGTAAATGGCTGTCCGATGTAGACATCAATTTGCATATTTCCTTTATATCTGTATCCGGCGATAGCGTTGGCACGTAGAACTGTGTTTTTGCTTTTGACCGTTTTTTGATTATGTTGCTAACTTTCATCTTGGCCGGGTCTATTCTGCTGGATAATAAAAATCGTTTCGCAACAACTCCGAGATACTTTTTCCCGTTAAAGACAAGCGCATAATGTTCTTTTGCCTTCTTTAGTGCTCCCAATAATTGCGAAACTGTGTCTTTAATATCCACTGAAATATAGTCAGTTTGTAGCAAATCCAGTGCTGTTGTCATTCAATCACCTTTTTATTGGTTCTGAATAGCGAATTGTTTTAAATCTTTTGTTGCAATGGTGCTGTCATCTTAATGGTGCTGGCCGCTCTGTCTCAGCTTCGCTGAGGTAATTTTTCTCTCCTCCGCACCTGCGAGGAGGAGAGAAAAATGAGTCCAGAGGACCAAAGGCAAGTTGGCACCAGAAACTTGACTCAACCTGTTGCAATAAACTATTTATAGGTGTACGCCAGTTTTTTTGCAGTGGTCGAATATTATCTTCTTCCGGAAAAAGAAGTTCTTGCAGAACTCAAGGCGTCTGAAAAGGGATTATCAGGCATGGATGCTGCCGAGCGGCTGAAGGTCTATGGCCCAAATCAGATTCGCGAGGCAGAGCGTGTACATCCTTTTGTGATTTTTCTTAGCCAGTTCAAGAGCCCGATGGTGTGGATTTTGCTTGCAGCAATGGTTATTTCGCTTGTTGTCAGGGAATATGTTGATTTTTACGTGATTGGCGCAATTGTTGTTCTTAACGCAATTCTCGGCTTTGTGCAGGAATACCGTGCTGAGCGTGCAATTGAGGCACTGAAAAAGATGATTTCCTTGAAAGCAACTGTATTGCGCGATGGCCAGGAAAGGGACATTGATGCATCAGAAGTCGTTCCAGGTGATATTCTCCTTTTGGATACAGGTGACAAGATTCCTGCCGATGCCCGCCTGCTTGAAGCTGTAAACTTGCAGACGCAGGAAGCTGCATTAACCGGAGAAAGCGTGCCGGTCAAAAAAGAAGTGGTTGCTTTTAGGAAGGAATGCGCTGTTGCTGACCGGTCGAATATGGTTTTTTCTGGCACCATTGTGACGAATGGTCATGCGCGGGCAGTCGTGACCGGCACCGGAATGCATACGGAGATTGGAAGGATTGCGCAGATGATTCAGGAGGCAGCTCCTGAGCCGACGCCTTTGCAGAAGACGCTGAAAAAGCTTGGAATGTATATCGGCATTATGGTTGTCATTATCTCGATTGTTGTGTTTGTTGTTGGCATATTGAAGATTGAGCAGCCGGTGACTGCTGTCTTATTGACTGCTATTGCCTTGGCGGTTGCTGCTATTCCTGAAGGCCTGCCTGCGGTAGTTACGGTTGGCTTGTCTATTGGTGTGCAGCGCATGGCTCGTAAGAATGCTTTGGTTCGCAACCTGCCGAGTGTTGAAACGCTTGGGGCTTGCACAGTTATCTGTTCCGACAAGACAGGCACGCTTACTCATAATGAGATGACTGTGCGTAAAATATTTGCTAACAGGCAGGTGATTGATGTCAGTGGTTCGGGTTATTCTCCTGATGGGCAGTTCAGCCAGCCGCCTAAGGCATTTGAGCTTCTGCTGCGTATTGGAGCGTTGAACAATAATGCAAAACTGCGGCGTGAAAATGAGCAGTGGCAGGTTTTTGGCGACCCGACTGAAGCTGCTTTGCTGGTCAGTGCAAAGAAGGCAAAGTTGGATGTTGAGTCCTTGCATGATTCTTTTCCGCGCATTGGAGAAATCGAGTTTACAAGCGAGCGGAAGATGATGACGACTTTGCACGCTCATGGAAAGGAAAAGGTGTCCTATACGAAAGGGGCTCCGGAAATGATTGTTGCAAAGTGCTCAAAAATTCTGGTGAATGGGCGCATTGAGCATTTGACAAAGCGGGAGAAAGAGGAGATTCTTTCTCAGAATGAAAAGTTCACGAAGCAGTCATTGCGCGTGCTTGGTTTTGCCTTCAAGGAACTGAAGGGAGTTGAAGCAAAAGGGGACCCTGAGCGGGATATGGTGTTTGTGGGCCTGCAGGCGATGATTGACCCGCCGCGCCGGGAAGTAAAGGAAGCTGTTGAAAAGTGCAAGACTGCAGGCATAAAAGTCATAATGATTACAGGCGATCATATCGGCACGGCTTCTGCGGTTGCAAAAGAGCTCGGAATTGAGGGGCGAGCTATTACAGGTGTTGAGCTTGACCAGATTGAGAATCTTGCCGATGAAGTTGAGTCCATTGCGGTCTATGCAAGGACAAATCCCGCGCATAAAGTGCGAATTTTGAATGCGTTGAAGGCAAAAGGGCATATAGTTGCTATGACTGGCGACGGGGTGAATGATGCTCCTGCTTTGAAAAAGGCTGATATTGGCATCGCTATGGGAATTACCGGCACTGATGTTGCAAAGGAGGCATCAGGCATGATTCTTGCTGACGATAACTTTGCCACCATTGTACGTGCAGTTGAGGAAGGAAGGAGGATTTATGACAACATTCAAAAGTATCTTGCTTACTTGTTCTCAGGCAATATAGGTGAAGTGCTTGTGATTTTGTCCAGCATTCTGCTTGGGCTGCCGCTGCCTCTTATTGCCATACAGATTTTGTGGATTAACCTTGTTACTGATGGACTTCCGGCTCTTGCATTGGGTGTTGACCCTGCTGAGCCGGGCGTGATGCAGCGTTCTCCAAGAAAGCCGGATCAGAGCATTTTCAGGGGAATTGCGCCTTATGTTTACATTTATCCTTTGATTCTCACCGTTGCAACGATATGGTTGTTTGATGTATTTCAGGTGCAGGGGCTTGAGAAGGCGCAGACGGTTGCTTTTACTTCTATTGTTATGTTTGAGTTGTTCCAGGCGGTCAGTTGCCGCAGTGTGAGAAAGCCGGTTTTTGCGGTTGGCGTGTTTGCCAATAAATGGCTTTTGGTGGCAATAGCGTCTTCATTGCTGTTGCATGCGATGATTATGTACGTGCCGTTATTGCAGAGGATTTTCAGCATGGCTCCTTTGTCTGGCAGTGAGTGGGTGATTATATTATTGGTTGCGATGAGCGGATTTGTTTATCTGGAAGTGCATAAGTTTTTGGCAAGAAAATAAGATTATTTCTTTTTGCGCTTTTGCACATCATAAGTTTCCAATGGTGCGGTTGGCATTGTCTTTTGTATGCTTGCAAGGCAGAGCACAAGTCCTGCGATGTTTACCAGAAATGCAAAGGCTGCTGTAAGGAAGGTGTTTGTCAGGTGGAAAAGCCATACCACATTGACGAGTGACAGAGCAAACAGTATTGAGCTGAGCGGGTATGCCCAGGGTTCATCTATCCACAAGCCGAACAGCACTGCGAATGTAAACATTCCCAAAACGCAGATGAACAGTATCTCCCATCCGTAGAATTTTGTCATTTGTGTTTCCAGCAGAAGTGCTGCGAACAAATTCAGGCCGAGTAGAATGATTGTCATAAATGCGCTTATGTCAGAAGCTTTCATACAGGTCCTCCTTGGTTGTTTTTTTGCAGGAATGCTTCTTAATATATTTTTCTATTGTGGAGGAGTAACAAGCAAGTGATTACTCTTCATCCAAATGCTTAAATATTCCCTGTCTTGCAATTCGCGCTATGTACGACGTTGCAATTGTTGGCGCGGGCGCGGCTGGACTGACAGCCGCCATTTACGCTGGAAGAAAAAAGCTGAACGCTGTTCTAATTACCGGCCCAAATATTGGCGGAGAAACGAATGCTACAAATGATATTCAGAACTATCCTGGCTATGAAGGCCCTGGTCCTGAATTGATGAAAAAGTTCTTGGCTTCGGCGAAAAAGTGGGGCTGCGAGATTAGGGAATCAATGGTTTCAAGAGTTTCAAAGTCCGATAATTTTGTTCTTGAGTTGAGCGATGGAGTAAAGATTGAGTCAAAAGCAGTCATTCTCTGTTATGGCCGTGAGCGCAGAAAACTGAACATTCCGGGCGAGGACAAATTCTTTGGTCGGGGGCTGAGCACTTGCACGACTTGCGACGCTCCTTTGTTCCCGAACAAGGATACTGTTGTCATTGGTGGAGGCAACAGTGCTTTGGAAGGCGCCCTGGAGCTTTCCAGGATTGCGAAGAAAGTTTATCTTGTTCACAGAAGAGACCAGTTCAGGGCTGATGAAGTTACTGTTGAGAAAGCCAGAAAGGATGCGAAAATTGAAATAATTACCGGCCATATTCCTGTTGAAATTGTCGGTGACAAGTTTGTCAAATCGCTTATTATCGAGGACGTTAAAACAAAAAAGCGCCGTGAATTGCCAGTGCAGGGTGTTTTTTCTGAAATTGGTTGGGAGACGAGCACTGAAATGGTGAAAGGGCTTGTGGAGATAAATTCAATCGGGGAGATAAAAGTTGACGAGCTTTGCCGCACGAAAACCCCTGGCTTGTATGCCTGTGGCGACCTGACTTTTGTTCCGTACAAGCAGACGGTCATTAGCGCGGGTATGGGTGCTGTCGCGGCTTTGGAAGCATATCGTTATGTGACTGGTGGCTCTCCTTCTCACGAGTATGTCAAGTAGTTTTAAATATTGTTATTTCTTTATTATTTAAAATGAGGGCGTATCGTGCTTTTTTCAGCATTGTTGCGGTTATCGCACTTGTATTTCTTCTTTTTCAGGCGGTCGAGGGAAGGATGCGGGAAGGCAGGCAGTGTTATTATGTCGGAAAATGTTGGTATGATGAGAACAAGGTTGGCTTTCGTTATTACCAGTGCTTTGGCAGTTATGCTGCGTATAGCAATTGGATTCAGGATACCAGATGCATTTATCCGGATGAG
>JAWCRZ010000006.1:0-63692 GCA_038868995.1 Candidatus Woesearchaeota archaeon | reverse complement strand
GCAGTGTTATATTTGGAAGTACGACCATTTGGATGTGCAGGCACCTGTTGAGATAGCTGGCTTGTGTGCCCGTTTTGGCGTTATCGTTTAGTTTCTCAAGGTTAAGTCAACTCTCTGGTGCTGGCCGCGCTGCCTCGGCGTTGTCGAGGTGACTTTTCTCTCCCCGCATTTGCAAGGGGAGAAGAAAAGTCAGTCAAAGACCAGCGAGGCACCATTAAGTTGACAGCACTGTTTCTCAATAAAATTTTTAAAAGGCTGCTTGAAATCATTCTCTTACGCGGGGGTTCCCGAGTGGCCAAAGGGGATAGCCTCAAGCACAACTTGCCACAGTTGATTGTGGTGAAAGCTATTGGCTTAGTGCCTTCGCAGGTTCGAATCCTGCCCCCCGCACTTTTAGGAACGGCGTTTTGGAAAATATTATTGAGAAGTCTTAATTGGTTTTTTGGGTAAATTTGAGCATGTCGCTCTTGGCAGGTGTTTTCAAAAACAGACCTTAGAAATGGCTGCAAAATGTTCTTTGGTTATTTTTGGCCTCAATATAGAAAGCCCGATCAACAACTATTTTGGTCAAAATATGGAAGAAACCTGCCTTCTTTTGTACGGTTATGTATAATTCATTTTGTATGCTGGCAAGAATCAACCTTTGAAAAAGATTGTTCTTGAGGAGGAAAGTTTCACAAGCCATTTTCAACAAAGTCCGAAACTCCAGACCATCGCTACATTTCAGGTTCTAAGGGTGTATTACATTGCCGTTGAATCGTATTTTTAATCAACATTTCTCGAGCAAACGTTTATTAAAAAGGCAATCTTTCCATTCGGCATGAGAAACGCGACATTGATTATGGTCCGTAATGGAAACAAGCTCCTTCTCGGAATGAAAAAGAAAGGTTTTGGCGCAGGTAAGTGGAATGGTTTCGGCGGAAAAGTTGAGAACGGCGAAACAATCGAAGCGGCTGCGTTGAGAGAGTTGCGCGAAGAGTCTGGTTTAATTGTTGAAGATATTAAGAAATCTGCTGTTCTCACTTTCAAGTTCCCGCATAAGCCTGAGTGGGACCAGATTGTTCACGTTTTTATTGCCGACCAATGGGCTGCTAATCCGATGGAAACCGAGGAGATGAAACCTGAGTGGTTTGATATCGACAAGATTCCTTTTGATAAAATGTGGACTGATGACCCTCACTGGTTGCCGCATGTTCTTGCAGGAAAGTTCGTCACTGCAACTTTTGTGTTTGCGCCCGATCAAAGAATTCTTGATAAGGAAGTTGTTGTGAAATGATTATTCCAAATGTCCCAGTCGTTCTTCTATCTTTGATAATTCTTCTTCGAGAACATCGATTTTGCTTTTGGTAACTGTCTTCATCCTTGTCATCATTTTTGGCATTTTCGCGGGTTTTTCCTCGCGTGTAAGTGCCGGCACTTTGACTGGTATGCGTGGCAGATGCCCTCGTAATTTTCTGTTCAAGACAAGCAATTCGTCAAACACTCTTTTCAGTGCAAGGACGTGCTGCAGTTTTTCTTCTTTTAATTGCTTATATGCTTCATAGCGTCGTAAGCTGTCAATTAAATTTTTAGATGATATCAGAAGTTCTTTGCGCATCTCGATTGGGTCCCTTATTCCGACAAAGAACAGTTCTTCTTCCATTTAGATGCTCGGTTCAAATAGTGATTTGTCCACCGAAGAAACGCGTGCTTCAACGTCTTCAAGTTCTTTTGCCCAGGTTGCGAGTTCTTGGTCTTCCTGTGCTTTTAATTCTGCTATCTTGTCAAGCAAAAACTTTGCCTGCCGTAATTTTTCCCGCATCAGGGTCATTATATCCATGATGTCTTTGTACTCATCGATTTTGACAAATACCGGTGCTTTTCCGTCCATGTAGTTCACCCTGCTTTTGCTATAAGCTGGTCGACATAGTTCATTTTTTTCTCAACGTCTTCCAAAAGTGTTCTCCAGCGTTCAAACGACCGTTCTTCTTCATTCTTTAAATCGCCAAGTCGCCTGACAAAATTTTCAGCATCCATCAGTTTAGCGCGTATTGTGTTCGTGTCGTTGATAATGCGCCTGTAATCTTCCACAGCAACGAATGCCGGCTTTGGTATAGTCCGCACGACTTCGCGTATCGGTTCTTCGGCTTCCGGCTGTACTGTCTTGTCGAATACTCTTGCCTCTTTTTCCTCCGCAGGTGCCATTGCTGGCATAGGAGCAGGTAATGCAGGTGGCAATTCCGGTAGTTTTTCTTCATGCTCTTCCATTGGTGGAATTTCCGGTATTGCAGAAGGCGCTTCCGGTGGTCTTATTTCCTCAATATCCCCTTTTAGAAGAGGTGGTAGTTCTGGTGGTGATGGAGGGGGTGGCAAAGGTAGTTCTTCACGTCTTTTTTTTCCAAATCCGAATAATCCCATTATTTCACCCCGTTTTGTCTTTTTATTTAGTGATTAAAAGCTTTTGTAACTATCTAACGATAACAAAAAACACTGTTTTTTCGAGGGAAAAGCTTTTTAATGGCCCATATCCGAATTACCGTCATGGAGCAACAGCCAATAGTTGTCAGGGCAATCGTTGAAATTATGGGCGCACCTAAGGAATTTGTGCATAAGGCCTTGCTTGACCATGTTGACAAGATTAAGCAGGATGGACTGAACGTTCAGTTTGAGAAGTTTGCAGAGCCAAAGGCGCAGGATAACTATTTCACCCAGTTTGTAGAGCTGCAAATAGCGTTCAAGGACCTTGAGCAGCTGCTTGATTTCTGCATTGACAGCATGCCAAGCGCGGTTGAGATTATGAGCCCTGACAAACTCCAGCTTGATACGGCTGTATTTGAGGATTTCATTAATGATTTTCAGGCAAGGTTGCACCATACCGACATGATGCTGAAAGGCCTCCAAGCTCAGAAGAAAGTTCTTGACCAGAACGCATTGAATGTTTTTCATAATTTTATCAAGTTTGCTTGCCGTGCCCAACCGCACAGCATTGAGCAGCTGTCAGAATTGCTAGGTATCGGCGTTAAGGAATTGCAGCCATTTGTTGAGAATATGGTGAACAAGGGCGAGTTGAAAAAAGAGGGAAAGGTGTACGTTACTAATGGATGAAGAACTGAAGCGCATGGTTGAGGCAATCCTGTTTGCCGCTGCCAGAAAGCTTGAGCTGGAAGAAATATCCAAGTTGTGCCATCGTCCGAAAGAGGAGATTCTTGCAGTTTTGACCGAATGGAAATCTCAATTGGATTCTTCCAACAGTCCTACAATGCTTTTGCAGGATGGTACTGCGTGGAAATTGACTGTCAGGGAGAAATATGTTCCTGTTATAAAGAAGGTTGTCACAAAGACCGAATTGCCGAAGGGAATTCTGGAAACTTTGGCAGTGGTTGCTTATAAGGCGCCTGTTTTGCAGTCGAAAGTTGTGAAAATCAGGACAAACAAGGCGTATGATCATCTTGCGCAATTGGAAAATTCAGGTTTTATCACGCGCGAGCGCCATGGACGTTCAAAAATGGTAAAGTTGACTCCTAAATTTTTTGAGTATTTTGACATTGACCCCTCAAAATTGAAGCAGAAGTTTTCCAGTGCAGGTGATGTCGAGAAGGCAATTGAGGAAAAAGAGAGGGAAATTGAGCAGTTGGAGGCAGCCCAGCGCAAGCAGACAGAGGAGCAATTGGGCAAGCCGCAGATTGTTCTTGAAGATGGTAGAAAGCCACTCGAGCAATATCTTGCTGTCGAGCCGGTAAAAGACATGATATCCACTGGTGTTGAAATTGTTGAGGAAAAAATGGGCGACTTGCCGGTTTATGATGTTCCAATAGAATCTTTGCCTCCTGAAGAACGCCCATCTGCAGAGCCGCCTCATTCTCATCATAAGCATCATAAGAAAAAACCTGCAAAAAAGCATCAGCATGCAATTCATCACGCGCCTAAGCCAAAAGAGGCGCACGAAAAATTTGAAACCACTGCAGTTGAGGAAAAAATAGAAATTCCAAAAGTTGAAGAAAAGAAAGAAGCACTTGAAGAAATTCCATTGACTCCTGAACAGAAGATTGCGCAGGAGGCGGAAGAGAAGGTAAAGCGTTTGAAGGAGAAAAAATTTGAAGAGGGCAAGGGTTTGTATCCAGAGGGGGTTCCGCCTGAAATTGAAGCCAAGATTGAGGAGAAAATCAAGAAGATGCTTTCAGGAGAAAAAGAAGAGGAAGAAAAGAAGGAATGAAATTCTTGCTTAAATGCCACCATTGCAGCAACCAGATGCTTTATGAATCGCGTACTCAGGTTGTTGCTGGCAAATCAAAGCAGTGTGTTTATTGTGGAAAGAGCTTCGGGGTAAAGGCAGCAATTGTCAGGTAAAATTAAGTTACAAAATAAGCTGGTGGTAGTTGTCTACAATGCGTATAAGGTTTTCTTTGTGTAAGCTGATGCGAGGTATGTAAATGCTGTTTTTTTTGTTTGTATATCCCGAGGGGATTGTTCGCATGAGTATGCTGAGTTGTTTTCCTTCAATATGTGCTTTTGGCAATGCAGCATTGATGTATGCAATCACCTCTTTTCCGAATGACAATGCGCGTTCATAATCTCTGTTTGCAGGGATGTTGATTGTCCAGTAGCTTCCATTTCTTTCCGTTCGTGTTGTGAAAAGCACGTTTAGGAATGGAATGGCTGTTTCTGGGCATCCTGAAATAGCATGAGGTATGTGCAGTTCAGAGGTTGATTTTCTTGTGGCAACAGGCACTCCCATGCTGGCAAGCAATCTGCCATGGTAGTGCGAGTTTCCGTTGAAGCGGATTGTGCTCGGTTCCTCCTTGAGTGTTGATTCAAGGCCCAGAGTTTGCTTGAAATAATCCTGCAATGTGGTGAGGCGCCATATTTTTTCGCTTATGACGATGTCATATTCTTTTGAAATGCAGCCGCTCCAGAATGTCCAGGCGCAAAGGCGGACCAATGGCACGAGTTTTTCTGATTGCGCTGTAAGAGGAACTAATCCGAGCTGTTTAACGTGCTCAAGTCCTGCAATGCTGTCTGGCATGTGCTTGTTGCGAAGCCAGCCCTTGATGGTGCTTTGGTGCCTGCCAATTGCTCTGGCAATATTTGCGTAAGTGTAGTGTTCCATGGCAAGCTCGTGCGCTTTTGCATAATCGCGTGCGTTTCTGACTCCGTTCTTGTACGTAGATAGAAATGCCTCTTCACTCACCACCACATCAAGACCCATGAAATGTGGGGAAAAATAGATTTTTTAAAAACTTTGCTGCTTGCTGGAAATGCTGTTTTTTTAGGCAAATCCACATTTAATTTTTATATAGAAAATAATAACTATTATAAATCCCTAAACACCCTTATTTTATCGTCGATAAACTGTTCTTTTATGTCTGACACAAACGCAGAGAAAAAACCGGAGAAAATCATCCCCCGCATTATTGAGCAGGAGATGAAGACGTCTTACTTGGATTACTCAATGTCTGTTATTGTTGGGCGTGCTATTCCAGACGTTCGTGACGGCTTAAAACCAGTCCATCGCCGTGTCCTTTTCGCAATGTATGACATGGGCATGCTGCACACCAAGCCGTTCAAAAAATCAGCAAGAATTGTGGGTGAAGTGCTTGGTAAATACCATCCGCATGGGGATATGGCTGTTTATGACGCTATGGTCCGCCTTGCCCAGGACTTTTCGCTCCGTTATCCACTCATTCAGGGTCAGGGCAATTTTGGTTCAATTGATGGTGATAATGCTGCAGCAATGCGTTATACAGAAGCGCGTTTGAACAAGCTTGCTGAGGAAATTCTTCAAGATATTGACAAGGAAACTGTTGGATTTGTTCCAAACTTTGACGGCTCGCTTCAAGAGCCTTCTGTCCTGCCAGCAAAAGTTCCTAATCTTCTTGTTAACGGCAGTTCAGGTATTGCTGTTGGCATGGCAACCAATATTCCGCCGCACAATATGTCTGAAATCTGTGAAGGAATTATTAAAACCATTGACAATCCTGACATTGATGTTGCTTCTCTTATGCAGACTGTAAAAGCCCCTGATTTCCCTACAGGGGGCATTATTATTGGCACTTCCGGCTTGAAAGAGGCGTATAAAACCGGCCGTGGCAGGATTGTTGTCCGTGCAAAAACGCAAATTGAGGAAACAAAAACAAAAACTCGTATTATTGTAACAGAAATTCCTTATATGGTCAATAAGGCCGAGCTTCTTGAATCCATCGCAGACCTTGTCCGTGACAAAAAAGTGCAGGGCATTTCAGATCTTCGTGACGAATCTGACCGTGAAGGAATGCGAATTGTCATTGACCTGAAGCAGGGAGCAAATTCTGATGTCGTTCTCAACCAACTCTTCACGCACAGTCGTTTGCAGGAAACCTTTGGAATAAATCTTCTGGCACTTGTCGATAACCAACCCCGTTTACTCTCTCTCAAAGCTATTATATCCGAGTATATTAACCATCGCAGAAATATTGTGCGCAGGCGCACGCAGTTTGATTTGCACCAGGCAGAAGAGCGTGCTCATTTGCTTGAAGGTCTTATTGTTGCTTTGAATCATATTGATTCTGTTGTCCAGCTTATCAAGAAGTCAAAATCTGCAGATGAGGCCAAGAAAGGCCTGATGGAAGATTACAAATTGACTGAAAAGCAGGCACAGGCGATTCTTGATATGACCTTGCGCCGCTTGACAAGCTTGGAGCAGGACAAAATAAGGACTGAACATGCTGACTTATTGAAACTCATAAAAGACCTCAAGGACATTCTTGCTTCCGAGCAGAAAATTCTAGGAATTATCAAGGCAGAATTGCTTGAATTGAAGGAAAAATATGGAGATAATCGTCGCACGCAGATTCTTGAAACAGAAGTTGCTGTTGTTGAAGAGGAAGCGCTCATTAAGCCAGAAGACGATGTAATTACAATAACTCACGCAGGATATGTCAAGCGTCTTCCTGTAGACACTTACAAACAACAGCGTCGTGGTGGCAAGGGCATTATTGCTGCTGAGGCAAAGGAAGAGGACTTTATTGAGAATCTTTTCATTGCAAATACGCATGATTACATTCTTTTTTTCACAAGTTTGGGCAAAGTGCATTGGATTAAGGTCTATCAGCTGCCTGAAGCATCCCGTTATGCAAAAGGCACTGCAATAGTTAACTTGCTCCAATTGAGCCAGGGCGAAAAAGTCACCGCCTTTATTCCAGTCAAGCAGTTTGAAGAGAACAAGTTCCTGTTCATGGTTACTGCAAACGGCATTGTCAAGAAAACTTCTCTTGCTGAATTCAGTAATCCAAGAAAAGGCGGCATTATCGCGCTTAACCTTGAGCCAAAGGACGAGCTTAAGAGTGTTATGCTTACTGATGGCAATCAGCAGGTTATCATCGCGACAAAGCAGGGCATGGCTGTCAAGTTCCACGAAAGGGATGTTCGTCCAATGGGCAGAACAGCGACCGGCGTTATAGGCATACGCTTGAGAGATGATCAGGTTGTCGGTGCCACAATAGCCGACGACAACTTGTCATTAGTCACAATTACCGAGAACGGTTATGGCAAGCGTTCTCCAATTTCTGATTATCGTCTTATCAATCGCGGAGGTGTTGGAGTTATCAACATTAAAATCACTGACAAGAACGGCGCTGTTGTCGGAATCGCTTCTGTTACCGATAACGACGAGCTTATGCTTATTTCACAGAGCGGAGTTCTTATCCGCACGCCTGTCACGGGCATCAGCGTGATTGGCAGAAATACCCAAGGAGTCCGTATTATGCGCCTTGATGAAAAGGACAAGGTAATTGGCTTGGCAAAGATTGCCCCGGAAGAATGAACGGGCTTGTTCTGACTCACATTGGCATAGAAGATGTCAGCTCAGCTGAAATCAAAAAACTGATTTCTGCTTCAAATATCAAGGCAGAAAAAGGCAAAATATTTTTCTCATGCACATCAGAGCAGGATTTAGTCGACCTCTGTTATTATGGCAGGACTTTTTCAAAAGTCATTCTTCTTTTGAAATCAGGCACTATGAAATACATGCCGGATGAATTTTTGTTGAAGGACCTTCCATTCATTGACAAAACTGTCGTTGTGAAATGCGACCGCATTGGAAATCACCCGTTCACCTCTTTTGATGTCATGCAGGTTCTCAACAGTGCGCTTGCAAAACTGTATAATGTCAAAATCGACCACAAAAACCCTCAGACAACTTTTTATCTTCTAATAGAAAACGACCAATTCTATTTCGGTGTTGATTTTGCCGGCATTGACCTTGGCCGTCGGGATTACCGAATTTTTCTCGGCACTGATGCGTTGAAAGGCACCATTGCAGCCGCGTTGCTCACAATTTCATCATATGAGCCAAAGCATGCATTGCTTGACCCGTTTTGCCGCAACGGCATAGTGCCCATCGAGGCTGCTTTGTTTGCAACAAACACTTCTCCTCATAAGTTTGCAAAGGAAAAACTCGCTTTTGCCAAGCTTCCAAATCTTAAATACTCTTTGAAAGACAAAGAAACTGATTTCAAAGGCACTATTATTGCCATGGATGATAATTTCAAGCATGTTTCTGCCGCAAAAAAGAACGCGAAAATCGCCGGTGTCGTTAAATCAATCGAGTTCAGCCGAGCTGATATTAAGTGGCTTGACGCGAAGTTCGGGAAGAACTTTCTTGACCGCATTATCGCACTGCCAGTTCAGTCCGGCCGAAGCATAGCTGAAAAGACCGTCGAGAAAATCTACCATCAATTCTTCTATCAATCTGAGTTTATCCTGAAAAAGTCAGGCAAAATCTGTGTTTGCATGAAGCGAAACGTTGAATTGTTGAAAACAAAAGCAGAAGAATTCAAATTTTCAGTTGAGTCCGAGAGAAAAGTTATGCAGGGCCAGGAAGAATTGACTGTTCTTGTTTTTACTTGTACTCCCTGATAACGCTGTTTGAGTGTTCTCTGTTCTTGAAATAGTCATCTACCGCCATCCAGACCGCATTGTCGCGTAATTTGCGTCGCGGAATTTTGTTAAACTCTTGTCTGGTGTAAAACCGAGCTCCTTGATGGTCGCTTAGTTTTCCTCCAACAGGATGTGCTGCGTAAATAATTTTGATCACGTTCTTTTCATTTCTGTTTGGATTATGATAAACGCCAATGACAAAATCAAGTGCAACACGCAATCCTGTTTCTTCTGTGATTTCTC
This sequence comes from Candidatus Woesearchaeota archaeon, assembly GCA_038868995.1. Classification (GTDB taxonomy): domain Archaea; phylum Nanobdellota; class Nanobdellia; order Woesearchaeales; family ARS49; genus CABMGU01. The sequence goes on along the minus strand of JAWCRZ010000006.1, from coordinate 54,557 downwards.
TTTTTGCGCCTGCTTCAATTGCTTCCTTTTCTAATCCGCCGCAGGGAAAGTTAAGCTGACCGTTTTCTTCTTCAACAAGAACGAATTTCTCATCTTTTCCAAGAACAAGTCCGCCAACCACTATCTTGCATATCTGTTCTCCCATGCAGCGCCTTTAAGCTAACTTCCTTATATAATTTTCTCGTCGAAAGCTTTATAAACCCTCAAACTGTTTTTATCTTCGGGTTGGGTAGGTACTGAGCCTCCGCTGTAAAGTGAGGAAAGTCTGCCCACCATTCAAAGGCGACTCGTTGAGAACCAGTAATGGTTGGCTCCATCACAGAAACGGACCGTGTATGGGGAGAATGATGTGTGACTCCGATGGCAACATTGGCACAACGCACGGACATTCCCGTACGCTTGGCTGAAACGGATAGCCCTCGCCGGTGCAAGCACAGTACGTGCGCTAAGTTGAATGCTCAGAACGCCTGTCCCGATGGGTAATGCCATCATCAGTGTCCACCACTGAGTTGGAGGCGTACAAAAGGCAGCTTATGCTTACCCAACCCTTTATATATTAAAACCAAATTCCTTAAACCATGGCGCAAGAAAGAGCACGTATGCCGATGAGCACTGCTGGTATTACAACTTACTTTGAGGAATACCGCAGCAAGATTGAGTTCAAGCCAGGCCACGTCATCGTGATGGCCATAGTGATTATCCTGATTGTCGTCGCTTTGCATTTGTGGGCAGGCGCGTTTCTCGCATGATTCCAAAAATGAATTCTCGGGAGCTGGCAAAAGCCATGCAGCGGATGGGAATTCAGCAGCAGGAAGTTGAAGCTTTGGAAGTTATCATCCGCTGCCATGACAAAGATATTGTTATTCCCAATCCGCAGGTTGCAAAAGTAAATATGATGGGGCAAGAGTCCTGGCAGATAACCGGAACTGCCGAGGAGCGCCAGCGTTCTGCAGAGCCTGACATAAAGGAAGAGGACATTCGGACTGTTATGGACCAGACTGGTGCATCACATGACGATGCTTTTAAAGCCATTAAAGCATCTAAAGGCGATCTGGCGGGTGCCATTCTTAGTTTGCAGAAATAACAAATGTTAACCAATTTTTCATCACTGCATTTATATAGTTCCCTGTCTTTTCTCTTTTAATTCGCAGTCGTAGTGAGGCATAGTATGGTTGAGGCACAGTGTTTTCTATCCGAGGGAATTGTCTAAATGGTTGAGGAATCGATTCAACTGGCAATGCAGGAATTGAAGCGTGCTGACCACAGTATAGCGGTGAGCTTGAAATATACTCGAACAGTAGATGTCATTAAGAGTATTATTGAACGCCTGATTAACACAATCGGCTTTGCGTTCGATGCTTTGCTGAAGCATGCAAAGTTGCATAAAAGGATTGCTGATCTTCCAGCGCTTCCCCGTATTAAGGTGGAGCAGGTAAAGAAGCTTTATGCCGATGACCGCACAATTGTTGATTTTTGTGATTTTTATCTTCTCTTGCGCCGTATTGACAAGGCAAAGTTTTCACGCGCGCAGGAATATCGCCGCCACGTAACTATGACTGTGCATCTTGATGAAGGCGGCAGTATTGAAATTACTATTGATATTATCTCTGATTATTTTGAGCGCACCAAAGATTTTTTAAATTATATTGTGCGCCTGGTGCAAGGTGGACAAGAATAATGTTTTCTTGGTGTCGGGGAATGCTGGTCAGGGCAAGACAACGATTGCAAAAAATATTGCTTATGCTCTTCGTAATTTTGGCTTTGATGTGTTGTTGGTTGATGCCGATTTGAAGACGCCGAAGTTAGGGCATCATGTTGGCATGCCTATTGCTGAGCGTTGCATTCAGGAAGTCATGCGCGGGTCAAGGCAGTTAAAAGATGCCATATACAGGCGCCCGTCCGGTTTGAAAATTTTGCTAAGCAGTTTGACTGAAATCGACTGCCCTCATCCTTCTAAATTGTTGCCGGAGCTGAAGAATCTTGCCCAGGTTGTCATTGTTGATGTACCAACGCATGATAAATTATGGTATGCTTCCAAGGAGTCAGTTGTTCTTGTGACCCAGCCGGACTTTCCCAGCATTCTTGATGTTCAGAAGCTCTGCAAATTGGCGAATGTAGAGGGCATTGTTATCAACCGTGCCCATGATGATGGTATTGATTTGTCGCCTGGAAATATCAGTCAATTGCTTGCCAAACCAATTCTTGGTGTTGTTCCTGCCGAGACGCGTATGCGAGAGGCATTGCGTTACGGTTATTCAATTATTGAATATTATCCTGAACTTCAGGCAAGCATTGCGCTGAAGCAGATTGCCGCAAAACTTATGAACTTGGAATATTCTGCTGGTACTCGGGCTCCGTCTTTTTTGATGAAGCTTGGATTGGTATGACGCACGTGCACAAAGAGTGGTCTCCTGACCTTGCAGCAAAAACCGAGCAAATTCTGAGGTCTGCTGAGAAGGCAAAGTCAGCTGGAATGCGTTTTGTTGATTCTTCTCTTTACTGGATTTTGCTCATCATTGCCATTTTGGGCAATTTCATCTTGTCAGTCGTGCTTGTTCCTTTCCTTATTACAATGAGGGGCTTGCCATTGTATTTCAGCTTGTTTTTCATTGGTGGAAGCTTCGGCTGGATGTTCAGTTTTATTCTTCACCACATCGAGCAGTTGAAGAAGGGCCAGCACATTATTGCCTCTATTTTCATTCCTGCGCTTGCCATTATAAATGTGGGGATTTTTGCAATGCTTTCAAACAAGTTGATTTTTTTGATGAAGCTTTCCACTCCGCCTCACAATCCTTTTTTGGTGGGCGCTGTTTATGTTTTTGGCTACGTTCTGCCCGGCTCAATAATTCATTTTGGAAAAAAGTGAAGGGGCGACCGCCGGGAGTTGAACCCGGTCCAGGGGAGTCACAGTCCCCTACGCTACCGTTACGCCACGGTCGCCATGGGCGTGAAGGCAATACTCGCGACTTATAAATCTAACTCTGACCACAACCTTTATAAACAACCCCTTTTCCCTCCCATCTATCGCCCGAGTTCCAGCTGGGAGCGCATTAGGGTGGAATGAGTTACTTCATTCTACCAGTGTATTATGGCAGAATTCAAACACCTGATTCGCATCGCGAATACCGATTTGGATGGCAAGAAAGCGGTAGTTTATGCTTTGAAGGACATCCGTGGCATTGGTGTTCCATTTGCACACGCTATCTGTCAGATTGCCAGGATTGATGGCATGTCCAAATCAGGCAATCTTTCAGAAACTGAAGTCAGGAAGATTGACGAGATTATCAAAGACCCTGCAAAGCACGGTATTCCTTCCTGGATGTTTAACCGCCAGCGTGACATTGACACAGGCGTTGACAAACACCTCATTACCAACGATCTTATTTTTCATCGCGAGAATGATATCAAGCTGATGAAGCGCATTAAGTGCTACAAGGGCGTGCGTCATTCTCAGAATGCGCCTGTGCGCGGTCAGCGTACTAGAAGCAATTTCAGGGCAAATAAGGGCAAGGTTATGGGTGTTAAGACTGCTGGCAAGAAGGGCGGTCCTGCAGGTGGATAAAAATGGGTGACCCGAGAAAACTTAGGAGCAAGTATGCAGGTCCTGGCCATCCATGGCAGCGTGCGCGTCTTGAGGAGGAGCGTGTTATTATTAGGGAATATGGTCTTGCTACAAAGCGTGAATTGTGGAAGGTCAACAGCAAGCTTAAGTCGTTTGCAAATCAGGCAAAGCGTCTTTTCGCTTTGAGAACCGCTCAGGCAGAACTTGAAAAGAAGCAGCTGCTTGACCGGGTTGCACGGCTTGGTTTGTTGCCTGCAGGTGCAAAGCTGGACGACGTTCTTGCTTTGACTGTGAGGGACTTGCTTAACAGGCGTTTGCAAACATTGGTCTTAAAGAAAGGCCTTGCACGAACTCCTCGCCAGGCGCGTCAGTTTATCGTGCATGAGCATGTGATGGTTGGTCCGAAGAAGGTCAGCGCTCCAAGTTATCTTGTTCCTGTTGAAGAGGAAGCACAAATAGCATTTGTTGCAAATAGTTCATTGGCAAATGCTGAGCATCCTGAACGTTCAATCAAGTCAAGGCCAACGGCTGAGATTGCAAAATCCGCGGCTGCTCCTGAAAAGCAGCGCGCTTCGCGCAAAGCGCCAAAAGTTGAGAAGAAAGGTGAGCAGGAATGAGGGAAATCCGCTGGGGCTTGGCTCACATTTACGCATCATACAATGATACAATAATTCACATTACTGACATTACAGGCACTGAAACTCTTGCAATGGCGAGCGGTGGTATGATGGTTAAGGCTGACCGTTTGGAAAGCTCTCCCACTGCCGCTATGATGGCCGCAAAGCGTGCAGCTGAAACTGCAATGGAAAAGGGTGTCGAGGGCATCCATGTAAAAGTTCGTGCTCCTGGCGGTCATAATGGTCCCCATTCTCCTGGTCCGGGCGCTCAGGCAGCAATTCGTGCATTGAGCAGAATGGGTCTCAAGATTGGCATTATAGAGGATGTAACGCCGGTTCCGCACGGTGGCTGTAGGAAGAAGGGCGGCAAGCGAGGCAGACGCGTATGATTGAATTTATAAAAAAGGACAAGAAGACGGGAAGAGTGACTTTCATGTTGAAGAATGCAAATCCGGCTTTTGCAAATGCATTAAGGCGTATTATGATTGAAGCAGTTCCTTCAATGGCAATTGAGGAAGTAGAGTTCGTTCAGAACAACAGCGCGTTGTATGATGAAATCCTGGCTCACCGGCTTGGTCTGCTTCCGCTCACAACCGACTTGAAAGGATATGAAGTCAAGAAGCCGGAGGATGAGTTAAGCGCGAAGAACTCTGTAAAGCTCACTTTGAAGGCAAAGGGTCCGTGCACTGTGTATGCAGAGGATTTGAAGTGCAAGGACCCGAAGGTAAAGCCTGTTTTCCCAAAGACGCCTATTGTAAAGCTGTTGAAAGGTCAGGAACTTGAGCTTGAGGCAACTGCAATTTTGGGTATAGGAAAAACACATGTGAAGTTTTCACCTTGTCTTGCATGGTACACATACAAGCCAAAAGTTACTGTTAACAATAATCACAAGGATTTTGACAAGTTCAAGGACAAGTATCCGCCGCAGATATTCAATAACGGCAAGATTGATGCAAAATTAATTGAGCAGCACGATTTGTATGAGGCGTGCGACGGCGTGAATGATGAAATTGTCAGGATTGAGCACGATCCGACGACGTTCGTGTTCAACATAGAGCCTTGGGGGCAGTTGAGTCCCTCGGAGATTTTGGCAAGTGCCTCTGACCACTTTAACGAATTGCTGGAAGAATTTGCCGGCAAGTTCGGAAAGTAACCACTGGATTGAGAAGTGAACGGCTGTAAATACCCTTTACGCGGGGGTGGCAGAGCCTGGTCAAATGCGCTGGCTTGAGGTGCCAGTTCCTTAGTGGATGCGAGGGTTCAAATCCCTTCCCCCGCATTAAAGTAGCATAGTCAAGCGCGGAACACGTAGCCGCTAAATAAAACGGCTGCGTGGGAAGCCGACACCACGGTGTCGATATCTTCCCCCGCATATATAGCTGTAGAGCTCGAGAGGGCTCGCCGCCCTCTCGAATATGGCTGCGAAGCCTTAAATTAAAGTCAACGAACATGAAACGCACAGGACCAACAAATCCGGTATTGCAGGAGCTCATTCGGAGCTTGCGCAAGGAAAGCACTATTTCAAACGCTGCTCTTTGGGACCGGGTTGCTGATGATTTGGAAAAGCCGACAAGACAGAGGCGCGTGGTTAACATTAGTCGTATTGCTCTTCATGCAAAGCCAAATGAAACTGTTGTTGTTCCGGGCAAAGTGCTTGGTTCTGGCGCTTTGCCGCACGGTGTTGTTGTTGCTGCCTTGTCGTTCAGCTCTGGTGCAAAGAACCGTATAGAAGAGGCTAAGGGCAAAGCTCTCACTATAGAACAATTACTCAAGCAAAAACCAAAGGCAAAGGACCTGAAACTCCTTGGATGAGAATGGCAGAACTTAACATTGATGCAACAAATGCAATTGCTGGGCGTCTGGCTAGTTATGTTGCCAAGCAGGCGTTGCTTGGAAATTCAGTGAACATTTTCAACTGTGAGAAAGCAGTTATTTCCGGTGACCCCAAGGCAGTGCGTGGCAAGTTTTATCATCGATTTTTCAAGTTGGGCAGGCCGTTCAAAGGTCCGTTCAACAGCAGGATGCCTGACCGCTTTATGCGAAGGATGGTTCGTGGTATGCTTGAATACAAGCAGGGTAGAGGCAAGGAGGCATTTAAGCGCGTCATGTGCTACATGGGTGTCCCTTCCGAATTCAAAGATAAAAAATTGTCAAAGCTCGGCAAGACGGCAGATGAATTGCCAAAATTGAAGTATCAGACAGTTGGTCAATTGTGTGCGTCTCTTGGAGGCAAGGTATGAAAGTCATTCATCAGAGTGGAACGAGGAAGACGGCTGTTGCGCGTGCTACGTTAGTGCCTGGTGCTGGAATCGTGCGCGTGAACAGCCGTTTGATAACTTCTATCCCGCAGAGTATGTTCCGTTCAAAGATCGAGGAAGCCCTGCTTTTGGCAGGGGATACCGCCGGCAAGGTGAACCTTGATGTTGTTGTTGCCGGCGGTGGCTCTAACAGCCAGGCAGAGGCGGCCAGGCTTGCTATTGCAAAAGCGTTGGCCCAGTTTGACAAGAAATTGCGTTCAAAATATCTTGATTATGACCGTATGTTTACTGTTGCAGACGTGCGCAGGAAGGAAACTCATAAGCCGAACTGTCACGGGAAGGCAAGGGCAAAAAGGCAAAAATCCTATCGTTAAGGAGGACTGAAAATGATAATTCCAATACGTTGCTGGAGTTGTGGAAAACCTATTGCGCAGGCGTGGGAAGAGTTTGAGGAGCGCACAAAGAAAGGCGAAAGCAGAAAGGAAGTTCTTGATGAGTTGGGCATTGAGCGCTACTGTTGCCGTGCAATGTTCCTCGGTCATGTCGACTTGATTGGCACAGTTGCCCAGTTCAAGAAAAACTAAATGCCAAAGTTTGTTATTGAACATCTGGAACCCAATGTTTTTCCATGGTGTAAACTCGAATACAAACATATTTCTAAATGGGTTGGGAAGAGGAATCTTATCTTTACCAACACAAAAAGCTCTTCACTGAAATCATTTGGTAAAGTTATGTCAAAAAGTGTCAGGCAGCTTCGCTTTGATAAAGCCTGTGTGCTTGATCCCGAAGCCAAGCAAACTCTCACTTCTGATATAGCAAAAAAATATGATTATTTTGTTTTTGGGGGTATTTTGGGTGATAATCCTCCAAAAAAACGTACGAAAGCAGAGCTTACTCGATTTCTGCCTTATCCCGCCTACAATCTTGGCAAAGAGCAGATGTCAACTGATACTGCCGTAATCGTTACCAAAATGATATGCAATGGCAAAAAACTTCGGGATTTGAAATTTCAGCAAGGGATTGAAATTAGTATAAGCGATTACGAGGAAGTTCATCTGCCGTACAAGTACCTTGTAATTAAAGGCAGACCATTGCTCGCTCCTGGCATTTCCGATATGTTGAAGCGGCAGAGGTCGTTCTAAGCGATATTTTTATAAGTACGTTTATTTGTCGTAATTGCATGAAAGTGGTGCGGCACACAGCGATGCATGTTTTTGTGCATGTGGCGCTTTTTACCGCGTGCGCGTTGCTGATTCCTGTTGTTTCTTCGGCTTTTGATGGAACGTCTGAGTGGAAGGAATCGCATGCTACCATAACTGCGAGCGTTTTGTTGATAATAGTGTGTGTTTATCTAATGTACAAGCTGAAGGAAAGTGTTCCGGATGTATTGCGCAGTTTTGGCGGGATGATTTTCCTGCCAGGTGCATTGAATGTTTTGCTGAGCATGGTTAATTTTGAAAGTTTCTTTTCTTCCGCGCAGAACGTGACTGGCATGGCTTTTGTTGCGCCGGCAGTTAAATTCTATATCGAGCACAGTGTTCCTACAATTATGACTGTTGCAGCTGTGTATATGGCAATTGGTGGCACGCTATACTGGACAGGGCACATAATTGATAAGGTGAAGGACAAGTTTTCTTGGAGCGATAACTCGTAATGCTTATAAATGCCCGTAAACCGTGATAGTGCTATGGGGCTGTAGCTCAGCTTGGATAGAGCAGCTGCCTTCTATTGAGAATGCCTCAATCCTTTGGGGCAGGCTCAAAAGTAAGCAGAAGATCGGGGGTTCAAATCCTCCCAGCCCCGTAAGATTTGATAGAATAACAGGTCATCTGAAAGTGTTGCTTTTTGGATGATTGCTGGCTTTGGATGTGTTGATGGGCAATATAAGACGTATTGTGGTTATTGGTGATGCTGGAAGTGGCAAGAATTATCTTTCTGAAATACTTTCTTCACGGCTCGGTATTCCATTTTATGATTTTGATGATTTGGAATGGGAGAGAAAATTTGAAATTCCGCGCTCTAAGAATATTCTGAATCAAATGGTTGGAGATATTGTTAAAAAGGATAGTTGGATTGTGGCAACAATACCTCACTCATGGGCAATGCCTGCTATTGTCGGCGCGCGGAAAATTGTTGTTCTTAACAAACCTGTTTTTGTAGACGTATTTCGTATCGCTCAGCGTTTTTTCAAAAGAAAGTTTTCGGCTAATCCGCCTGGAGAGAGTTTGCGGCGCTTTTTAGGGGTTCTTTGGAAAAAATTTAGTTCAAAGAGCCAAACAAAGGAATTACTTTCCAATTTTGGAGACGAATATTCAGGAAAAATTATTGAGTTAAATTCTGATTATGAAGTGCGTCTTTTTTTAAGAGGAAATTCTTTAGCGAACAGTAATGATTTCTTTAAAGAAAATTAATCAATCCATTCCTGTTTTCTTATTTTTTCAGGAAGGTATCTGTCAGTGATAAAGCTGATTCCTCTGCTGCTCAATGCCTGGATTTCTGCTTTTGCCTTCATTGTTTTCATCATTTTGAACTGTTTCTGCCACGCTTTGTTGTCTTTGAACCATTCGTAATTCTGCAGCTGTTCGATTCTTTTCAAGTCCACTTCCTTGAATGCAATCAGGTGCTTTTTCAAACCGTAATTCTCAATGTCTTCCGCGGTAATGCCCAAAAAGCGTGCCGTATTAAGCGTCATGCTTTCTGCCATGTGTGCTAAATTAATGGAACCAAATTTCAGCACTGAGTAAATATAGAATCCCCACGGGTCAAAATCAGCCAGGACGTAAATTGGCAGTTTGTGTTCCTGCGACAGCCGTTGCAGCAATCTTCTGATTCCTCTTGTGGTTTGGCCTTGTGAGGTTACTATGACGCAGTTGTGTTTGTCCCAGAATTTGTCTTCGTGCAAACGCTCCCAGACCGCCTGTTTTTCCATGTAGATGACGTATTTTGCTTTTACTTTCTTGAATTTGATGTCCTCGACATTTGATGGTATGCTCCATCCGCCTGAGCCCATTTTGCTCCAGTCAAGCTCGTCTCCTTTGTCCTCGATTACCACGTGCCCTGCTACAGAGCCCATTTTGTTTGCGTTGATATTCAATTGTTCTCTTGAATATCCGGTCAAAACTTCAAGGTCCTCTATTGCATCATCGCTCTCTGTCTGCTCATCTACTATATTCGTCTTGGTGTTAGGAATGGTTCTCTTTACCATGTAGAATACGTCTCTGAGTGACGCGTGCTTTCCGACATCGAGCAGTTCTTTGCTCACGGCTGCTACTTCCAGTGTCTGCAAAAATTTTTTTGCGTGTGCAACATTGAAGAAGTTTCTTTCTGCTGTTTTGCTTCCCAGTTCAAGGGTCTCCGTCTTTTTGTTGTAAGTGACGTTTGAAAGCGCCCTGATTGGCACTTCCATGGTTGGCTGTTTGCCTGCCAGAACCTCCTTTACAAGTTCTTTTCCCAGCTCTTCTATTGCTTCTTTTGGTTTCTTATTCATCTTCAAATCCCGATAACTTTACCTGTTCTTCTTTTTCTTTCTTTTCTTTGACTTCTACTTTGTGTGCTTCCTTGTGTGCTTGAATGTATTCTTTGTTCTTTGCGAGCATTTTGCGCATTGCTTCTGTAATCTTTTCTTTTCCAACTCCGCTTAATCTCGACAATGCATCTGCAACTTCTGGAATGTAATTTTCAAATATGCTGACTCTTTCTTGCTGTTCCGATACTCTTCTTTTCTTGTTTACATAGCTTCCTAATCTTCTGCCTGCTTCCTGCAGTGCCAATTTCATCTCTTTGATAATCTCGGGATAATGCGCAATCGCCTCTTTTGCTTCTGAAGTAAACGGCGGCCAGACCGAAACAAGTGAAACAACCAATGTCAACGGTCCCACCGGCAGTGCTCCTTGGCTTTGTCCCAATCCGTATGGTCTCCAGTTTGTCTGCACGACTGCTTTCGTGCTTGCGCATGCGCCTTGTTGATACAAAAGTGGCACTCTGTTTGCAAACCTGAGCAGCCTGATCGGCTCATCAATGGGTTGTTGCCCTCCATACGCCAAAGCCACTTCAATGACAAATGGGATTCCTTTGTAAACGTCCGGGCTTCTGCTGACTGCTGTATAAAATTCTGCCGCCACTTCTTTGCGCAGCCCTTTTTCAAGCAATTCCTCCCCTATAGGAGCGATGCAGTCAGTGCTCGGAGCGATAATTTTTGTGTTTTTGATTCCCTCCACCAATTTCTCGACGTGCGGCAACTGCAGTTCTCCCGGTTTCATGTTTGTGAACAGTCCTGCTTTGTCGCAGATTTCTTTTGCTGTCTGCGGTCCAACGCGTGAGAATTCCTGTGTCAAAAAGCTCTGCAATGTCCTGCATTCTGTATTTTTGAGCATCTTCAGCATGATGCCAAGCTCAACTCCATACGGGTGTGGTTTTATTTCCATCGGCTCTTTCGGCAGTTTGTCGGATGCCCGCGGGAAAATCAATTGCTCGGCTTTTGGATTGGTGTAAACAATTGTGCAGTGCGGATTCGCGATAGCTGTTTGCTTCAAGTAACTGTCAACGCTCTGGTCTCCTTTTTGGTATGCTGCATCTATATCCAGTTCAATCTTTACTCCATGTTCTTTTTTCCAGTTTATTTCTTCATCTTTGACTATTTCCGGCTCATTTTTCTGCGTGTCAATGTGCAGTTCATAGTAATGTGCTGGCTGCTTTGTGTCTATTCTGCTCCAAATCTTTGCAGGCCTTCCAGTCGTAAGTTGTGCGTACAAAACTGCTGCTGAAATTCCGATGCCTTGCTGTCCTCTTGCCTGTTTCATTGTGTGGAACTTGCTTCCATACAACAATTTCGCGAAAATGTTTGGAATCTGCTTTTTGACAATTCCCGGACCGTTGTCTTCAACAGTAATTCTATACCTGTCATTGCCCATTTCAACTATCTGAATGTTGATTTCCGGAAGTATTTTCGCTTCTTCACAGGCATCCAGCGAGTTGTCAACCGCTTCTTTGACAACAGTCAATAGTGCCTTTCTCTTGTTGTCAAATCCGAGAAGATGCCTGTTTCTTTCAAAGAATTCCGCCACTGAGATGTCTTTCTGTTTTTTCGCCAGTTCTTCTGCAGTTGTCTTTGTCATATTCCTTCGTTGTATCTGCGTTCCCTTCTTTTTCTTTCCAACATTTTGTAAACATGCGCGTGAGAGCTGCCTGTCAGCAAATTTTCGATTGCCTTGCGTGCATCTGCAATATAGTCCGCCGGACCTATGATGCCTATTGTCTTTCCGTACACGCAGATGTTTACTTGGGCTAATTCCTCAATTGTTCGCCTGCTTTTTCCGCCTTCGCCTATTACTCTTCCGCGAAGGCGTTCCAAATCATTCAAATTTCGTGCGTAATCTGTTATTGTTATGAACTCAACTGCATAATCTTGCTTCAATAGCTGCCGTGCAATATCTGGATTGAATCCCCTGCCAATTGCCCGTATTATTTCTCTGCATAAATAAAGCAGCAGTGCGTCTTCGCCAACTATTCTGATGTCGCCTTCTTGGCTGTTTATTGTGAGTTTTGTTTTCGTTTCGTGCTCAATGCTTCTTTTTGTTTCGCCTTTTTTTCCTATGAGCACTGCCACGCGTTCTTTCGGAATGCGTAGCTCGTATGAAAACTCCTTTTTGGGAGTGGAGGCCATATTTATGCGTTTAAACAGGTTGTTTTTAAAAGTTGCTGTTGGACTAAACAAAAGCATATAAACAAAGTGTTTATTTCTCTGAACGGGGTGTAAAAGGGATGCAGGCGTATCTTGACATTGTAAGACGTATCCTGGATACGGGCTTTGTTAAGCATAACAGGACTGGCGTCGATGCAATTACAATAGCAGGTGCCATGTTCGAGCATGACATGTCTAATGGCTTTCCTCTTTTGACAACAAAAAAAGTTCCTTTCAGAAATGTTGCTTCTGAGCTTCAATGTTTTATTAACGGAATTACAGACAAAAAGTGGCTGCAGGAGCGCAATAATCACATTTGGGACGAGTGGGCTAATCCTGAAAAAGCGCCGTATGGTCATTCTGAAGAGCACAAAAAACGCATGCTTAACGAGCGCGACCTTGGTCCTGTTTATGGCTTCCAATGGCGTCATTTTGGCGCTGACTATGTTAATTATGATTCAGATTACTCCGGCAAGGGCTTTGACCAGTTGAAAAGAGTTGTTGACAAGCTCAAGACAGATCCGCATGACAGGAGAATGATTGTTTCTGCTTGGAATCCTTTGGCAATGCACAAGATGGGCCTTCCACCATGCCATTATGCCTGGCAGGTTACTGTTATTGATGGAAAATTAAATCTGCTCTGGAATCAGCGCTCTGTTGATGTCATGCTTGGTCTTCCTTTCAACATTGCAAGTTATGGTCTTCTCTTGCACTTGCTCGCAAAGGAGTCAAATTTGAAAGAGGGAAAGCTAATCGGCTTTCTTGCAGATACGCACATTTATGTGAATCATGTGGAGGGCGCAAAAGAACAGCTTAGCCGGGATCCAATGAAATATCCTCTTCCAACAATCCAGACAGATAATTTTAAATCGATATTTGAATGGAAAGCTGAAGACACAAAAATTCTCAACTATCAAAGCTATCCTGCCATTAAATTCGAGATTGCCGTATGATTAACATTATTGCCGCAATGGCGAAAAACCGCGTCATTGGCTGTGACAACAAGCTGCCGTGGCGCATTGCCGATGATTTGAAGAACTTCAAAAAACTTACCAGTGGCAATGTCGTTATTATGGGCAGGAAAACCTTTGAAAGCATCGGTAAGCCGTTGCCAAACAGAATCAACGTTGTCATCAGTTCTTCAATGCCTCCAACAGACGGAATTATTGTCTGCAAATCAGTCGACGAAGCTATACAAAAAGCAAAAACCTATGGTAAGGAGATTTTCATCATCGGTGGAGCTGCCGTTTATGAACAAACAATTCCAATTGCAGACAAAATGTATCTTTCCTATGTCAAAGGTGACTATCAGGGTGACGCTTTATTTCCAGAATTTGATGATAGCAAATGGAAAATTGACCACAAGGAAAAATTTCCAGAATTTGAACTTGTTGTATATGTAAAAAAATGAAAACAGTGCAGAACTACGACAAAGAAGTATATGATGCAATTATGAAAGAGCTTAAAAGGCAGCAGAATGTTATCGAGCTTATTGCTTCTGAAAATATTGTTAGCAAAGCCGTATTGGAAGCAACCGGCAGCTGGCTGACCAACAAATACAGCGAGGGATTTCCTGGGAAACGCTACTATGGCGGCAACCAGTTTATTGACATAATAGAACAACTCGCAATTGGCCGTGCCAAAAAACTCTTTGATGCGGAGCATGCAAATGTTCAACCTCACTCTGGAAGTTCTGCAAACCTTGCCGCCTATATGGCTGTCTTGCAGCCCGGTGACACTATTTTAGGTATGGACCTTGCTCACGGTGGCCATTTGACTCACGGCTCTCCAGTAAATTTCTCAGGGCGTCTTTACAAATTTGTTTCTTATGGCGTGGAAAAAGACACTGAGCGCGTCAAAATGGACGTCGTAAGAGAGCTCGCCCTCCACCACAAGCCAAAACTCATTCTTGCAGGCTTTTCAGCATATCCCCGTTATCTTGATTTCAAAGAATTCAGGAAAATTGCTGATGAAGTCAATGCTTATTTTATGGTCGATATGGCGCATGTTGCCGGTCTGGTTGCCGCTAAGCTCTATCCAGACCCGGTTACTTATGCCGACATAGTTACAACCACAACTCATAAAACTCTTCGCGGCCCTCGAGGTGCGTTGATTCTTTCCAGGAAGATTGACCGATTTAATCCAAATGATAAAAAGAATCTCGCACAGAAAATTGATTTTGCTGTCTTCCCCGGCAGCCAAGGAGGCCCATTAGACCATGTTGTTGCAGCAAAGGCGATTGCTTTCAAGGAGGCAATGGAGCCCTCTTTTATTGGCTATCAGCGCCAGGTTCTCAAAAACGCTCAGACATTGGCTCAAACATTGAGCGAAAACGGCTTCCGTCTGATATCCGGCGGCACTGACAACCATTTGATGCTTGTCGATGTTACTCCTAAAAATATTTCCGGTAAGATTGCAGAGCATGCTCTGGATGAAGCCGGCATTTGTTGCAATAAAAACATGATTCCTTTTGATACCCGCTCTCCTTTTGACCCGTCTGGCATCCGTCTTGGCACTCCCGCTGTCACTTCTCGGGGTATGAAAGAGTCTGAAATGGAGCAAATCGGCCAGTGGATCTCTGCTGTTCTCAAAAATCCAACCGATAAGCACGTTATTGAAGGAGTGAGAAAAGAGGTTATGTTTTTATGTAATCGTTTTCCTCTGCCCTATTAAACTTTCTTTGATATTTCCCACAAGATAGCAGCTTCCCACAACAAAAATAATATCTCCCGGTTGTGCAATCTTTTTTGCATGTTGATATGCTTCTCCCGGCTCTTCAATTATTGTTATTTCTCTATCGAACGGCAGTTCTTTCGGCTCAATTGCTCTTTCCGATTTCGGTTTTGTTAAAATTACAACATCCGCCTTTGGCAATGATGCTATCATGCATTTGTAATCTTTGTCTCGCAGCACTCCAAAAATTAAAATCAATCTTTTTTTTGGCAATGCGTTAACAAACGGCGCCGTTGCTTGTATTGCTGCAGGATTGTGCCCGCAATCCACCAGCACATTTTTCTCCATCCATTCCAATCTTCCCGGCCATTGGGCTGAAGCAAGCCCTTTTGTGATAATATCCTCTTTGATGCCAAGTAATTCGCATACTTTTTTCGCAATTCCTGCATTTTTCTTCTGGAATTCCCCGAGCAATTTGATTCTTCCATCATATGGCGGCGCAATGAACAGCTGATTCCCTTGCTGTTTGCATTTTTCTTCTATCCATGGCAGTCCTGCATTGCCCTCACAGGTCACAACTTTAGATTTTTTCTTTATGATTCCGCATTTGTCGCGAGTTATCTTCTCAATGGTATCCCCAAGAATGTGCGTATGGTCCAATCCAATATTAGTCAATACTGCAATCTCTGCATCAACCACGTTTGTTGAGTCAAAAGTGCCGCCAAGCCCTACTTCCCAGACGACAAAATCGACTTTGTGCTTTAGAAAGTGAAGTATTCCCATGACTGTTGCATACTCAAAAAAAGTAAGTTGTACTCCTGTATTTCTTGTCTTTTCAATGAGTTCTGCCAGTTCTTCATCTGTTGCATTTTTTCTGCTGACCTGCAGCCGTTCATTGAACTCAACCAGGTGCGGTGAGGTAAAAAGTCCTACTTTGTAACCAGCCAATTGCAGTGTATCCGCGATAAACGCGCAGGTGCTTCCTTTTCCATTTGTGCCCGTTACATGAATAAACCTTAAATTCTTGTGCGGGTTGCCCAATTTAGCCAAAGCATCAAATGTCGGCTGCAATCCCAGCTTCATTTTGTGCTCTTTGAGCTGGTACAACTGCTTTAATTTTTCTTTGACCCCCATTGTATGGTCGGGAAAAATCTCTCTATTTAATCTTTTTTATCTGTTGTAATACTTTTTCTTCATCTGCCTTTATGCCAAATTTCTGGAACAATTTGCAGATGTTGTGCACGTCTCTCTTCAGAAATTCTGCAGAATTCGGATTGTCCAGTGGTGTTGCTTGTGACATGTCAATAAGCACTGGTTTCTCATGATAATTTAATATGTTGAACCCGCTTAAATCAGCATGCACCAACCCTGCTTTGTATAATTTTTTTATCTGTTCAATAACATCTTTGAAGAATGCCTCTGCATTTTCTGGTGGGGAATCTTTCAGTTTTTTTGCTGCCTGTTCATCGCCAATAAATTCCATCACAAGTATGTTCTGCAAAACAGCATATGGTGTTGGCACCCTTACTTCAGCTTCCCGTGCTTTCAGCAAATTCCGGTATTCTCTATGTGCCCAGGCGAAAATAACATCTCGTCTTTTGCTCGACACTCCTGCATATCGCGGGTCTGCTTTCAAATAGTCATACATTCTGTTGAAATCGCATGTTTGCAAGCGATAAATTTTGACTATTCGTGTTTCGCTGCCTTTTTTTGCTGTAAAAACATTTGATTCCTTTCCTATGCTCAGAGGGCTGTGCAAACCATCGATATATCCTTGTGAAATTAGCTTGAAAATGTTTTTTTCAGTAAATAGGTCGAAAACATTCTTGAGGGTTTTGAATTCTTCTCTTTGTTTTGTGCCCATTCGTGGCATTATAATCCCTTGAACCAGTTGGCAAAATTCTCAATGCCGTCTTCTATTGTTGTTATTGGTTCCCAGTTCAGAAGTTTTTTTGCTTTTTTGGTGTCAGCATAAGTTATTGGCACATCCCCCATAGGCAGCGGAGCTCTTTTGACGATTGCCTTTTTGCCCAATGCTTTTTCCAGCAGTGAAACAAAGTACGTTACTGATACCGGTTTTGAATTTCCCAAATTGATAATTTCAAATCCGAACTTCTCCACAGAGTCAAGCGTTTTTATCGTTCCGTCGACGATGTCACCGACAAATGTCCAGTCCCTCTTTATCTCATCTCCCTTTCCGTACAGTGTAATTTCTTTTCCAGCCGTTATTTTCTGTGAAAAGGTGTAAATCGCCATATCTGGCCTGTTTCTTGGACCGTAAACAGTGAAATATCTCAATGCAACAATGTGCATTCCAGCGACATGATGGTAATTTGATGCCAAAATCTCGCAGCTTTTCTTTGTTGCAGCGTACGGCGAATATTGGTTGTCTACCCTGTCATCTTCTGAAAAAGGTACTTTTTTGTTGCCGCCGTATACAGAACTCGAGCTGGCAAAAACAAAATTCTTGATTCCATGTTTTTTGCACGCTTCCAGCAAGTTGGCTGTGCCTACAATGTTGCTTCGTACATATTCCAGCGGGTCTTTCAATGATGGCTGTACTCCCGCCCTTGCTGCCAAATGCAATATCTTGTTCGGTTTTTCTTTGGCAATTATCTTTTCTACCGCTTTGTAATCTCCAATATCTTCTTCATATAAAATGAAGTTTTTGTTTTTCTTGCAGGCCGCAATGTTTGCTTTTTTAATTTCAGGGTCATAGAAATCGTTGAAATTGTCTACACAAACCACTGTGTCGCCTCTGTCCAAAAGGACTTCTGCGCAATGGCTGCCTATGAAGCCAGCGCCTCCTGTTACCACTATTTTCATACCGTTAAGTGTCTATTTTGTACTTTAAATACTTGTGCACTGTGTGTCCAAAACTATTTAAACCCCTTTTCCCTATTATTTATTCATTCAGAAAGGTCATAATAACGGCCCTTCACGAGAGTACCCAACTTAGCTGTCGGCTTTGCCAAGCAATGACCGTTGGGGGTTAGTGTCTGGGGCTACAAGACCTTTTTGAAGCTCAAAATCATATATGAGCTGAAATAGGACAAGCCAACAATAACATTCATTTAATCATCAAATGAAACTAAAAATAAGCCAATTCCGACAAGAATCAGCTTAAATACGCCTGATTTAGCCGGTATTAGCTTGTCTTGTTCTTTTTCAGCCGTATAGGGGGAAACCAAAATGGGAAAAATCAGTCCAGTATCATCAAAATACATAGTCAACGCGACTATTGAAGTTGAAGGCGTTGTTGACAGACCCGACGTCATTGGCGCTGTTTTTGGCCAGACCGAGGGCTTGTTGGGCGAAGACCTTGAATTGAGGGAGCTTCAGCGCTCTGGTCGTATTGGCAGGATAGAAGTCAATATGGAAACTAAAGGTGGCAAGAGCATTGGTCAGATTATAATTCCAAGTTCCTTGGACAAGGCGGAAACCGCAATTGTCGGCGCTGCTTTGGAAGTCATACAGCGAATCGGCCCTTGCAATGCAAAAGTCAAGGTTCATAATATTGAGGATGTCCGCATCAGCAAGAGAAATTTTGTAGTTGAGCGTGCCAAACAGCTCTTGAAGCAGATGATGGATTCTGTCATGCCTGATTCGCAGGAGATAGCAGACGAGGTTGCTCATTCAGTCCGTGTTATGGAAGTGACCGAATATGGCAAGGACCGTTTGCCTGCAGGTCCTGGCATTGATGAAGCAGACGAAGTCATCGTTGTGGAAGGCCGTGCAGACGTTGTCAATTTGTTGAAGCACGGCTTCAAGAATGTTATTGCAATGAACGGTACTTCTATTCCGCCGACAATTGTCGAGCTCAGCCACAGGAAAGACATTGTGGCATTTGTGGATGGTGACCGCGGAGGCAATCTTATCCTTCGCGATTTGCTGAACATTGCCGAGATTGACTTCGTTACGCGTGCGCCTGATGGAAAGGAAGTTGAGGAGCTTGCGAAGAAGGAAATCCACAAAGCTCTCCGCTCAAGAATCACTGCAGAGCAGGCAAAGCTTGAGCTTGCTTCAATGAACACGAGTGAGAGCATTAGAAAGCCGATGATTGCGCGGCCTTTGCCACCTCATCGTCCTCAGCAGGGCGTTCGTCCCGCTCCGGCTTCAAGACCATCAAGCAGGCCAATCTTGCGTGATGATGAAAAGAAGCGATTGGGCGAGATGCTTGAAGGGCTTATTGGCACAAGGGGTGCCTATGTTCTTGATGAGAAGATGAATGTTCTTGGCAAGGTTCCATTCACCGAGCTGAACTCTACATTGCGCTCTTTGAACACTGGCGTTTATGCTGTTGTGTTTGATGGCATTGTCGAGCCGGGGCTTGTTGAAATTGCCGAGAAATCGACCATCAAGCACATTATTGCGATGGACTCAAAGGTTGATCCTGCGGACTGCAGGATTAACATAGTTACTGCAGCAATGCTGTAAGTACCTTTTTATACTTCTTTTTTCATTTTCATTCAAAAGATGGTGTATGAGATTATTCTGGGCAGGGAAGCCGCCGATCAGGCAAAGTGGGGAACTTTAGGCACGATTCTATTAGGCAAGCATTATGTCAAGATGGGCGCTGTTACAACGCTTTCACAGCCGGTTTATCTCGACCTCAACAAGGCGCATGTTGTCTTTGTCTGCGGGAAGCGCGGGTCAGGAAAGTCGTATTGCCTTGGAGTTATCGCCGAGGGGATTTCCCAGCTGCCGTCTGAAATGCGCAGCCGCCTTTCTGTTGTTCTTCTTGACACTATGGGAATTTATTGGACGATGAAATACCCTAATCATAAGGATGAGGCACTGCTGAAAGAGTGGGGCATGGAAGGCAAATCAATAGATGTGAAAATTTACACGCCTTTTGGTTTTTTCAAGCGGTGGAAGGAATTGGGCATTCCAACAGATGTTCCTTTTGCATTAAACCCTGCTGAACTGTCTCCTGAGGACTGGAATCTCACTTTTGAAATTGAGACAACAGACCCTGTTGCTGTTTTTATCGAGCGTATTGTTTTGGAGCTGAGAAAAACTCATGGCCAGTACGATATTCCTGATATTATCGAAACGATTGATGCTGATAAGACCGAAGATTTGCATACAAAACAGGCGGCGAAAAACCGTTTTCTTGCAGTTGAGGAATGGGGTTTGTTCCGCCCGGATGCTACACCGATGAAGGAGCTTGCTCAGTCAGGCCAGATTACTGTTCTTGACTTGTCTGCTTATGCCGTTATGCCTAACGGCTGGCGTATCAAGCATCTTGTTATGGGTCTTGTCTGTAATAAATTGTTTATGGAGCGGATGAAGGCGAGAAAAGATGAGGAATATGCCGCTGTTCATCAGGCAGTGCATTATCTTTTGGAAGAGCATGAGGAGCCAAAGGGGTCCGAAATGCCTATTTGTTGGATTATGATTGATGAGGCGCATGAATTCCTGCCGAACGTCGGCAAAACGGCAAGTTCTGATGCTTTAATCACTCTTTTGCGCGAAGGCCGCCAGCCTGGAATAGCATTGGTTCTTGCCACGCAGCAGCCGGGCAAGATTCATACAGATGCTATGACGCAGTCCGATATTATTCTCGCGCACCGTTTGACTGCCAAGGTTGACATCGACGCTCTTGGTGCTTTGTTGCAGAGTTATCTTCGCGTCGGCCTTGACAAGGAGCTGGCAAATCTGCCTCGTGTTGCCGGTGTTTGTTTGGCTATAGACGATGTGAATGAACGTATTTTTCCTATGCGAGTCCGTCCGAGAATGAGCTGGCATGGTGGAGGCGCTCCTGGCTTGATTACCGAAGTGAAGAAAGCTTTTGAATTCTGACTGCAAAGATAGCGGCGGTTCCCATTTTTATATTGCTGCGTGGTTAATTTTCTAAAAATAAAGAATATTAAAAATAAAGTAAGTTATGCGCACGGTGGCACGAAATCAGAGTCCTTCAATGAGTTGAAAGTCATATCGTTGAACTGGTGTTTTATCTGCGTGTCGCCTTTGACTACAATCACTTTGTGCGGTACTCCGTATGTGTCATCTATCCACATCTGGACTTCTGCACCGTCAGGCAAGTTGTACGTAACAAATGTAACGCTTCTGCTGTTTACCGTCTGGGGGCCTATTATCTTGGCGTCTGCTGGGACTTCTTTGACCCATTGGTATGGTGTTTTTGCTATTTTCAGCAGTGACGTGTCTATGTCAAACTTCTTGCCTGTGTTGTCTATATTTGCGCTTTTGCAGCGTGCGCGTTCTTCGCAGCAGGCAATTCCTCTGTCGACATAGATGGTGTCGTAATATCCTTCTCTGACGTAGTAGTCTTCTTCGTATTTCTTTATTTTCATCTTTGTTCCTTTGATGTGGTATGTGTCAAGGAAAAGGTTTTTGGTGTCGGTTCCTCCGTATAGGTATTTGAGCGAGGAGATTTTCTCGTCTGCTCTTTTCAGCAGGTCGCGCAGGGCAGGGCTTATTGTGACTTTCTGCTCTACTATTACTTCTGATGGTGGTGGAGCTGTTGTTCTTTCTGATGGCAATGCACGTGCTGGTGGCTGCCTTCCGATTTCCGGTTCTTTGACCGGTTCTGTTACAGGTTCTGAAACCGGTGCTTTTTCTTCAGATGGCACTAATGTCTCTTTTTCTTCTTTTTCAGGCATTGCTTGTGGCGCGCATGCTGCCAGGAATAGCAGTGCAATAATTCCCAAAACCCAATATGTTTTCATTTTAACCTCCTACTCTATTTCTTTTGGCCGTGGTGCCAGTTGTTCGTCTGGCGTTGCCCTGACCATTGAAATTAAGCTTGCAACGAACATTAAGGTGAATAGAAGCCCGAATGTAAATGCCCATGTGCGTGAAATTTTTGGTATGTATAGCGCGCTGACCAGGAATCCTATCATTGCTATCATCATGAAGCTGGTTTTCAGTGGTGCATAGCGTGCTTTCATATTTGGACTTATCGGTGGCTCTGTTTATATATTTTTCTGGGCAAACATTTTCTGCACAAGTTGCAGTGCTGTTTCTTTCTTTTTTGGGAAAACCGCCAGGGACATTTTTATGTGGAAGCAGTTGCCCGTGTCAGTTAGTTCAATTTTCCTCTCTTGAATCCATTCATTTTTGTCAATTCGTATGAAAAAGTCATATTCGGCATCAAGCCGGCTTTCTGCCTGCGAAATCAGCATTTTTTTCTGTTCTTCGTTTAGCGAATCAAGTAAAAATTGCAGGAAATCATTGGTGTGCTTTTCTTTTGTCAAAACAATAGTGAAAATCTTTATGATTCTTTCTTCAAATCCTTCTGCATTCTGCATTTGCAAACTTAGTTTTTCATTTTCCAGGTTGAATGGCACCAATGCCTTTATTCCTTCTCTTATTGCTTCAACATTTTCTTCTGGTTTTGCAAATGCGGTTAATGTTACCCTGTGCACCCATCGCATTCCTGTCTGAAACAGGTAATTTTATAAAAAGCTTGACTTTTGACAGAGTAATGAAACATACATGGATAGTAACTTGCTCTCTGCTTGTGTTATTTTTCTGCGCCCAGCTTGTTGGTCTGCAGATTACAGCATCCTATATTGACCGTGCGGCATCTGAAGAGAAGGGTGAAATTGTCTGGAAGGACCTGCCTGCCGTTGCCGGAATGAAGATTAAGCGTCCTGATGTTGAGCCGCAGTTCAGTATTTGGTATATTGTCGGTGCTGTCTTGATTGGAACACTGCTTATCCTTCTAATCATTAAGCTGGGGAAGGTGTTGCTCTGGAAGTTGTGGTTCTTTTTTGCCGTTGTGCTTTGCCTTCAGATAGCTCTTGCCGTTTTTATTCCTGCCTTGTATTCATTTATTCTTGCGCTTGTCTTGGGCTTTTTCAAGATTTTTAGGCCTAATATCTATATTCATAACGCAACAGAGCTTTTGCTGTATGGTGGCCTTGCCGCCATTTTCGTGCCTATTCTGAATGTTTTTTACTCTTTTATTCTCCTGCTTGCTTTGTCAATTTACGATATGTATGCTGTCTGGCGCAGCAGGCACATGATTAAGATGGCAAAGTTCCAGACAAAGAGCGGTATTTTTGCCGGTCTGCTTTTGCCTTATCGTGTGCCGAAGGCGCGCGGTGTGAAGAAGCAGGTTCGCACCGCTGTTCTTGGCGGCGGTGATATTGGCTTTCCTCTTATTTTTGCCGGCACCGTTTTGGTCGCCTCTGGCTTTTTAAATGCTTTTGTCGTTTCTCTTGGGGCAACAGCTGCTCTTTTCATTTTGCTTTTGTTGAGCCAGCGCGACAAGTTCTATCCCGCAATGCCTTTTCTCACTGCCGGCTGCGCTTTTGGCTACGTCATTACTCTTCTTTTGTTGTAAACTGAGAAAGTGCTTTCTGTTGTGACATCGCATTATAATCTGAAAGGTCTATTGTAAGTCCGTGTTGCGCTGCAATCACCTGGACTCCTGTTTTTTTGTGCAATTCCCGCGCATCGTACAACGTGCTGTTCATGAGCACGCATAGTTTTGGCCGTATTTTGCTGATGAGCTTTTCATCAGGTGTTGTGAGAACTAGCACGTCTGCCTCGTATTCTTTTGGCTTTGCACCGGCCGCATACACGTAACTGATGGTCGTGTCAGGCAGTCGCACAATTATTCCTTCTTTTTTCTTTGTTGCGATTATGTCCCCTATGTTTTTCTTTTCTTCAATTCCGTCTGCCTTTACAGTTGCTGCTATTTCAACGTCCATGAAGCCGGGCCCATTGCCTACTAAGATGTGGGATTCCCGTATGTGTATAAGAAAGGCGTCCTGCCCAAAGTGTATCTTTGGCGCCATGGCAATAAATGAAAAGGCTCATCTATAAAATGATTTGTTGTCTCAAAGCGAGAGTATTGCATTCCGAAAGTTTTATTAATACGCTACTACTACATGGTGGTGTATGAGTGAGACGAAGCGCATCAGGAAGGAAGAAATACTGAAAGCCTTGCCTGCTGGATTCAAGACAATAGATGAATTGGCTAAAATCCTTGCCGAGGGTGACGCTGCCAAGAGAAAAGAGGACCTAAAGGCATGGTATATGACAGGCGAAGGCCTTTACAGTTTTCCACCTGACAAGCAAGAAATAATGTTTGCCAAAAGTAAAAATTACCAGAATTACCTTAACGAGATAGCTGAAATCGACAAGGCGCTGCCTAAGAATACTGAAGCGTTGCGTGACTCTCTTCTTTTGTATTTTGATAATCTGACTAAGCGCGAGCGTGCTTCTATTGAGAAGAAAATGAAAGAGATTGGAGATAAAGCTCTGGAAGATGAAAGAATAGCGAGGGAAAATCAGGCTTATTTTAAGCAGGTACAGGCGCGTGAAGCCGAAGTTATTGAGAAAGGCAAGCGTTACGACGCCGAACTGACTCGTGTGAACGCATATGATTTGGAATTAAAAAAGCGTTCTGCGGAATTGGATATTCTGCAGGGCGATCTTGAAAGAAAAATGGGTGAGTTGAATGAAACAAGAAAAGAACTTAAGGTGCTCCAAATCGCCATTGCAAAACAGGAGCAGGAATATGCCAGGGTCGCAAAGGAAATCTCTGGCGCGCTTGCTTATGCCAGGATGCTCAAGCAGGTTGTTGGGCCAAAAATTGAAGGATTCCACAACATGCTTGTTGAAATGTCGACTTATTTTCAGAACGCTTTGAAAAAATTGCCAAATACGCAAGTTCCGACTGCAGAAGACATCGTGCTTCCGGAAAGCGCCAGTATTAACTCAGAAACTATTCTTGATATGGGTGCTCCAAAGACGCCTAAATCCTCTCAATCAGAAAAGTAATTCCCTCGTAAGATTTATAAACCATTAATTCTCAGTCTAAAGTGGGCGGACTAGGCAGGGAGGTTAGCCCTCTCCTGTTACCGTTAACGGGCTTTAAACGGTGCTGAAGTTCGGAAAGCAGCCCACGATCTGCACAGGAGTCTTGTGCTGGACGCTGACGTTCTGTCCGGCAGGATTGTGGCTGCAGGAATCGCGCCAGGCCTGGAAGGGAGCAACGCTAACTGTAGTTCTCAATGCTTGTCGGGTTGCGGAACCGAGAAAGGCACGAGGCGAAACTCTTGTGTACTTGTGGTCTCATTTCCGGACGTGTCCGCCCGACTTATGTTTCTCAAAAAGCTCGGATGCGCTCGCGTTTGTTGTGTCTTTTATTGTATACCTTAGCGCTTCAACAGCTTTCTCAACTTCTTTTTCCGTAGGTGCTTCTATTTCAAGAAAAGTTGGAATATTTCTGTAAGTGTCAATGTCAAATGAAATCTTTCCCCATTTGTACTGTTCTCTGTGTTTGGCATATTCAAACTTTTTAACAAATCCGAGCTTCTCCAGAATTGAGGTCATATTTTTAATGCTGCTTACAGTTAATTCTATCTCTTCTCTGACTTTGAACTTTTTTGTTGGATATTTTTTTCCCTTGAAGCAGAAGTGCACGTTGTTTCCCTCCTGCCTCAATCTTAAAAACAGCCCTTTTTTCTTCAATTTTTCATCAGGCGTGTCAAACACTATGGTGTGCATTTCACCGTCAAATGTTTTCTTCGCACCAAGTTTTTTCAGCTTGTCTCGTATTTCATCAACATCAATCTCAAGAATCTTAACTTCTATCTCCTTCATTTGACCAGTATCGCCGGCTTGCCCGGCAGTGCTTGTTTCGCTTTTGCTTCAGTGCTTTCCTGTTCCTTGATTATTTCAACAGGGCATCCGAATTCCTGTTTCAAAAATGCAATCGAGTCAATTAAGTTTTGGTATTCTGCTTCTTGATGCGCAATCTGCAGAGGCAGTTTGCTGGGGTCTTTTACAATCTTTTGCACGAGTCCTGATGCTTCTTTATCCTTGAACTCCGCCGCAACCATTTTCATTATCTGCCCGAAGTCCCGTGTTTGTGCAAATATTTCGCGTAACCTTTTGAAAAGCTGTGCTTTCCAGTCCTGCGCAACAAACAATGTTACCAATACTGGCTTTTCTACTTTTGCCAGCTTCAATACTTGTGCAACATCATCCAGCACCTGCCCCATGAGCGCTTCTGCCTGTTCTATTGATGGATTTATCTTGTTTTCATCGTACTGGGGATATTTCTCATTCACAATCATTTGTGGCTTGCCTATTTTGTACCATATTTCTTCGCATAGGTGGGGTGCAAATGGTGCAAGCATCAATGTCTGTGCCTCAATTATCTGATTCAACACGTCCTGGTTCATCTCGCCAGCAGTCCTTCGCGTGTACCATTTCAAATGCCTTTGCAGGTCAAAGAATCCGCGTGATACTGCTGTTCTAAATAACGTCTCTTCCATTGCATTTGTCGCGTCTTTAATAGCGGAGTGCAGCTGATGTTCCATCCATTTGTCTATCTCGCTTTTTGCGCGTGTAGCGCCATTTTTCCCGTAATATTTGACTGCAAACTCGTACCATTGTTCTAATTTTCCTTTCATGGCGTCTGCGTGGTCTGGGTCCCAGTCAACATCGTTCATCTCTTCACCTGTTGAGAGAATTGCAATGCGCGTAATGTCTGGTCCGTAGGCGGTAACAACATCTCGCAGTGTTTTGAAGTTGCCTTTGCTTTTGCTCATTTTCTGTTTTTGTACGTTTATGTAGCCATTGACGCCTATGCCGCGCGGCCAGTATTGTTCTGGGAAGCAGGCAGTGTGGTTGAAAATGTAGAATGCCAGATGATTTTGTACCAGGTCCTTGCCTGAATTTCTGAAGTCAACTGGATACCAGTATGTAAACTCTCTGCGCATGTCTTGCAGAAGTTTGGCGTCCACGCCTATTTCATCTGCATTACCAACTCCTAAGAATACGTAGTCAAACAGCCGGTCTTTTATCTTGCCCAGCGGCACTTTTTTCAATAAATGCGCAATTGTATAGTATGCATTGTAAATTGTGCTGTCGCTTAAACTCTCTATTTTCCATTTATTGTCCCATGGCAGGGATGTTCCCATTCCGAATTCGCGTGTGCATGCCCAGTCGCGCAGCCAGTCGATGACGTATTCAAACTGCGGTCTGACTTTTTCCGGGTATAGTTTCATTTCTTGCAGGCATTTCATTGCCTGCTGTTTCCAGGCAGTATCTCCATATTTCAGGAACCACTGGTTGTCCACTATTTTCACATGGCAGCGTGCAAGGCACCTGCAAATAACTGGATTCATCAGTTCGTAAAGAATGATGGCTTTTTTCTCTGCAGTGAAGTCCTCAATTATCTCTGGTTTTGCCTGCTGTATTGTTTTTCCTGCATATTTTCCTGTATTCTGCTTTAATTTTCCTGTGTGGAATTCTTTTTTGTAAACTTCTTTTGTTGCTTCCTCGACTTTTGGGTCTTTTGTGTTCTTTGTTCCAAGTTTCTGGCACATCTCGACTGCTGGATGTTCGCCAAATCCTTCTGCTGAAATTAGTGAAATTGGCTTAATCGCTTTTGCTCCTGGATAATTCGCATCTTGTAGTTCTTTTAATGCCATCCAGTCAAATGGTGCGTGGCTGGGCACGCTCATGACAATGCCTGTGCCGGTATCAGCTGTAACAAAGTGTGCCGGGAACACTGGAATTTTTGTTCCAGTCGCTGGATTTGTAACTTGTGTTCCAACAATCTCTTTGCAGGAAATTTTCCGTAACTCTTTTATGTTGTGCTTCTGGTCCCGTAGTTTTGCTGCGCATTGTTCTGTTATTATCCAATGCTCTCCGTCAACATCCGCCTCAATATATGTAATGTCAGGATTCACCCAGATGTTCGTCACTCCAAATATTGTTTCTGGTCTGAAAGTTGCGCAGGGCAGGATGTGCCCGTCTGCTCTGAATTTGAGAACAACCATTTCGTTTGGCACTTCTCCTTCTCCTTCTGAGCGGGCGTGGTCTCCTACTGGTGTGTTTTCTTTCGGGCACCAGACGACTGGATGGCTTCCTTGTGCCACCAGTCCTTTCTTTTTCAACGTATTAAACTGCCATTTGATGAACTTGTCATATCGCGGATTCAAATCGGTTGTTATGAAGCTTCTTCTCCAGTCAATGCTTAGTCCGTATGCTGTCAAATCTTTCTCTGCTGCTTTTGAGAACGTCTTAATCCAGTGGACTGGATCTTTGAATTCTGGAATCTGCTCATCCGTAAATCCCATCAGCTTGAGCGTGCTTATCTGTTTCTCTTCTTTCTCTGCAACTCTTTTTGCAGCTGTCTCTATCGGGCTTCCGGTTGCGTGGAATGCAAACGGGAAAAGTACATTGTATCCTCTCATTCTTTTGAATCGTGAGAATACTTCAACGCGCGCATACGTATAAGTGTGCCCCAAATGCAATAGTCCGTTGACATATGGATATGGTGTTGTCAGAAAGAACTTCTGTTTGCTCGTGTCCGGGTCTGCTTCAAACACGTGTTGTGTTTTCCATCTTCTTTGCCATTTGCGCGCGAGCTTGTGAAAGTCAAGTGCCATACTTGTTTCATCAAATATTCTTTTTAAAAAGGTTACTGCCAAAAGTTATATATATTGCAGTGAGGGGAAAAATCATATCTGGCGAGGTAGCCAAGCGGCAAAGGCAGCAGGCTGCAACCCTGCGATTCATGGGTTCGAGTCCCATCCTCGCCTTTTTGGCATAATTTGGGGAAATGCTTTTAAACATCATTCCTTTATTCCTTTGAAATTATTAAGGAGGTTGTGACTATGGGAGGAATGAAGTTTTTTCAAAAACATCAGGAGTGGGCACCAGTCATATTAAGAATTGGTTTTGGAATTGCTTTCTTGGTCGCAGCATTGGACAAGATTATGAGTTTGCCGATGGCAAAGGATATGTTTACCGTTCTTTTTGGAGGGGCTGGGCCGGCACTTCTATATTTGGCAATCGCGATTGAACTGCTTGGAGGCCTTGCATTGTTGTTCAATTGGCATTCGGCATGCGCAGCGTTGATTTTGGCAGTGTTCATCTTGATTGCTTTTGTCAAGACGTTCAAGCTTGGCGCTGCTCCTCATATGGTTGGCATGCTGAGAGAGCTTTTGGTGATGAACACTGGCGGTGGCAACACTGCAGTTAACTTTGCCTACTTTATTGGCTTGCTCAGCTTGGCGTTTAGCGGCTGCAGGCAGTGCAAGGGCAAAAAGTAATTTTTAATTTATTTTTTCCATTAGTTTTTTAAACCCTTTATAGTCGATTTCTCATTATGAAGCTATTGATTCATAGGGAAAGGCGTGAAGTGGTTGATGGCAGGGAATTTATTGTGGCCAAAGCCAAGACATATTTTGTTACTGATCTTTCCAAAGATGTTCAAACCCTATATGGCACTGTTTTCAAGAAAGACCTTTCCCTGCCCTCCGGTTCAATTGTTAAAACTGACGTTGGCAAGGAGTTCATCATTCTTGATGCTTCCTATATTGACATTTTCAAGCGTTTGCGCAAGCTTCCTCAAACAATTCCGTTGAAAGACATTGGTCTTATAATTGCTGAAACAGGTCTCAACAGGGACTCGATTGTTGTTGATGGCGGTCTTGGCAGTGGAGCATTGGCAGGCGCATTAGCACACATTGCAAAGCACGTCACTGCTTACGAAATTCGTGACGACTGCATCAACACAGCTGATGCCAATCTGAAGTTACTTGGAATCACAAACATTACTATCAAGAAGAAAAATATGTATGATGGAATTGATGAAAAGGATGTAGATGTAATTACAGTTGATGTTCCTGAGCCTTGGCATGTGGTAAAGCATGCTGCCAAATCTCTTAAAATAGGTGGTTTTCTTGTGAATTATTCTCCAAACACAACACAGGTTCAAGAATTTGTGAATGAAGTGCAGAAGCACGATAATTTGCACTGTTCAAAAACGATTGAAATTATTGAGCGTCTTTGGAAAGTTGAAGGCAAGATTGTGCATCCAAAGGGCACTGACATCGGTCATTCCGGCTTTATTACTTTTGTTAGAAAAATCAAATCTTGAATCGTGCTTTTATCTTCTTTTCAAATATGCTTCTTGCTGGAAATCCGCTGCTTGCTGCAAATGTGTTGAATTCTTTCTGTGTGGCTCCTTTTTTGATTGCATTTGCCTGCATTTCGCGCAATTTTTGCCCGAATATGCTGTAGCATGGTGCGTATCCCGGGTTTTCTTGAAAGTGGAATGTTTGGTCAAATATCATTTTCCTGCTTAATCCTGTCTTTTTGTGTGCCCATTCGATAAATTCTGGGAATGTCTGTTTTTCCAAATTTAATCTTACGTCGCTTATAGCCCTTAGAAATCTTGTCATTCTCCATTTCATGACAACAAAGAATATTCCATCGACAAATTCTTCAAATTTTACATATTTCTCTATTTCTCTCATTACCGCTTTTTCTACTTTGTTGTGTGCTCCTCTGTGCAGCATTCTGTCGAATGTTTTCAAACTCTCCAATTCCCTGAAGAATGATATGCCTTCGGTTATTGGAGTGTCCAGAGTGCTTCCTAATATTTCAATAAGGCGTGGTTTTCCAATAATGCCTGTGTAGCTGTTCAGGAAATTGACGCAATGCCCGTATTCTTCGTGTATAATTGTTTGTATCAAATCTGGCACGCATGTGCTGGGGCTTGCTTTGGTGTCTGTTGTAATAAACGACAGGCAGAATGGTTTTGTCAAGCTGTTGAATGTCTGCATGGCTGCTGTAGGCAGGAACGGCACAAGATAAGGCGGTGTCTCTATTACTCTGACGTCGTATTTTGGCGTTATTTTCACCCATTCCTGTTCTGCCAGCGGCTTTATTACTTTTCGAAGCCCTTCAACTGCTTTCACCAGTTTCTTTGGAGGAATATGCTGGTGTTTGTCGAGCGCTTTCTCAATATGTTCTACAGTAGGTCTGCATTTATACCTTTTTGCAAGCTTTCGTAATATCTTCTGGAAGCCGAAATACTCTTTGTCTATCCATGATTCTGCTAATCTTTCAATTTCTTCTGGTGTTTCTGTGTAGTCATATAAATCCTTGATTGTCGCTCGATAATTGTTATTTCTTCCAAGTCCTGTTGATTTCTTTTTAAGTATTGGGTATGTTTCTGTAAAATTGTTCTTCTTGAGAGCCACCGTGCTGATTTTATGCTTCCAGATGTCCAATCTTCTCTGCACTGCAGTTAATGCTTCTTTTGTATCTTTTTTCCTGCATTTTTTCTTTATTGTCTCAATAATTGCGCGGCCACCGTCGCATTCCTGCGCAGTAAATATTTGCATTTCAACAGGCCATTTTTTCTCCCATAAATCCTCTTGTACTCCGAGAAAACTCAAACTTTGTTCCGCCAATGAAAGCAGATGTTTTTCATTGATTCCTTCAACGATTAAATGTGTGAAGAAAACGCTGAGTATTGCTCCTGGAGGGTATTGTGGCTCTTCGAGCATTAAGTCCCTTCTCATCGCTTCCAAAAACTTCTTCGTGGCAGTATCTGCATTCTTGTGTAGTTTCTCTATGCGTGCAAGCGCTTTCTTTACATTTGTGTGTGAAGGAATCCATAATTGCCCTGCGTACTGCTTTAATCCAGAACCAAATGCTGCCTCTGGATTTATCTCTTTCCAGAGTGCGAATATTTCTTTTTCCAACTTCATTGACGACTCTCATTCTGTTTATTATAAAAAGGTTATCAGTTTCGGCGAGCAAGTTCGAATGAAGGGACTTCGGAGCGCATCTGAGCGTTTTCGGGCGAAGCGAGCCGTAATGCTTAAATGCTGATTTTCAATTGGTTTGTGTATGCGTAAGCATTTGAGAAGGGAAGTACGTATCATCGGAATTGATGATGGTCCGTTCTTCAAGTTTAGGAAGGGAAAGGTGCTTGTTGTTGGTACAATTTACCGTGGCGGTGATTATTTGGACGGTGTTGTCTCTACCACCGCCAAAGTAGATGGCTCAGACGCCACAAAAAATATTGCTCAAATGATTAACAAATCAAGATTTCACAGCCAGCTTCGCTGTATTTTTTTGAATGGCATTGGTGTTGGCGGCTTTAACATAATTGACCTTCCAAAGCTTTCAAAGCTGACAAAGCTTCCTGTCATTGCCGTTACACGTCAGTATCCTGACATTCCCAAAATTCTGGCAACTTTGGCCAATTTGGGAATGAAGAAGAAGGTCAAACTTATCACACAGTTGCCTCAACCGATTAAAATTGGGAAGGTCTATGTGCAGCATATTAATATTGATTTGGAAAGGACAAAGCAGTTCATGAAGCTGACAACAATTCATTCCTATATTCCTGAGCCGTTGAGAATCGCTCATATTATTGCTGCTGGCATTGTCAAGGGAGAAAGCCGAGGCCGCGCTTAAGTGTAATAAAATTTTCCCGCTTCTTTTTGTTCTCTGTCCAGCCGGCTGTCTGGCTTGTTGATTCTTGGCCTGTTGCTTTCCTTGTCGCGCCTCATTGTTATTTTTAAATCAGTCAAGAATTTGTTCATGCCTTGCTCCATGGTGAATGGTCCTTCAACAGTGCCTTCGTGTGCAGGCTTGCCGTCAAACACAATTAACTTATCAGCAAGATAGTCAATAAACAGCAAATCGTGGTCTACTATTAATATGCTTACTCCTCTTTGTTCTGCAATGTCTCGAATTACTTTGCTGAATGCCAATCTCTGCTCAATGTCCAGATAGGCACTTGGCTCGTCCAACAAATAAAGGTCTGCCTGTTGTGACAAGCAGTGTGCTATCGCCACTCTCTGTAATTCTCCTCCTGACAGCGTATTCAATGGTTTTAGCATCAAAGTGTCAATTTCCAACGGTTTGATTATTTGATTTTGGTATTTTGATGCTGCCTCATTTAGCAGATTCATGACCAGTTCGTCGCTTCTTCCTTCAAGATATTGTGGTTTGTACGCAACTTTGATTTTTGTATCAACATCTCCAGAATCTGGCTTGATAACTCCGGCTAATATTTTTACAAAAGTTGTTTTTCCAATTCCGTTTTCTCCAAGAATTCCGATGATTTGATTTCTTCCAATTGTGCCTTCGTGCGCATGCAAGTGGAAATCTCCTAATTTTTTGCTTATTGCCCCCCAGGAGGTCAGCGCTGTCTTTGAAATCGCTTTTTGAGGCGGTCTTGACAGGAATTTTATCTCGTGGTCTCTGAACCTCATGTTTTCATCTCGGATAAATCCTTCAAGGTAGATGTTCATGCCTGTTCTTGTTGGCTTTGGAAGCGAGACAATGCCGTATGCGCCTTCTTTTCCGTACATTATGTGCAGTAAATCTGTCATGTAGTCAAGAATAATCAAATCGTGTTCTACTACAAGCACCGCTGTCTGCTCGTTTGCCAGTCCTTTGATGAACTGTGCTACTTTGATGCGCTGTTTTATGTCCAAATAGCTGCTCGGCTCGTCGAATATGTACAAGTTTGCCTGGCGCAATACAGTTGCTGCGATGGCTATTCTCTGCAGTTCCCCTCCTGACACCTGTGAAATATCCCTGTCAAGTACGTCGCGCAATTGCAGTGCGTCAATAATTTCATCATACTTCTTTCTTTCATCAACTTTTTTCAATAACTCTCTTACTTTGCCTTTTTGCGTTTGTGCAATCAGCTCAACATGCTGCGGCTTGTATGAAACTTTTATCTTTCCGTCGCGTACTGCTTCAAAATAGCTTTGCGCTTCTTTTCCTTTGAAGAATTTGACCATTTCTTTCCACTCAACTTCTTTTTCGCCGCCTAAATTTGGTTTCAGCACTCCTGCAATAATCTTGATGGCAGTTGACTTTCCAATTCCGTTTCTTCCCAATATGCCGGCAACTTGTCCAAAAATCGGTGTTGGAATTGAATAAAGGTGAAATCCGTTGCGTCCATATCTGTGTATGGGATTCTCAAGCTGCTCGGGCAAATTGATTATGTCTATTGCTCCAAACGGGCACCTGTTTGGGCATATTCCGCATCCTGTGCACAGGTGTTCGTCAATGATTGGCTTCTTGTCTCCTGTCGGCGCTGGAACTATGCAGTCCTGCCCTTCCATGTTGACCGGGCAGACGCGTGCGCATAGATATCCTCCGCATCCTTGCGGGTTGCACCGGTCTTTCCTGACAATAGCGATTCGCGGCATATCTTGTGTTCGAGAAAAGCGGCTTTTAAAGCTTGCGAATAAAAACCGATATGTTAATAGTGCAAATGTTCATCAGATTCTTTAGAGTTTGACGACATTGTATCAGAACAGTTTTGCTATTCTGAAGAGTGAGAATATTATTGCGACAATTACTAATATCAATGTGATCCATCCTGCTGCCACTGTTACGCCTGGCATCAAAAATGGAACGGTGAGTTGTTTGTTTATCATCGCGAATGAGACGACAAGCGATTGGATTGCAAACGCGATTGCGATTATTCCTTTCAGTGCTGCGAGTGTTTTCATCATAATTTGAATGCGATTGTTGTATTTAATAAGTTTTGTTTTTACTGAATTGCATTTAAGAAGACACTTAAAATACTTCTTAAGCCTCGAATGTGCCTTGCACTTCGAGGATCTAAAATCGCTAAGCAATTTTAGAGCCTCGCACGGGAAGCAGCACCCTCTTCGTAAGCATCTACTGGCTTGCGATGTGTTGCAAGAA
This sequence comes from Candidatus Woesearchaeota archaeon, assembly GCA_038868995.1. Taxonomy (GTDB): domain Archaea; phylum Nanobdellota; class Nanobdellia; order Woesearchaeales; family ARS49; genus CABMGU01. The sequence goes on along the minus strand of JAWCRZ010000006.1, from coordinate 20,291 downwards.
TCTATTAGATAGAGAAGAATAGCTTCTATTTATTTGTTGTTATTAAACGATTATCTTCATCTTTTAATGACTGCAAATCTATGTGCTTATTAAAACGAATTATTGTTATGGACAATAGGCATAGCGTATCATGCGCCATTAAGTTTACTTTTTCATGTTTAATCCGCGATTTTTTCTTGCCATGAATGCGTTCATCATAATTTAATTGTATATTTTCATATTGACCAGTTAAGACATTGAATGCTTTATGTTCGAGTTTTGTATCGAGAATGAACTCGTCTATCTTCCCATGCAACAGAAGATTCCTTATCCTATCTTTTCTTTCAAGAACATCATTTAAGAGTATGAGAAATGCCTTATTCTCTTCATTTTCCTTCTTTCCCTTAAAATGTTTAATTAATTGCTCTAAGACTTGATTCCATGTTACTGGCCGACTCCCTATAAATTTAGAATAGAAATCCCTGGAAATTTTTTCTAAACATACACATGATAATGCCAATGACGCATCGCCCATATTTGCATAAAGGCAGTAATATGCTTGATTATACAAATCTCTTAAGTAGGTGTTAACAGGAAGATATTTTTTCGGCACAGGATAAAGAATTGATTGGTGCTGATTATTTAAGATATCGCGAATATTGGCATTGGCAAACGTTCTTAACTTTCTTAATAGTCGATTAGGATTCTTCATTTTTTTGGTAAATTGATCATAATAGAATCAATTTTATCTTTGTTTATGTGTAATACTTGTTTTTTTGTCTTCGTGTCTTTTATTATAGTAACCCATTCATCCTCGATTTTATGAAGTCTGCCGCTTAGCTTTTTATTCCCAAAAGAGACTGTCGCATCAAAAAACTTCAGTTCAACTTTTTTCTGCAATGCGGCCAGCATGCCCAATGCTACTACAGCCATTGCAAAAGAAAAGAATTTCACACTTACGTGTGACGTGCCTGTGAGAATAAGATAAAAGCCTATGGATTGGACGGCACTCAATATGAAAAGCTGGAGTAAAAATATTGCTGTTGCTACTTTCACAGGCCATGTTCTTAACTTAGGAAACATTGAGATGAAAGGTATAAGGCCTCGTCTTTGTAATTCCTCATCCGAGGATTTTTCTATGCGATTTAGAGTTATATCTTTTCGCCAAAATTTTCTCACCCAGAAAATCGTGATAAATTGTACCGAAAGAACGATGGCTGATTCTTTTGTAAAAGTGACTTTTTGTGTTACAAACAAGAAGATGAACAGAGGTAGAAAAACAAAGAAACATAAAAAAAGAAAGCCGTGTACGTAATTGGAAAATTTATCTTCTCTTTGCCAACCGACTTCATACATTAATCTTCCGAAGAAATAAGAAACTATGCCAACAAGTGTTAAAATAAGTGAAAAGTCGACAACATTGCTGACTTGTATCGGTAAAACCCCCATGTGCTTATAAGTGCGTATCAAACTTTAAATATTTTCTCAAATAAGACTAGGAAATTCAAAGTCTTGGTGTCTGAAAGAGCTGCGCTTTAAATGAACCCACTGGACACGCTTGAGCGAAAGTCTTATTAAGTCGCTTAAATTCATATAAAAGGGTGTAAAAGAGGATGCCAATGCTTGCGCAACAGCACCAAAAGAAGGAATCTGCTCAGTCCGCTGAATCTGTAGAAGTTAAAGCGTTCAAAACCAAGCAAGGAACCATTTTTCTTGGAGACTGTCTCAAAGCGATGCAACAGCTACCCGATAATAGTATAACACTTGCATTTACTTCTCCACCGTATCATAACGCAATTAATTATGAAGAACACGTTGAAAAACTTCAAGGAAAAAAGGACCGTTGGGAGCGCAAAGAAGTGTCCTATGACGAATACAGAGAATTTCTTGTTGAAAGGTTTAGAGAACTTTTGCGTGTTATCAAACCAGGCGGATATAACGTGGTCAATATCGCTCCTGTGGGTTGGAATGGTAACCGAGTCGCATTGCCTTTTCATTTCGTTTCCTGGATGGAATCAATCGGTTGGAAATTCTGTGAAGACATAATCTGGGAAAAACCAGTCGCAAAGGACCGCCGTTCAGGAGTGCTACTCCAACACCCCTATCCTGGATACTACTACCCAAGTCTTGTTTCAGAATACGTATTTGTCTTCCAAAAACCAGCTGAAAAAGAAAACAAGGAAAATATCTATTGGCATCGGTCAGCTGAAGAAAAAGAGAAGAATCGCATCGACCTCAAGAATTATCAAGGAGAAATGAGCAAGAATGTCTGGAAAATTCGTCAAGTTGCGCCTCAAGAAAACATTCACCCCTGCGCGTTTCCAGTTGAGCTTGCAAGCAGAGTAATTCAATTCTATTCATACAAAGACGACGTTGTCGTTGACATTTTTGCCGGAAGTGGACAAACGCTTTTAGCTGCACAACTGCTTGGCAGAAAGTTTATCGGAATGGACACGCAGAAGGAATATATTGATTATGCCTTGCAAAAGATAAAGAAAACGGAAGGACAGCAGAAGCTTGTCGATTAAGATGAATATTCTTGCCAAAATTGAAAATGTCGAATACTCTCCCTTTCTTTGCCGTGAATTGCCTGTCGTTTCTCTGAAAGAATTTGATAATGGACAAGCCTTTACAAACGCAAGTTTTATACTCGATATCAAAGAAGGAAAAATCGCAGTCAGTCATTGGGTTTCCGCCAAAAGAACACGCAGCTATCCTTTCGCACGAGTATACGACACAATGAACTATAAAACTCGTGTCACAATAATTCCCCTTGTTAAAGATGAAGGAAAAGACGGCGATCGAGACTATCTCCAATGGGACACAGTATCTCTAATGAGCCTATTGGGCGTTCACGTAATCATCGCATATTACAAAAAAGCGAAAAAATCGGAGGACTATGAAAACAAAATCACAGACCAAGAGTTCGATTACAAATATCTTAAGGAAAAGCTGCAAGAACTTCTTAAGTACAAATCTGATGCGCTTCATTGGAATTTGAAGCAACTGGGTGAAATAAACAAGATTGCCAAAAAGTGCGAGGATGCATATTATAAACAGATCAGTAAGAAGTGCGGTGTGGAACTGCACGGCATTGAAAGTTTTCGTGAGCATATCGACCAAATTACTGAAGATGTTGGAAAATTCAAAAAATTCTCCAGAGCGCTTGCCCGATCCGCGCAGAGACGTGAATCCCTCACCACTCAACCAAAAGAAAGAGTTGTGAATAAGAAAGGAACAATCACCATTACAAATTATCTTGGCGGAGCGTATTATTTCACGGTTGATGAGGCCGTCATACTTAAAAAGAAACTCTTTTTGATTGAGAAGAAACACTCGCATACTTCTATACCGAGTCTTGCAGATATCCAAGATGGACTTATCAAAATGATTCTTTACACAAATTTGTCAGAAACCAAAATTGATGGTAGAATCTACGACATCGTGCCCGTTTTAGGACTGACCGCAGACCATTTCAAAGGACTATGCGGAAATCTCAAGGAACTGCAAAACGCAAAGTCATCAATAAGTAAAAGCGATTTTGAAATGCTTACCGTGTTGTTTAAGGAAGCCGAGAACAATGGCTTTTTTGTTTTCTTGATGGACGCTTCAAAGAAAGCAATTCAAGGAAAGTTCTTGGAAAGCATCGCTTAAAAGGTTGCACGGCAAGAATTTCGCCAACATTTTTCTGCTTATCGTTGGTGTGCGGTTTTAAAAGCGTTGCACACCAAGAATGAACGGGTTTTTCGTCGATGGTTCTATGGTTTTATCGTCAGATTTTTATTACATTATCTTGTGCGGGTCTGGAGTGCGAGTATGCTGGAAAATGGTTGTATTAAGAGGAGGGGTGTTTGTAGGGGAATGATTCTTTAATCCAGGCATCTATCTGGTTGCGGGTGAGAACCTCGCCATAGCGGGAAAGGCTGCGCTTGTACGCGCTGCGTGTGATGGCGAACCACAAGCGAGTGCCAAAGGCACTGTTGAGACGCTCTGCCTTGATTGCAAAGCGGGAATGCTTGAGCTCAAGAGGAATCACGACCTCTACTGCGAATTCCTCGCGGTTATACGTAAAGGTGATGTCGGGGTTGCTGTGAACTTTGATGTTCTTCACGTATGGCGTAAGTTTCTCAACAAGCGCGTAAACGACAAAAGTGTGCTCAAAGCTTTCAGGCTTTTGCTCCAAAACAAGATATGGTTTGCAACGGTTTTTGCCTAACGGCACAAATTCTTTGTATTCATACTCATTACGCTGCAAGAAAAATACTTCATCATCTGACAGTTTGGAAGCATCGTGAATCGGTAAATGAAGTAGGGCTTCTTTTGGGTCGTGTTTTTCTTCAATTTTTTCTTCCTGCACTGGAGGGGCTGGCTGAACCTTTGGTTCAGTAAGTGGTTCTTCGTCAAAAAGCTCAGGGTCTTCAATCCCTTGTAAGTCAACATCGGTGCGCATTGGAGCATACCGCAGTAGCTTGAACGCGCTGACAAAATAGAGGGTGCTGATTATTGTTGCAAAAAGTAACGCGCATACCTGCCAAATGCTTGTAAGAAATTGCCACACCACTGTTGCCAGTCTTAGAGCTATCAGAGCTGCAAATACAATAATTCCTCCATAAAATGCAAGATCGACTATTGGGTCATTAGATTGGCTGGACATCTTTGAACTCCATCGCCTTGCGCTTCAACATTTCACGCAGTTCTGGGTCGTTTTGCAACCATTCTGTGAACGGACTCTTGCCTGTTTGTGCGGGTTTTTCGGCTTCTTCCAGCTTTGATTTCAACGCCAACGCAGGGTCTACGATTTCCGCACACTTGCAACAGTATAAAGCATTAGGCGAATTGATTTCTCTGCATCTTGGGCAGGCTCTGAGTTGTGGTTTGTATGGTATTGGTTTTTCTCCTGGTTTCATTCCGTTAATGCGGAGTATGTCTTCATCCAAATCTTTCCCAGAAATATGCACGTACAAGCTCGGCATTCGGCTTCCTTGAATCCAGCCGAAATAGCTGTTCATTTGGTATTCGGTCAAGTGTCGTGCAAGTTGTGATGCCCTGCTGTGCCTGAAAATGTATGGGTGGCAACGTTTCTTGATGCCTGCTTTCTTGAACGTCTCAATCAGCACCTTACGGATGGTTTCGTAAGTGGACTGTTTGTGATAATTTTTTGTGCCGATATTCACCCATAACGGCGCGTACGGGTTCGCATTGTCAGGGTGAATATCAAGCCACTTCACGAGATAAGCCGTTGCGCTAATGATGCGTAAGCGTCGGCGTCCAGTCTTTCCTGAAACATTGAGGACGGCTCCGCTTGCGTCTATCTTGATTTGTCCGATGGTCAGGTTGCCGATCTCGCCAACTCTTGCTCCGCTCTCGCCCAGAATTGCGAGAATTGCCTTGTTGCGCGGGTGGTCAGCTGTCGCTATAAGCTTATTGACCTCTTCTTCGCTCAACAATTCAGCTTCGTGAACCAACGGTTTGTCCTTATGTGGAATCGTGGTGCATATCCATTTCACGATTTTCGGATAGTCCTCGCCATCCAGCCAGCGATAGAATTGTTTCAGTATGACTTTGACGTCGTGTTTCGTCCAGACCGAGTAATCGCCGGATTCATAGGCATGAACAATCCTTCGGATATCCTCGGCTGTTGCTTGTTTGAACGGCTTGCCTAATGCCTCGACGATAAGCGCAAGGTTCCGCACCAGTTTTGTAAGGCGTGAATAGCCCGTTCCGTCTGCCTTTACGTCGCGAGCAAACTGCTCGACAAGCTTCTTGTCCTCTGAAGGTATATTCGCCTTCCAGAGCCGCGTTATTGCGGTCTGGTACTGCTTGCTAAACCGATGGTAGTCTGTCGTATCCATTGTAGGTCTCCAGACTCCTGCACTGAACAAGCCTTCAATTTCCGGAGTTTGCACATCAATCATAAAGCCAAGTTCACCTTATCAATTTTGTAGCGCATTTTGCGGACAGTGCTCGACTATAAAAGCAGGTAGCACACTTGCGTGAGACTCTGTCCAATCCAAACATACATTGTTTTTTCACGCTTATCAACTTTGTAGGACATTGTGCGGACATTTCGTGTACGCGCCCTCTATAAAAGCGTGTAACTCGAAAATGTTGGACTTTGTCCCACAAAAAGATACGTTGTTTTTTGCGCTTATCAACTTTGTCCGTCTTTTGTACGTACAAGTGTTTTCTGGCTTTATGTACTTTCAGGCCCAGTAAGGGCCCAGTTGGACAGAAGAAAACTCCCGTTCTTCCGCCCTTTGATGTGTGGGCTTACGAACGGGGTGCTGAAGCCTCCGACGGGAGTTGCACCCGCGACCTGCGGTTTTTTCGCAAAGTTACGAAACCGCCGCTATGGCTACTAAGCTACGGAGGCATCATTTGAGATGCTTCAAAATTTCTTCTTTGCTGCGTAATTTCTTCTGGCATTCCCTGCAGACTGTGTGCAATTTTCCTTTTTCATCCTTGACATAGCTTCCAATTATTTTTTTCAAGAACGTTTCCGCCACTGTTTTGCCGCAAATGTCGCACTTCATGCAGTGCTTTTCCGCGCTGACGTATTTAAAGCTTATTCGCAAAACTTAATAAAGTATCCAAAATCAGCTCTCGCTATGGAAACGAAGAAGATTATCGGTCTTGGCATTATTGCTATTATGATTCTCAGCACTGTTGCTCTTGTAATGGTCGATTTTGCTGTCGGCCCTTCTTCAACCTTTAAGTATAACGGTTTTAAGTTCAGGCAGATGGATGGACAGCTGACCGCAAAAATTGATGGGCAGCAGCGTGTTTTTCTTTTTTTCCCTGGCGACTTGGAGTATATCCGTATTCCTGAGGATGTTAAATCAATGTTGCAAAAGCCGGTTCTTACCGTAACTTATGACCCTAACAGTACTTTGTCTCCTAATATGGCTGAGGCGCAGTATTATTTGGAAGTTCAGTTACAGGATAGGAAAATAATTGAGCGCGCTGTTACAGATAACGATGGCATTGAGCTTCCTCAAAAGACGTGTGCCGAGGCAACTGAAGCCCAGCCGGTTGTAGAGTTTATTGAAAGCAACACGTCCGTTATCAAGGCAGTTGGCAACTGCATTCAAGTGCAGGCGCTTGACGCGTTTGACCTTTATCAGCAGACCGAGCGTCTGGTCTACAGCATTCTGGGCGTTATGCCATGACCGGAGAAGAGCCAAAATTGAATAGGGAGACAAAATTGTTTTATTTAATTGGCTCTTTTGTTTTGCTTGGTGTTCTTTTGTTTTTTTTCTACGGCTTGAAAGGCAGCCCTCCTCCTGCCAATATTGTTGAATACAATTATTTTGTTTTTGAGGAGATCGGGGGTTTTTGGGAGTCGAATATTGAGATTAATGGAAAGCTTTATCGTGGCTCGTTTCGCTTTAATCCTTTTCAGGTTGAGGATGTTGTTGTGTCAGGCAGTTTTTCCGGCTTCAAGACAGAGCCGATTTATATCACGTTTGACCCGGAAGCGGACAGTGATGAATACAAGTATCTCGCGCTGGCCGCTTCCGAGCTTACTTTGAACATTGTGCGCGCATTGAATTTCACGGTTGAGGCTGCCTGCACTAAAAACGTCACTGATGCCTGTGCAAACCGCACTATAATAACTTGTGCAGACAACGCCTCGGTCATTTATCTTGTTCCAAAAGCGCCTACGCAGGTTACATTGGATGGTGACTGCATAACCTTGTCCGGGCACGAGCTTGAGTTGCTGAAGAGCGTTGACCGTGTTCTGTTCCAGTGGTATAAGATTATGCGTTAGAGGGGGTAAAATGGTCTGTACCTCTGGACATAATTTCTGGCTTAGAATAATGAGTGATATAGCCCTTGATATACTTTCATTCCGTCAAAGAACGGTATGGGCAGCATGTTGAAGATGAACAAAAACAGGTTTATCTGCTTGGTGACCTGCAGGAATATCCACGTGCTTCTTTTCATTTTTCGTTTTTTCAGCAATGCCCATGCTCCAACAAACAACACAAGATTTAATGCCGGTCCTGCAAATGCAATTAGCGCCATTGGCAATCCAGCTACAGCTGTGCCAGTGCCTATGCTGACGTATGCAGGCACGAAAAATATGAATCCAAATCTGAGCATTTTTAGAATTATTCCAAGCGCAAGCCAGAAGTATGCCGCGTGAAATGTTGCGTTCAAGCCATAGCTAAGCGCTACAAACTTGTGCGCAAGCTCGTGTGCAATCAGCGCGGGTGCAGTCACCATGCATGCGAATACAAATGCTTTCTTGTCAAACCCTCTTGTCTGCCGTCTGAAAAGGTCCATGAAGATGTAGCCGACTGCTACAGTCATGATGACGACGTCAATCAGTTCCCGGAGTGTAAATATCATATCTTTTCCATTTTGCGGTTGCTATATAAAAGTTATGAAACCGCTGTTACGAAGAAGTTTTTGAATGCCTGGTCGAGGTAAAAAAGGGCATCTGGAAAATTTTCCTTTGATACGCTCATCGGCAGGCGTGCTCCTGCTGCAAAAGGCATTCCTCCTCCCTTGAACAGTGCAGCCAGTTCTTTGACATTAACATCGCATCCATCTCTTCTTCTGAATCCGATGCGCCCGTCTCTGTATAAAACAACCGCCACATCCACGCCTGCATGCCCGTCTAATATTTTCTGGCATGCATCTGCTGTTGTAAGTATTGATGCAGCCAGTCCAAACCCGAATCTGTAATTAACATATGATTTGATGACAAGTGTTTTCATCAATTCATCATGCGCAATCATTTTTTTCTCAATTAGCTTTTTGTGGAAATCTTCAAATTTTGGATTCCAGAGCGCTCCTCGTGCAAGCGCGTCAATAAGCTCTAGGGGGTTGTAGCCGGCTGCTATCAAATCGCTCAGGCGTGATGCGTTCTCGTCATTCATTTGCCAGAAAGTTACTTCGTGTGCCAGCTGCGCAAGTTTTCTTGCAATTAAGTCATTTGGCAGGAATCTCTGCTGTGCGAGTTCTGCCGAGCATTTTTTCTCGGTTGCCCTGTCAAATATTTTTGCTGGCACAATCACGCTTTCTGCGTCGTGTGTGTTCCAGTACACTATTTTGTTTTTCTGCGTGATTTTTTCAATTAATGGTAGATGTTCTGGCAGGGCGCCTATGTCCAATACAAAAATAAGCTGCTGCTCATTCTGTGCCATGTCTTCGAACTCGTCTTCCAGCGCGTCTGGGTGTAAAAAGCCGCCGAAGTGCGCTGGAAGTTTTGTGAGTATTGCGTGCCTCATTATGATCGCGGCTGCCGCAACCCCGTCCAGTTTTTCAGAGCAGTAGATTGATATCACGTCGATAACTGAATTTGTCGGCGTATATAATTTTTTCTCGGATTCTTTTTGTTATCTGCAAACTGCAGTATCAAAAATTTTTTAAATTGCCTGGCACTTTCCAATTTGTGCAAACAAAATATATTGTCATTACAGGCGGTGTTCTTTCCGGTTTAGGCAAAGGCACCGCAACCGCATCTATTGCATGCCTTCTGAAGAACAATCATAAGATTGTCACCATTAAATGTGATGGCTATCTGAACGTCGACCCTGGCACTATGAACCCTGTTGAGCACGGGGAGGTTTTTGTGCTTGCTGATGGCGGCGAGGTTGATATGGATTTCGGTCATTATGAGCGTTTTCTTGGCATTACTTGCAAGTCAAACTGGAATCTTACTTCCGGCAAGGTTTTCAGCCGTGTTATTGCAAAGGAGCGTGAGGGGCGGTATTTGGGCAAGACCATTCAGATTTTTCCTCACATCGTTGATGAGATTAAGGAGTGGTGGGCTGAAATCGTACAGCAGGAAAAGCCGGACATTATGACAATTGAGATTGGCGGCACTGTTGGCGACATTGAAAATTCCTGGTTCATTGAGGCGGCAAGGCAGCTGAAAAAGCAGGCAGGTGTTGACAATGTTATGTACATTCATTTGACATACATTCCATTCTTGGACAGTGTTGGCGAACCGAAGACAAAGCCAGCCCAGCGCGACATTTCTTTGTTGCGCGAGAAGGGAATTTCTCCAGACATTATTATTTGCAGGAGCAAGAATACCCTTTCTCCGAGATTGAAGGAAAAAATTGCTCTGTTCTGTGACATTACCCCCAATGAAATAATTTCAGGGAAAGATATTGAGAGCATTTATGAGATTCCTTTGATGTTCAGGAATGAGGGCTTACTTGAGCGCATAAAGGAAAAGCTCAAGCTCAACTTTGAGGAGGATTTGTCTGAATGGGAACTGCTTGTTGGACGCATAAAGAATCCCAAAAAGAGCGTTACTATAGCCGTCTGCGGGAAGTACACCGAGTTGAAGGACAGTTATGCGAGCATTTCAGAGGCATTGACGCATGCTGGAGCGCATTGTGATGCCAAAGTTAATCTTAAATGGGTTGAGACAACTGATATAGAGCAGGGCAGGGTCAATGTTGAAAGCGTTTTGAAGGATGTTGACGGCGTTCTGATTCCTGGCGGATTCGGTTTCAGGGGCATCGAGGGAAAAATCAGCATTATAAGGTATGTTCGTGAAAATGGCATTCCTTTTTTGGGCATTTGTTATGGCTTGCAGCTTGCAGTTATTGAATTTGCGCGTGATGTGTGCGGCCTTAAGGATGCCAATACAACTGAGGTTAACGAGAATACACCCCAGCCGGTTGTTGATTATATTCCTGAGCAGCGCACAATTACCGCAAAGGGCGGCACTATGCGCTTGGGCGCGTGCAAGGCAGTGCTCCAAAAAGGCTCTGTCGTGCACTCATTGTACAATGCAGACGAGGTATGGGAGCGTCACCGTCATCGTTATGAGGTTAACCCTCAATATCACGATGTCTTGTTGAAAAACGGCATGGTTTTTTCTGGCACGTCTGAAAATAAGCGTCTGGTTGAATATATCGAATTGCCAAAGCATCCTTATTTTGTGGCAACTCAGGCGCATAACGAGCTTACATCCCGTTTGGAGCATCCTAATCCTTTGTTTCTTGGCTTTGTGCAGGCGATAGTTAAAAATAAGGGTTAAGTCAACTCTCTGGTGCTGGCCGCGCTGCCTCGACGTTGTCGAGGTGACTTTTCTCTTCCCGCACTTGCAAGGGGAGAAGAAAAGTCAGTCAAAAGCCAGCGCGGCATCATTAAGTTGACAGCATCAAAAATAAGTAACTTTTAAAAACACCTTGTAGTTCTGCCAACTGCAGGTGGTATAATTGTCACTTAGGGAATTGTTATTGAACATTTATGACAAGCAGTACAAGAAGCTGATGATGTTCAGTTTCTTGCTGTTGCTTGCTTGCATTGTTTCTCTTGGAGTGGGTTATTCGCGCACAGGTGAGTTTTTTCAGAAAGGTGTCTCTTTGAAGGGCGGGATTACAATGACTGTTCCTGTCGGTGCTTCTTTTGACATTCACCGCCTTGAGAGGGATTTGTCCGGTCGTTTTCCCAATGCGGATATTGGAGTGCGCGAGATTACAGAAGGTGGTGTTTCAACCGCAATTATTGTTGAGGCGTCTGACGTTTCTCCTGAAGAACTTGAGGCTGCATTGCCTGTGTTTGGCGTGCAGCTCAATCCAGGCGCTTACAGCATTGAAAGCATGGGTAGTTCTCTCGGTCAGAGGTTTTTCTCCCAGACCGTTCGCGCTCTTATCTATGCCTTCATTTTCATGGCAATTGTAGTTTTTTTGACTTTCCGCTCTGTAATTCCGTCTTCATTTGTTATTTTGGCGGCGGTTTCAGACATAATATCTACTCTTGCAGTTGTCAATCTGCTCGGAATCAAGATGGGCACTGCAGGCATTGCCGCTTTGCTGATGCTCATCGGTTATTCTGTTGATACTGATATTTTGCTGACTACAAAGGTTTTGAAGCGTAAGGGAGAGGGTGGGACTGTTTTCCAGCGCACTGTTGGTGCATTTCGCACTGGTGTGACGATGACTGCCACTGCATTGACTGCTGCTCTTATTGGGTTGTTTTTCACTCAGTCCGATACTATCCGTCAGATTATGCTGATTACAACAATTGGCTTGCTGTTTGATATGGTTTACACCTGGTTCCAGAACGCAGGTATTCTGCGCTGGTATATGGAGAGGAAACATGGGCAGAGTTAGTAAAATTCTGAAAAACCCTCGGGTCATAATTTTGCTGATCTGCTTGTTGTTGGGCTTGTTTGCCATTAATCCGCGCCCGTGGAATGAAGGCGTTCAGATTAAGGCGATTGCCAGAAACAGCAGTGCTGAGCTTGCCGGTTTTGAAAATCCAAAGTCAACTCTTTCTCCTATGGGCAGGGAGCGCATTCTTGCAATGAACAACAAGCCGATTCCTGATTTGCAGGCATATTATTCATTTGTTTCAACGCTTGAGCCGAATCAGACCGTCTCTGTAAAGACCACAAAGAGCACGTATAAGCTGGTTACAAAGCCGAAGTATAAGGTTACAGAGTTGGACGAAACAGAAACTGTTCTTGTTGATGAAATCATAGAGGTCAATGAAACAATCAACGGTACTGTGTTGCTTGTCAACAAGACAGTTCAGCGCGAGGTCGAACGTCCGAAATTATTGGTTGAAACAATTGGCATTGAGCCGCTTGGTTTTAGTGTTGGTCCTGCTCCGAAGAGCAACCTGCGTCAGGGTCTTGACTTGCAGGGAGGCACAAGGGTTCTTCTTAGCCCTGCAGAAGAGGTTTCCTCTGATACAATGGGGTTGGTTATTGATTCTCTTAAGGAGCGTTTGAATGTTTACGGCCTTGGCGATGTTGTTGTTACCGAGGTTTCTGACCGTCCTGGGTTTGTTGGAGGGGGCAATCGTTTTGTGCTGGTTGAGATTGCTGGGGCTTCCGAGGAGGAAGTCCGTGATTTGCTGGGCAGGCAGGGCAAATTTGAGGCGAAGATTGGCACGCAGACCGTATTTAAGGGCGGCCAGGATATTACTTATGTCTGCAGGACTGCCCAATGCTCTGGAATTGACCCGAACAGGGGTTGTGGAAAGTCGGCTGATGGATGGGGTTGCAGTTTTATGTTTTCGATAACGTTGAGCCCTGAGGCCGCGCAGCGCCAGGCGGATTTGACTCGGGGCCTTGCTGTGGTTGGTGATAGTTTGTCTGAGCAGCTTGTTTTGTATCTTGATGACCAGGAGGTTGACCGGCTTAGCATTGCTGCTGATTTGCGTGGGCGTGCAGTGACTGATATAGCGATTACTGGTGGTGGTCAGGGTGCTACCGAGGCTGCTGCTATGGAAGACGCGCTTAAGAATATGAAGCGCTTGCAGACGATTCTTATTACCGGCTCATTGCCTGTCAAGTTGGAGATTGAGCGTGTTGACACTATTTCACCCACGCTTGGAAAGGAGTTTTTGAGGAATGCGGTTTATGTTGGATTGCTTGCTCTTATTGGTGTTGCTGTTGTGCTGATTGCTGTTTATCGCCGTTTTATTATCGCAGTTCCTATTTTGTTCACTGCTGTTTCAGAGATTTTCCTTACGATTGCAATGGCTGCTTTGATTGGCTGGAATATCGACTTGGCGGCAATTGCAGGCATTATTTTGGCTGTCGGCACCGGTGTTAACGACCAAGTGGTTATTACAGACGAGGCATTGCGCAAGCAGGCGGAGGTTGTGTATAATTGGAAGGACCGCATTAAACGTGCGTTTTTCATTATTTTCAGCGCTTATTTGACTATTATAGTTGCTATGATTCCCTTGCTGTTTGCAGGCGCAGGTCTTCTTAAAGGTTTTGCCATCACAACAATTCTGGCAGTTACAATTGGTGTACTCATAACGCGCCCTGCGTATGCGCAGATTGTGCAGTTGCTTACTGAGGATTAGTTTTTTCTGCTGCTAAGTCCGCTTCAACCATTATTTTGATTAATTGTTTGAATGTTGTTTTTGGTTGCCATCCAAGAACTCTTTTTGCTTTTGAATAATCACCGGTCAAATGGTCGACTTCTGCCGGTCTGTATAATTGTGTGTCTATTTTTACGTGGTCTCTCCAGTTTAGCCCTGCTGCTGAGAATGCTTCCTCAGCAAATTCCCTCACGCTGTGCGTTTCTCCTGTTGCTATCACGTAATCGTCTGGTGTGTGGTGTTGCAGCATCCTCCACATTGCCTCGACGTATTCTGGCGCATATCCCCAGTCGCGTTTGGCATCAAGGTTTCCAAGTGCGAGTTCTTTTTGTTTTCCGAGTGCTATTCGCGCAACCGCTTTGGTTATTTTGCGCGTGACGAAATTTTCGCCTCTTCTGGGGCTTTCGTGGTTGAACAAGATTCCGTTGCAGACAAATAGTCCATACGCGTCTCTGTACATCTTTGCTGTTTGATGTGCAAAGACCTTTGCGCAGGCGTAGGGGCTTCTTGGATTGAACGGCGTCTCTTCTGTCTGTGGGATGGAGAGTACTCTGCCGTATTGTTCGCTGCTTCCTGCTTGGTAGAACTTTGTTTTTGGATGTTCGTTGCGTATTGCCTCCAGCATGCGAAGAACTCCTACTCCTGTTGTATCTGCAGTGTATTCTGGAATATCAAAGCTGATTCGCACGTGGCTTTGCGCTGCAAGGTTGTATATTTCATCCGGTTTTACTTCTCTGATTATTTGAGACAAAGCGTGTCCGTCGCTTAAGTCGCCGTGCATCAGCTTGATTGGCAAATGTGCAATTCTCATTGTATTCGGCACACTGCTTCTTCTGATTAGCCCATAGACCTCGTATCCTTTTGACAGCAGAAGCTCTGCCAAATAGCTGCCATCTTGTCCTGTTATTCCAGTTATAAGTGCTTTCAACTTTCAGTCCCAGTCCGTCTTTTTATTGGCAAAATTTAAATTCTTCTATTATGGGTTATATACTATGAAAACCGAGCTTAATTTCCTCGAACTTCATTTTCTTGTAAAAGAGCTTCAAAATGTAATCGGAGCGCGGGTTGACAAGATTTACGAGCCGGATGGCTTTCTGCTGCAAATTCACAAGTCCGGAGTTGGAAAATCATTTTTGCGCATAACTGGCAATGCATTCTGGCTGTCTCAAAAAAAGCTTTCAGCGCCGGAGAAATTCAGCAATCTGTGTTCAATGATGCGCCGTTTTCTTGAAGGGAAGAAAATAGCAAAAATAGAGCAGCTTGGCAGCGAGCGTATTGTTAAAATAACATTTGAAACTCAGAGGGAAACATTTTATCTTTTTATTGAGCTTTTCCAGAACGGCAACATAATTCTAACCGACGCATCTTTGAAAATTCTTGGAGCAAAGGAAGAGCGTGCTTGGAAGGACCGTGAAATCAGGCGAGGTCTGAATTATGTTCCACCACCTGCCAAGAAAAATTTGTTCGAAATCAAAGGCATTCCTTCTGATGAGAAAGAGCTTGCAAAGCTGGTTGGTAAACTGCTCGCAAAGGAAATTCTTTCTCGGGGCGGCGACTTCAAGGCATATCAGTCATTGCTTATCGAAACTCCCAGTCCTCGTGCATATTCTGATGGCGAATTAAGTCCGATAAAGCTTTGGCAGTTCAAGGAGGAGGGGCAGCATTACCCGTCATTTTCAGCAGTTCTTGATGAAAATCTTTCAGAATCAATTGCAGTGCACAAAGTGTCTGATTCACAGAAGGCCTTTGATCAAAAAATGAAAAAGCTTCTGGAAGTGATTGAAATTCAGTCGAAAAACATTGCTGCGTTGGAATCAGAAGCCATTGAGCTCCAGCGCAAGGGCGAATTAATTTATGAGCATTATCAGGAATTAAAGGAAATTCTTGACGAGCTTTACAAGATGAAAGCACTTTGCTCTTTGCAGGAAGTCAAGGCAAAGCTTAAAGGTCATGCTAAAATCAAGGATCTTAATCCAAAAACAGGCGATGTCGTTGTAGAAATATAAGGTGGACAGCTTAACGGATTTCCCCCTCAGCGGAGTACACACCGTTACGGAGGCCGGTTTAACTGCTGGGTTCGAATGAGACCAGGTGGAACCCGGCCCCTATGGCCGTCCATATAGACGGCAAAGGCAGGTATTTATAAACCTTTCTTAATTTCTGCTTGGCATGGCAAAAGTGCTTGTTACCGGCGGTGCCGGCTTTATTGGCAGTCATTTGGTGGAAGCATTGATTAAAAAGCATGATGTGACTGTGCTTGACAACCTTTCTTCTGGCAGGCAGTCAAATCTTTCAGCAGTTAAGGACGTAATAGATTTTATCAAAGGTGACATTACCGATGACGCAATTCTCAAAAAGGCGATGCAGGGCCAGGAGTTTGTTTTTCATTTGGCAGCTATTGCCAGCGTGCCTTACTCAGTCCAGAACCCGTTGGAAACGCACGAAGTCAACGCAACAGGCACGCTTAAAGTGTTGTTGGCCGCTCGCGATGCCAAAGTCAAGCGCGTTGTTTATTCCAGCAGTGCTGCTGTGTATGGCGATGAGCCGACATTGCCGAAAACCGAGAATTCACCGTTAAAGCCGCAGACGCCGTATGCCTTGACTAAGCTTGCAGGCGAGCAATACATGGTAATCTTCAATAAACTCTATGGACTTGAAACAGTCGCTTTGCGTTATTTCAACGTGTATGGTCCCCGGCAGGACCCTTTGTCTCCTTATTCTGGCGTTATTACCAAGTTTGTGACTGCCTTGAAGAACAATCGGCAGCCGGTTATTTTTGGCAGCGGAATGCAGACGCGCGATTTTATTTTTGTGTCTGATGTTGTGAAGGCAAACTTGAAGGCGATGTCGACTGCCAACGCATCTGGCAGGGTTTTCAACATTGCCACAGGAGTGCAGATTTCCATCAAGGAAATACTTGTCCATTTGAATGAAATTCTGGGAACAAAAATCTCGCCTAAATATGCCCCTAAGCAGCCGGGTGACATCTTGCACAGCGTTGCCGATATTTCAGATGCAAGAAAAGTATTGCATTTTGCGCCTGAAACTCAATTCCATGAGGGTTTGGAGCAGACCATTAAATCAGGTTAAGTCAAGTTTCTGGTGCTGGCCGCTCTGGACTCATTTTTCTCTCCTCCACAACTGGCAGAGATAAAAATGACCTCGGCAAAGCCGAGGCAGAGCTGCCCGCACCATTAAATCATAAGCTATTTATACCCCTTTTCTGCACATCCCCGCATGAAAATTGCAGTTATTGGAACGGGATATGTTGGTCTGACTTCTGCTGCTTGTTTTGCAGAGCTTGGTCACACCGTTATTGGAAATGATATTGATTCTTCAAAGATTGAAAAATTGAAGAAGGGCATCTGCCCGATTTTTGAGGCAGGCCTGCCTGAATTGCTTTCAAAGCACCTCAAATCAGGCAGGTTGTCTTTCACAGTCTCCATCAAGGAGGCAATCAAGGACGCAGAGGTGATTTTTATCTGTGTGGGGACTCCTCCAAAAAAGGATGGCTCCCCCGACTTATCATTCATGGAGCAGGTCATCAGGGATATCGGCGCAAACCTCAATCATTATTCTGTTATTGTTGAGAAGAGCACTGTGCCAGTGCAGACCGCTCAATGGATGAAAAAGCTTCTTGGGAAACACCTGAAAACCGAGTTTGACGTCGCGGTTAATCCTGAATTCCTTCGGGAAGGAACTTCTGTGCATGATTTTTTGCATCCGGACCGCATAGTTATAGGCACTGAAACTCCAAAGGCAGACAGGATTATGTCAAATGTCTACGCTTCTTTGAAGGCGCCGATTATTCACACCAATCTTGAGAGTGCTGAGCTTATCAAGCATGCTTCAAATTCTTTTCTTTCAATGAAAATCAGTTTTGCCAATATGGTTGCGCGCTTGTGTGAAAAGACTGGTGCTGATGTAAAGACAGTTATGGAGGGCGTTGGCATGGATAAGCGTATTGGGAGGGATTTCCTTAATGCAGGTCTTGGCTATGGCGGTTTTTGCTTCCCGAAAGACGTTGATGCATTCATTTCGGTTATGAAAAAGCATAAGGTTGATGCTTCTTTGCTTGAGGCGGTTGTTAAAATCAATGATGGGCAACGCTTGCATGTGCGTGACTTTGCAAAAGAAATGCTTGGTTCTCTTAAAGGCAAGACCATTGCGGTTCTCGGTCTTGCATTTAAGCCTAATACGGATGATGTTCGTTTGTCTCCTGCTTGTTTGCTTATTCAGGACTTGCAAGAGGAAGGCGCAAAAATCCGCGCTTGCGACCCGCAGGCAGTTGAGAATGCCAAGAAGATTCTCAAAGATGTTACGTACTGTAAAGATGCGTACGAAGCTTCAGAAGGCGCAGACCTGATTATTCTTGCAACAGAGTGGTCCGACTTTAAGACGATGGATTTGAAAAAGCTGCAAGTAAAGAAATTTATTGATGCCAGAAACGTGTTTGACCCTGGTTCAATGAAAAAGCTTGGCTTTGATTATCGTTCAATCGGGAGGCATTGAATGCGTATCATTGTAACCGGCGGTGCTGGCTTTATCGGTTCTCACCTGTGCAATGCTTTGCTCAACAATGGCCATGATGTTGTCTGCATTGATAACCTCTATACTGGTAGCAAAAAAAATATTCAGTCATTTTTGAAAAATCCTAAATTCCAGTTTGTCCAGCAGGACATTACCGTGCCAATTGATGATTCTGCCGACCAAATCTATAATCTTGCCTGCCCTGCTTCCCCTTTTCACTATCAAAAAGACCCTGTTTATACTTTCAAAACTTCTGTTTTCGGGACTTACAACGTTCTTGAGCTCGCTCACTCCTGCAAAGCCAGAATTTTGCAGGCCAGCACAAGTGAAGTTTATGGCGACCCGCTTGAGCATCCGCAGAAGGAGTCGTACTGGGGCAATGTGAATCCTGTTGGCTTGAGAAGCTGTTATGACGAGGGCAAGCGCGCTGCAGAAACATTGTGCATGGACTTTAGTCGTCAGTTTAATGTTGATGTCCGTATTGCCAGAATTTTTAACACTTATGGCCCGAATATGGCGCCTGATGATGGGCGTGTGGTGAGCAATTTCATAATCCAGGCACTGGAAAATAAACCAATAACTATTTATGGTGATGGAAATCAAACACGGAGCTTTTGCTACGTCTCAGATATGGTGGATGGATTAATCAAGCTGATGAATTCAAAAATAACAGGACCTGTAAATTTGGGCAATCCTGATGAATTCACAATCAAGGAGCTCGCTGAGAAAGTTATCTCATTGACAAAGAGCAAGTCAAAGCTTGTCTACAAGCCCCTTCCTCAGGACGACCCAAGGCAGCGCAAGCCTGATATCTCTTTAGTGGAGTCCAAACTCAAATGGTCTCCTTCTGTCAGGCTGACCGAAGGCCTTAAGAAGACCATCGAATATTTTAAGACAATATGATAAAAAAAGAGATAAATCATCTTATCTCGTTTCTGAACAAGTGGACAGAGCTTGACGTGATGTACTATGTCCGCGGCGGCGCGTTGTTATTCTCAACGCAATTTCTTATAGTCTTCTGCAGTTTCCTCCTTTCAGTCGCCTTTGCCTACTGGACCAGCAAGGAATTCTATGGGCAGTTTCAATTTGTTCTTGCCGTTCTAGGAACCATCAGTGTTCTGTCATTTCCTGGAGCAAATAACGCGGTGTTGGTTGGAGTTTCTGAGAATAAAGACGGCACTTTGCTGCAGGGAATGCGCTTCAAGCTTAAATGGTCAATATTAGGAGTTCTGGCTTTGCTCATTGCGGCGGGGTATTTTTATTTTGAAAAGCCCAGTGAGCCTTTGTGGCAGATTTTTCTTCTGTCAATAATATTCTTTCCTATCTTAACGTCGCTTGACGTGACGCATGCGTTCTTTTTCGGGAAAAAAAAGCCGAAGTGGAGCTGCGTTTTCCAGTTGTTTGTTGAAGCGGGCAGTTCTATTGGCGCGTTAGTTGCTTTATACCTTTCAAAAAATTTGTTGTTGATTGTTGCCGTGTACTTGATTATCCAGTCGATTGGGGACATATGGTCTTTTGTTTTCGCGCGTCGTAAGATGGAGAATGGCGTGAAGGATGCGGATTTTGTGTCGTACAGCGCGCATTTGACGGTAATTAATTTCATTCCATACATCAAGGTGTTCTTTGACAAGCTTATTGTCACTTTTTTTCTTGGCTTCGCGGCGACAGCTGTTTATACAATCGCTGCCGCGCTTTCAGAGCAATTATACTCCATATCGAAGAATGTCAGTTTGTTGGTTTTCCCTAAACTGACTGCAGGCAAGAAGGAAGTTATTTACAAGTATGTTATCCGTCACATTCCTAAATTAATTGTATTTTTCGTGGTTATCGCGGGAGTTGCCTCTATTTTTGCCCCTATTATCATTCCGTTTTTCTTCTCTGAGCAGTATTCGGATGCTGTTCTGCTGGCTCAATTGCTTCTTGTTGTGAGCATTCCTCGCGCAATTGGCTTTGTTCTTTCCAGAGTG